>NZ_JBXAHL010000003.1:63905-406072 GCF_058795055.1 Cupriavidus sp. GW823-FHT06D04 | reverse complement strand
TCCGCGCCGATGATAGTGCGGATACCCGTGTGAAAGTAGGTCATCGCCAGGCTCTTATACCGCAGAACCCCCAGCCCCAAAAGGCTGGGGGTTTTTGCTTTGGCGCGGCGAAAATGCAATGACTCGCCGCCGCCGCACCGGCGTAATACCATTACCGCTGAAATCCCTCGCTGAATCCCCCATTACCCATCCATGTCGGCTGACAGCGCCTGGTATCTCTATCTGCTCGAATGCACCGGTGATTCCATCTACACCGGAATCACGACCGATGTTGCCCGCCGCTTCGCCGAGCATCTGTCCGGAAAAGGCGCCAAATACACGCGATCGCGCAAGCCCATACGCGTCCTGGGCCAGTTGCGCTTCGAGACGAAGTCCGAAGCGTTGAAGGCGGAAATCGAGATCAAGCGCTTGAGTTCGACGCAGAAGCGCGCATTTTGCGCCCAATTGCCGGCAGCCGAGCCGGCTCAGTAGACGGCAGGGCGATCAAACAAAAAGGCCGGTATCGCCTTCGCGATACCGGCCTTTTCCATGCCTGCAGGATCAGACCACAGTCAGCGTCACATCGATATTGCCGCGCGTTGCGTTCGAGTACGGGCACACCTGGTGCGCCTGTTCGACCAGCTTTTCGGCAGCCTCGCGCTCGAAGCCCGGCAGCGAGATCTTCAGTTCGACCTGGATGCCGAAGCCTTGCGGGATCGGGCCGATGCCGACGGCGCCCTCGATGGTGGCATCGGCGGGCACGGCGATCTTCTGCTGGCCGGCAACGTAGCGCATGGCGCCCAGGAAACAAGCCGAATAGCCGGCAGCAAAGAGCTGTTCCGGATTCAGGCCGTTACCGGCGCCACCCATTTCCTTGGGCACGGCCAGTTTGGCGTCGAGCTGGCCATCGGACGTGGTGGCACGGCCGTCACGGCCGCCGGTGGCGGTGGCATGGGCGGTATAAACGACTTTTTCGAGTTTCATCTAAGGCTCCGGTTTGTTGCCCGAGAGGGCGTATCAATGCTTGCCGTCAGTCCGGCAGGCTGGAATCGGTCCGCGCTTGTTCAAGCGACGACCGCAGTGCATGCAGGCGCTGCGTCAGGGCCTGGATCTCTTCGACCGGGCACTGCGTGGCGCACAACATCTGTTCAGGAATATGCTCGGCACGCTGGCGCAACGCACGGCCGGAGTCGGTCAGGCTGACCAGCACCCGCCGTTCGTCGGCTGCGTCACGTGTGCGCGTGACCAGCTGCGCCGTTTCCAGCCGCTTCAACAGCGGCGTCAGCGTCCCCGAGTCCAGTGCCAGCCGGGCGCCGAGTTCTGAGACCGTCAGCGTTTCCGTCTCCCACAACACCAGCATCACCAAATATTGCGGATAAGTAAGTCCAAGCTCACTTAAGAGCGGCTTGTACAACTTGGTCATGGCCAGTGAGCTCGAATACAGCGCAAAGCACAGTTGGCGATCCAGCAGCAGCCAGTTTGGGGAGGGGTCGTTGTCGCGTTCCATGGTGATATATTAAACACAATTAAATTGGGCGCAATGTAAATTTACACTTTTCCAAAATGTGCTCGATACGCCCGTGCATGGCCAGTGCTGAACCTTAAGTCTGTTTTAAGTCTGGGTCGCTAGCATGACCGTGTCGCGTCGCAAAGTGCCGACGCCTGATGCACAAGGAAAGGAACCACACATGATGCGCCAGACCATTGCTCGCACGGCCGTTGGTATCGCGGCCCTTGCCGCCCTTGGCGGCGGCTATGCCTATCTGCAGAAGGAAGTCATCACGCCGGGGTACGCGGCACCTGCGCCAGCCGTCGCGCCTGCGCAGCCGGCGGCCGCCGTGGCCACGCCGACGGATTTCTCCGGCATCGTGGCACAGTACGGGCCTGCCGTGGTCAATATCAGCGTCACCGCGCGCGCCCAGCGCACCGCGGCGCAGATGCCGCCGGGCATCGATCCGGACGATCCGCTGTTCCAGTTCTTCAAGCGTTTCGGGCCTCAGTTCCAGGGTCCGCAGGGCGGCCAGCAGCAACTGGTGCGCGGACTGGGCTCGGGCTTTATCGTGAGCCCGGACGGGCTGATCCTGACCAATGCGCACGTCGTCGACGGCGCGCAGGAGGTCACCGTCAAGCTGACCGACCGCCGCGAGTTCAAGGCCAAGGTGCTCGGCAGTGATCCGCAGACCGATGTGGCCGTGATCCGCATCGACGCCAGGAACCTGCCGACCGTGCGCCTGGGCGATCCTTCGCGGGTGCGCGTGGGCGAGCCGGTGCTGGCGATCGGTTCTCCATATGGCTTCGAGAATACCGTGACCGCGGGCATCGTCAGCGCCAAGTCGCGCTCGCTGCCGGACGATACCTATGTGCCGTTCATCCAGACCGATGTTGCCGTCAATCCCGGCAACTCGGGCGGGCCGCTGTTCAACCAGCGCGGCGAGGTGGTCGGCATCAACGCGCAGATCTACAGCCAGACCGGCGGTTACCAGGGCCTGTCGTTTGCGATCCCGATCGACGTGGCCACTAAGGTGCAGCAGCAGCTGGTGGCGCATGGCAAGGTCACGCGCGGGCGCCTCGGCATCAGCGTGCAGGAGGTGAACCAGGCGCTGGCGCAATCGTTCGGGCTGCCCAAGCCTACCGGTGCGCTGGTCAACTCGGTCGAGCCCGACAGCCCGGCCGCGCGCGCTGGCCTGAAGCCCGGCGACGTCATCGTGCAGCTGGACAATGACGTGATCGACCATTCGGGCGACCTGCCCGAGCACGTGGCCGATATCAAGCCGGGCACGCAGACCTCGCTGAAGATCATCCGCAAGGGCCAGCCGATGACGCTGTCGGTGACGGTGGGCACGGCCAAGGACCGGGCCGTCGCACAGAAGGGCGGCGGCAGCGAGGCCGGTGGCCGGCTGGGGCTGGCGGTGCGCCCGCTTACGCCCGCGGAGAAGCGTGACAGCGGCATCGACGGCGGCCTGGTGGTCGAGGACGTGGCCGGTCCCGCCGCGCGCGTCGGCATCCAGCCGGGCGACGTGATCCTGTCGCTCAACGGCACGCCCATCAGCTCGGCCGAGCAGCTCAGGTCGCTGGTATCGAAATCGGGCAAGCAGGTGGCACTGCTGGTGCAGCGCGACGATGCGCGCATCTTCATTCCGCTCGACCTGGGCTGATTGCCGCGGGCACGCCAGACTGCCCGCAAGCCGTTAACTGGCAAGGCTTTGCTGCCCGCGCGGGACGTATACCCCGACGTATACCGACACGTATACGAAGAGGGTATACGGCCCGCTAAGCCTTGCCGGAGGCGGGATTCAGCGCAACGAACTGCTTACAGAAAGCGCGCCAGCAGGTATTATCTCGACTGCGATGCACGAAGCATGCGGCGGCAGCCCCCGCCGACCCTGGTTCTGCTGAATCGACAAAGAGGAAGTCTATGCAGTTGGATTTCACCCGCGCCATCACGCCGGGTACCGATAGAGCGCGGCGACTGACGTCCACGACGTCCACCGCCGGCTCCGCGCCGAAGCCCCGGCGGCGCAAGAAGGTTGTCGCCCCCCACTGGGAGCGCGGCTACCGCTCACACTTCTACCGCAACGAACGCGGCGACAAGCTTGGCGAAGTGCGCCTGTCGGAGCGCGGCGACATCCCCGTGGTCTACCACTGGGCCGCCGGCAATTACTCTGGCGCAGAAGGCTCGCTGGCCCACGCCCGTGCGCGCGTGGAAGAGACCATCGGTTTCGGCATGCGCCAGCTGTCGCTGTTCTGAGCAGGTACTTCGCCGGTGCCGCATCCGCCGGCACTGCGACCCGTCCGCGCCATCGCCTCGTGCGCGGTGCCTTCGCTTCTCCCCGAATTCCGCGTCTGTCCCGCAGTAGTTCCAGTCGTCGCACGGCTTGCGCATAGCCGCTCGCGCGGGCTTCAGGCCAGCCGCCGCTGCAGCAGCATGTACGCCGCCGCACCCAGCGCCAGCACCGCAATCAGCCGATAGATATCCTCGCAGGCAATCAGCCTGGCCTGCTGCTCGATCAGCCCGTTTAGTTGTGCGAGCGCGCCCAGGTGGGCCTGCGCCGCATCGAAGCCGCGCGCGGCCAATGCTGCCTGCATGGCAGCCATCCAGTGTTCGGTCTCGGCGGGGCGCTGGCCCACCGCGTGCAGCAGGCTGTCGTGCACCGCGAACTGGCGGTTCTGCAGCAGCACCGCACCCAGCGCCGAGGCAAACGAGCTGGCGACCTGCCGCATCAGGTTCTTGCTGCGGTAGCCATGGGCGAATTCATCGGGACTCAGCGCCCGGAACGTCAGCCCGGCAATGGGGATGATCACCAGCACGCCGAACAGCCCCTTGCCGACCAGCCCCCATGCCAGCGCCGGCGGGCCGGCGTCGGGCGGCATCTGCGAGAACCACCATGCCGTGGCGGCTATCAGCACCAGGCCGGCGACCATCAGCGGCTTCTTGCGCGTCAGGCGCGGCGCCACCTGCAGGTAGACGAAGATGCCGGCCAGGCTGACCAGCGCGGCAAAGGTGTTGAGCCAGCCGGTTGTGGCCAGCGGGATCTTCAGTGCCTGCTCGGCGTAGATCGGGAACAGGTAGCCGCTCAGGTTGCTGATCATGTAGTACACGAAGTACATCGCCAAGCCGGTCAGGTACACCGGGTGGCGCAGTGCGCGCAGGTGCAGCACCGGATCGCGGTGGTGCCACTGGTGCCACAGGAACACGGCCAGCAGCGCCAGGCCCGCGGCAGCCACCAGCGCGAGCCGCAGCGGGTGCGAGAACACGTCGAAGCGCGCCTCGGTC
This sequence comes from Cupriavidus sp. GW823-FHT06D04, assembly GCF_058795055.1. Classification (NCBI taxonomy): domain Bacteria; kingdom Pseudomonadati; phylum Pseudomonadota; class Betaproteobacteria; order Burkholderiales; family Burkholderiaceae; genus Cupriavidus; species Cupriavidus sp. GW823-FHT06D04. The sequence goes on along the minus strand of NZ_JBXAHL010000003.1, from coordinate 401,319 downwards.
AGCGCCGTCTGCAAGGTCACGATGGCGGCGCCGAACAGCAGCAGCGGCCCGAGCGCGGGGCCGCTGGTATCGGCGCGCGGCTCCGCATCCGGCAGCAGCAGCCAGGCACCCAGCGTGGCCAGCGCGGCGAACGGCAGCACGCCGTAGAACACGTCCTGCCATACGCCATGGTCGATCAGCTCGGCGGCGAAGGCCGGACCCAGCGCCGACGCCGAGAAGATGCCGATCATGAAAATGCGGGTGGCGCGCGGGCGTGCCGTCGGCCCGAACAGCACGTTGACCAGGATGCGGCAGCTGGTGAACAGCGCGCCGCCGCCCACGCCCTGGATAAAGCGCGCCACCACCATCTGCGGCAGCGCATGGCTGGTCGCGGCCACGACCGTGCCCGCCATGAACAGCAGCAGCGCCCCCGTCAGGTAGTAGCGGTAGCCGAACCGGCGCGACAGCCATTGCTGCTTCAGGATCATCAGCATGCTGCCCACCGCGTAGGCCGCCTGCACCAGCGCAAAGCTGCGCGGGTCGGCGTCGAGGCCGCCGACGATATGGCTGGAGGCAAACACGAACATGATGTTCTCGAGGAACTCCACGCCGGTGGCCAGCGCCAGCAGCATCATCAGCAGGATCTGGCGCTGCCGGTGGCTCAGCCAGCGCAGCCACCGCATGCTGACGCGCAATCGCCACAGCGGCTGCCAGGGTGAGCCGGGATTCATGGCTGGAGCCCCTCCAGGGTCTGGTGCAATTGGGTCAGTGCACGCGTGGCGCTGGCCAGGCCGCCTGCGCCGAGCGGCGCCCAGGCCTCGCCGTAGGCGGCATGCACCGCCGGCGCGGCGCGCTCCAGCAGCCGGCGGCCGGCCGGGGTCAGGGTCAGCTCCAGGCTGCGCCGGTCGCTGGCCGACGCCCGCCGGCGCAGCAGCCCGCGCGCTTCCAGGCCGTCCAGCAGCCGCGTCATCTGCGTGCGCGTGGCGTCCAGCGTGGTGCCCAGCTCGGACGGCATGCTGGGCTGGTTGTCGTCGACGGCAAGCATGCTCAGGAGCAGGTACTGGCTCATGTCCAGTTCGAACGGGGCCAGCGCCTGGTCGATATGGCCGCGCAGCAGGCGCGCGGTGCGCAGCAGCAGCCTGGAGGCCAGGATCAGGTCGCGCGGGGCCTCGGGATGGCTGGCGCAGAAGCGGTCGATGCGTTGTTCGAAAGACATGGCGGGAGGCGTTGCGATCCACGCGAGCGGCGGATCGGTTGCATTCGATATAGTTACAGATGAAATTATATCAAACGAAGCTAATTCTGTCGGGGCGTGCCGGCCGATCTGGCTGGCGGGGGCCTAATGCCGCAACGCCGCGGCGATCTGGCGAATGCCTGCCCGCATCGCTGCCAGCGCCTGCGCATGGCGCGCGGCCGGCAGGTTGCCGTAGCGCAAGCCGACATAGGCGGCGCTGACGGCAGCGATTGCGTCGGCCGCGCGCGGCAGCCGTGCGCTGGCGCGCGCGGCGAAGTCTTGCGGTCCTTCGGCCTGGGCGCGCTCGCAGCCGTGGCGGGCCAGCAGGGCACAGAAGCGGGCATAGGCCGCATCGACCGGGTCTGCCGGCCCGCGGCGCCGCCACAGCGGCACCAGTGCCAGCAGGCACAGTGCGCCCAGCACGCCGGCCAGCAACTGCCCGGCGCCCACGCCGGCGCCGAGTGCCAGCAGCAGCCGCTGCTGCTGCGCATGGTCGTACTGCAGCACCCAGCGCTGCCAGGTGTAGACGACGCCTTCATAGGCCCAGCGCAGGTCCTTCAGCCATGCCGGTTGCTGCGACGGCCGCCAGTCGGCGGCTTCGCTGCCCACCACCGCATCCAGTCCCTGCTCGATGCGGCTCGGCGCGACGGCGCCTGTCGGGTCCACGCGCACCCAGCCGCGGCCGTCCAGCCAGACCTCGGCCCAGGCATGCGCATCGGACTGGCGCACCACGTAGTGGTTGCCGATGGGGTTGTACTCGCCACCCTGATACCCCGTGACCACGCGCGCGGGCACGCCGGCAGCGCGCATCAGGAAGACGAAGCTGCTGGCGTAGTGCTCGCAGAAGCCGCGCCGGGTGTCGAGCAAAAAGCTGTCGACCTGTTCGCTGCCCAGCGGCGGCGGGCTCAGCGTATAGGCGAAGGGCGCCGCCGCGAACAGCCGCAGTGCGGCCTGCACGCGCGCGGCGGGATCGGCATGGCGGTCGGCCCATTGGGCGGCCAGCGCGCGGGCGCGCGGATTGCCGTCGGGCAGGCTCAGGGCCAGCCGGCGCGTGGCGGCTGTCAGCGCTTCGGGCGCGGGGGACAGCGTGGAATGCGTGCGGTAGCGGATGCGCTGGTCCACCGGCCCGCGCACCATGAATTCGCCGTCGGGCGTGGCGGCGGCGTCCACGCCGGCGGACAGGGCCTGGCCGCGGTCCAGCGCGAACAGCCAGCGCTGCTGGCTGGGCTCGAGCGTGATGCTGATGTCGATGCCTTCCGTGTTGCCGGCGGCGGGCGCGGGCGCCAGTTGCTGCCGGCGCTGTCGCGACGGGTGCCAGGTGGTGCCGTCGTATTCCCACAGCACCAGCGCACGCCAGTACAGCGCTGCGGAGGGCAGCGGCGGGCCGGCGACCTCGGCACGCAGGGCGACTTCCGGCGAGCGGATCAGCTGCCCGACGCTGCCCGGCCGCATGGTGTCGCTGATGCCGGTGGTGCCGCGCGGCGCCGATTGCGGCAGTTGCCACAGCGGGTGCTCCAGCCGGGGGAACAGCACGAACAGCGCCAGCGCCCAGGGCAGGCCCAGCAGCGCCATGCGTCCCAGCAGCGGCCAGATCGCCAGCCGGCTGCTCGCCTCGGGGTGGTGCAGCAGCAGCCAGTTGCGCAGCACCCAGGCGCCGATTGCCAGGCTGTACAGCGCCAGCCAGAACGGCTGGTCGGACAGGTACAGCGTCAGCAGCAGGTAGAACGACAACTGCGTGACCAGCGTCGCGTCCGACAGCGCGCGGCATTCCAGCAGCTTGAGGATGACAAAGGCGCCCAGCAGCGCCACCGCGAGCTCGCGCCCCATGCCGCCGCCGTCCTGCCACACCAGCGCGCTGGCCACCAGCAGCACCATGACCGCCGTGATGCCGAGCATCCAGCGCGAGGGCAGCGGCGCCCGCCTCCGCCACAGCAGCCAGCGCCAGCCCAGCAGCAGCACCAGCAGCAGGCTGACCGCCACCGGCAGCGTGCGCGCCTGCGGCGCCAGCACCAGCGCCAGCTGGCCCAGCAGCAGTCCATGGTCGTCATGCTGCAGCGGTCGCGCGACGGGTTTCACACCCGGTCTCCGGCACGGCAGGCCGCGGGCCGTTGCGGCCATAACGCCAGCGCTTCTAGGCAGGCGCGCCGGTGGCTGGCGCCGCGCGCCGGCGGCAGTTCAACGCCGGGCAGGCGCAGGCCGATCTCGGCATCGTCACCGGCGGCCAGCAGCCACGCGCACAGGCGCGACAGCCGCGCTTCCGCTTCCATGCCGGCCGGGAGTGCGTGCCAGTCCAGCCAGCGCGCCGGCTGCTGCGGCGGATCGCCGGCGCGACTGAGCCAGCGGCCGGTGCGCGCGCTGTGCTTCCAGGCGATGCGGTGCAGCGGGTCGCCGCTGCGGTAGCGGCGCAGCTGGTCGATGCCGTCGTCGCTGCTTGCCGCGCTGGCGGTGGTGTGCACGGCGTCGCCACCGTCGGGCCGATATGCGGCAGGCGGTGGCGGGGCATCGGGCTCCGGGGCAGGATAGACCAGCGTCGACATGTCCAGGTCCGCATAGCTCCAGACCCGGAACAGCCCGAACGGAAAGCGGCTGGCGATTGCCACGCGCGGCAGCACCAGCCGGCCCCGGCGCGCTGTTGGCACGTACAGGGCGAGCATGCCGCTGGCGCTGCCCTCGAGCATCAGCATGGCGATTGCCACGTTTGGCAGCGTCGGCACGTGCGCCTCGATGCCGATGCGCGCGTCGGCATCGCGGTTGTCGATGCGCAGCTGGAACACGGCATCCTGCCCGGCATAGGCCGGCGCCGCCGGGCCCGCGGCCACGGCGAGGTCGAGCAGGTTGCGGTAGGCCAGCCACATGCAGGCCATGCCGATGCCGGCCAGCAGGAAGGTCAGCGCAAAGCCCAGGCTGATGTTGTAGTTCAGCGAAGTCAGCAGCATCGCCGCCAGCACGACCGCAAAGCCGAGGCCGCCGCGGGTGGGCAGGATATAGAGGTGGCGGCGATCCAGCAGCAGCGTGCCGCCGGTTTCGCCGGCCGGGCGCCGGCCCGCCGTGCGGCGCTGAGCCATGGCCGGCGCGCCGCGGAGCACGCTCTTGCGCGCCGCCATGGCCTTCAGGGAATGGCCACGCCGGCCTGCAGCGCGGCCAGCTCGCCGGCAACGGCCGCATGGCCGCCCGCGCCGGCGGGCAGCAGCCGGTGCGTGGCCACTGCGGTGAAGACCGCCTGCACATCTTCCGGCAGCACCATGTTGCGCTGCGCCAGCAGGGCCCAGGCGCGCGCGCAGGCCAGCAGCGCCAGCCCCGCGCGCGGCGACAGCCCCGCGGCAAAGCCGCCGTGGCTGCGCGTGGCCTGCACCAGCGCCAGCACGTAGTCCACCAGCGCCGGGCTGGCGTACACCTGTGCGGCAGCCTCCTGCAGCGCCAGCACCTGGCTGCCATCCATCACCGGAGGCAGCTCCGGCGCGCTGGCGCCGCCCAGGTACAGCACGCGCTCGAAGACGGGGTCGGGGTAGCCGAGCGACAGCCGCATGGTGAAGCGGTCCAGCTGCGATTCGGGCAAGGCATGCGTGCCGATCTGCTCCAGCGGATTCTGCGTGGCGATCACGAAAAACGGCGACGGCAGCGCGTGCGTGGTGCCGTCATGGGTCACCTGCCCCTCGGCCATGGCCTCGAGCAGCGCGCTCTGGGTCTTGGGCGGCGCGCGGTTGATTTCGTCGGCCAGCACCACCTGCGCGAACACCGGGCCGCGATGGAAGCGGAACTCGCCAGCGTCGCGGACAAAGACGGAAACCCCGATCAGGTCGGCCGGCAGCAGGTCGCTGGTGAACTGCACGCGCTGGTATTGCAGCCCAAGCGTGCGCGCCAGCGCATGGGCCAGCGTGGTCTTGCCGACGCCGGGCACGTCTTCCAGCAGCAGGTGGCCGCGTGCCAGCATGCAGGCCAGCGCCAGCCGCACCTGTTGCGGCTTGCCAAGAACGATGCGGCCCAGCTGGGCCTGGGCCTCGGACAGCGAAGCGACGATGCGTGGGCGAGCTGTCACGTTGGACCTCGGCGCAAAAGGTGGAAAAAGCGGGTGGATGCGGGGAATATCGGGTGAAGACCAGCGCATTGTAGCGGCGCGGGCGGCACGCGGCACCGTCTGTTTCCGTACGGAGACAGACGATGCCCCGGCGCTGTCTGCATGGTTATGGTGCAGCGCCTGCGCCAGATCGCGCAGGTTCTGGCATCATGAGCCTGTCGGGCCACCGCGGCCCTTCCCATTCCTCTTTCCGCTGCCTGTGCCGCGCCTGCTGCAATGACCTCGCTGGACCCCTGCGCCGACCTGCCTTCCTCCGTCCTGTCTGCCGATCCCGGCGCGCTGCCGCGCCTGGTGCAGGCCTTCCACGCCAACGGTTTCGTGATCCTGCGCGGCTTTGCCGATGAGCCGGCGTGCGCGGCGCTGGAGGCGGTGACGCGTGAGCACCTGGCGGCGGCGGTGCCGCCGGTGGAGTTCGAGGCCGACCTGGGCTATCCCGGCGCGCCGGCCGCGCGCGATGCCGCTGGCGGCGGCACGGTCAGGCGGCTGCGCCAGGCCTACGGGCGCGACGAGGTCTTCTGCCGCTGGGCCAGCGACCCGCAGCTGGTGGCGGTGGTGCAGGCGCTGCTGGGCGAGCCCGCCCGCATCACGCTGGCGCACCACAACTGCGTGATGACCAAGCATCCGCACTACGGCAGCCAGACCGGCTGGCACCGCGATACGCGCTACTGGTCGTTTGCCCGGCCGGAACTGGTGACAGTGTGGCTGGCGCTGGGCGACGAGGACGAGCGCAACGGCGTGCTGCGCGTCATCCCGGGTTCGCACCAGGCGAAGCTGGAGCCGGGCCAGCTGGACCCGGCCGAATTCCTGATCGAGGCCCACCCGGCCAGCCAGCCCCTGCTGGATGCCGCGCAGCCGCTGGCGCTGCACCGCGGCGACGTGCTCTTCTTCGACAGCCGGCTGTTCCATGCGGCTGGCCGCAATGCGTCCAACGCGGTCAAGCTGTCAGTGGCGTTTGCGTATTTCGGGGCCAGCAACCGGCCGCTGGACGGCACGCGCTCGGCCGAATTCGGCAGCGTGGAGCTGCCCGCGGCAGTCTGATCCCGGCGGCCGCGCTCAGGTGCGCAGCCCGACCAGCCCGGAAATCTTCTCCGAAGCTTCCAGCAGCGGCGGCAGGAAACGCTCCAGCATCTCCTGCGCACTGGTGCGGTTGGCCTGGCCGCTGATATTGATGGCGGCGATGGTGTGGCCGGCGCGGTTGCGGATCGGCGCGGCCAGCGACACCAGCCCTTCTTCCAGCTCCTGGTCGTTGAGCGCCCAGCCGCGCTTGCGGATGTCGGCGACGATGGCCTTGAGCGCATCCACGTCGGTGACGGTGCGGCCGGTGCGCGCGCGCATTTCGGTGGCGCGCAGCACGCTGTCGAGTTCGGGCTCAGCCAGGCCGGCCAGCAGCACCCGCCCCATCGACGAGCAATAGGCCGGCAGGCGGCTGCCGATCGACAGGTTGATGGTCATGATCTTGCGCGCCGGCACGCGCAGCACGTAGACGATCTCGGTGCCGTCCAGCACCGAGATCGAGCAGCTTTCATGCACCTGCTGCGACAGCGTCTCCATGATCGGCTCGGCCAGGTTCCAGAACGGCATCGAGGTCAGGTAGGCGAAGCCCAGGTCCAGGATCTTGGGCGTCAGCCGGAACAGGCGGCCGTCGGCCTGCACGTAGCCCAACCCCACCAGCGTCAGCAGGATGCGGCGCGCGCCGGCGCGCGTCAGGCCGCTAGCCTGGGCGATCTCGGTCAGCGTCTGGGCCGGGTGCTGCGCGTTGAAGGCCCGGATGACCGACAGCCCGCGTGCAAAGGACTGCACATAGCTGTCGCTCGGCTTTTCGGGCGTGGCGGCGGCGGTCTGCGGTGCTTGCGGCGGGTTCTGGCGGGAATCGGCGGGACTGGCCATTTACGTAGCCCGGCGCGGTTCGCCGGATTGGCACGGAAAGGCCGAAAGGGTAGAGGAAATGCCGGGATTGCGCCAGTACCGGCCCCGGGCGCGGCCTGGCGCCCGGGGCGTGGGTTCCTTACCGGAAGCTGCGCTGCGCCAGCACGAACACCGCTGCCACCACGCACAACACGGCAAAGCCGTGCAGCATGTCCATGCCGGCCAGCAGCGTGGCCTGCCGGTCGACTTCCAGCGAGATTTTGGCCAGACTCGTTGCCGAGAGCGCATCCGGCGCCTGCAGCACCGGGTTGTAGCGCGTGATGTGCTCCACCAGGTGGGTGCGGTGCTGCGCCAGGCCGTCCTGCATGAACACGCTGGCCAGGCCGGTGCCCATCGCCGAGGCGATCTGCTTGCACACGTTCTTGAACTGGTAGGCGTGCGAGAAATCCTCGACCGGCACTTCCAGGTAGGTCATCGATGCCACCTGCACCATCAGCAGCACCGGCGTCAGCCCTTCAAGCAGCACCACCGGCACCAGCGCGTAGTCCGGCGCGCCCGGCATCAACTGGTGCGACAGCAGCATCGCCGCGCAGGCGTAGACGACAAAGCCGATGGCGATCACGCGCCGCTTGCGGAACACCAGCGCCATGCCCAGCGTGATGACGACGGCGCCGATGGTCGACACCGTGCCGCTGGTCGACAGCAGCATGCAGGTAGTGCGGAAGGTCAGCCCCAGGCCGGTCTGCGTGAGCGACGGCAGCAGGAACGACCAGGCCGACGAGAGCAGGTAGTACAGCGTGTAGAAGCCCAGCCCGTACAGGTACTGGCGCCCGGCCAGGCGCGAGAAGTCGATCCACGGGTCGGGATGGCGATACAGCCGCCAGCCGCTGAAGGCGAACAATGCCAGCCCGCACAGCGCGGCCAGCGGCATTTCCAGCGAACTGAAGAAGCGCGTATAGCGCATCTCCTGCAGCGTGTGCAGGAACACCAGCGCGCCCAGCGCGGCGGCGATGGCGGCGGGCCAGTCCAGTGTCGATACCGGCGGATGCGGGTCGCGCGGCGCGCGGGTCGGGTAGGTCAGCGCCACCGACAGCAGCACCGGCAGGGCAATGCCGGCCTGGAACAGGAACACCGCGCGCCAGCCGATATCGTCCAGGAAGATGCTGGTCAGCCAGGGCGTGATGGCCAGCATCGAGAACGCGCCGCCGCCGAAGCGCAGCATCAGCGGGCCGCGCTCGGCCGGCGTCGACACCAGCTGCACCAGGATGCGCGAGGCCGCGAACAGGCCGCCGGCACCCAGCCCCTGCACCGCCTTGCCGGTGATCAGCCCGGTGGGGCTGGCAAACTCGGCGCAGATCAGCGAGCCCAGGACAAATACCAGCAGCGACCCCATGGTGAAGCGCTTGTAGGTGATGCGGCGCGCGACCTGGTCCAGCACCATGTTCATCAGCACCGCGGTGGCCGCGTAGGCCGAGATCGCGTACAGATAATCTTCCGGCGCGGCACCGACGCCGCCCTGGATATGCTGGCTGGCCACGCCCATCATCAGCGTGGAAGAGAAGTCGATGCCGGTCACCAGCCCGAGCGTCAGGCCGAACAATGAAAGACGCCAGTGACCCATTTCCGGGTGACTGGCGAGCTGCATGCGCGGGCGCTGGGGTGTGGGGGCGGCGGGGGCTAGGGCTGCTGGAACTGCGGGGGCTGAGGCGTCCGGTCCAGCTGGGACAGGCGTTTGTTGCATCGCTCAAGCATAATGTAGGCCTGCCGTCGGGAACTACAGCTTGTCAGGGAAACATTGTCCGGTGAACGAAACAATCCAATGGAATGATTGGGAGGCGTTCTGCTGCGTGGTCGAGCAGGGGACGTTCACGGCCGCGGCGGAGCAGCTGGACTGCCCCAAGTCGCGAGTCTCGGCCGCGGTGGCGCGGCTGGAAACCGCCATCGGCGCCAAGCTGCTGGAGCGCACCACGCGGCGCATGCGCCTCACGGATGCGGGCAAGGCGGTCTACCGCGATGTTGCCCCCTTGTTTGCGCGCCTGCGCGAGATTCGCCAGGAAACGCTGGCGCGTGAAGAGCGCGTACAGGGCGTGCTGCGCATCGCCACACCCTATGAGTTCGGCGCCCAGCAGCTGGGCGGCGTGATTTGCCGCACGCTGGCGGCGCACCCGGCGCTGGATGTGGCCGTGGAAATCACCCAGGGCCTGGTCGACCCGATCCGCGACGGGTTTGACGTGGCCTTTGTCGTCGTCGATACCGACCTGCCGGACTCGGGCACGGTGGCGCGCCGTATCTACCACGTCGAACGCGGCCTGTTTGCCGCGCCGGCGCTGGCGGACAGCCTGCCGGCGCAGCTGCGCCCGGAAGACCTGGCCAATATGCCGACGCTGACCACGCCCGGCGACACCGTCTGGGAATTCACCCGCGACGGCCAGACCGTGTCCGTGCCGATCCGTCCGCGCATGCAGACCCACAACGCCGAACTGCGCGTGCAGGGTGCGCTGGCGGGGCTTGGCATCGCCCGGCTGTCGGTCATTTATTGCGAGGCCGAGATTGCGCAAGGGCGGCTGGTGCGCGTGCTGCCGGACTACCCGCTGCCGCCGCTGCGCGTGTTCGCGCTGCTGCCGGACCGGCGGCTGCAGCCGCGCAAGGTGCGGGCCTTCATGGAAGCGATCGAATCGATGATGGTGTCCGAGCTGGAGCCCAACGCGGGCCTGGACGGGGGCATGGGGGCGGAAGCAGCCGCGAGCGGGCATGCTGAGGGAGAGGCCCACCCGGCGGGTTGAGGGCGCTGGCGGGCCGCCACGGCCGGGGCCGTGGCAAGGGAAGGGGCAGGGACTCAGGCGCCGTCGGTGAAGGCGTCGCGGCGGTCGGTGACATTGGCGCCGTCAGTGAACGGGTCAGGCTTGCCAACCCGCGCGCCATCGGTGTACGGATCGGGCTGGCCGATTTTGGCGCCGTCCAGGAACGGGTCGGCCTTGCCGACGTGGGCGATGCTGCCGTCCAGGCGGGCGATGTCGGAAACGGGTTCGGAGGCGTGGGCGGCGGCCGCGGAAAACGACAGGCTGACGGCGCACAGCAGGGAAAGCGCCAGGCTGCGGCGTTGGGTGATGGTCTTCATGATGTGTGGTCCTTCTAAGGCAGGGTACGTGGCGGAAGCGCCGCGGTGCCTGTAATGTAGGACTTCACACTGGGCAGAAAAAGGGGCAATTCTCGACACACTGTCCAGGACTCTGGACAATGTGCCGAGCCGCCGGTAGGTCAGTAGTGCATGCCGAAGATGCCGGCGCCCAGCCGCGCGATCACCATCAGCAGGATCTGCGCGATCACGAACAGCACGAGCGGCGAAACATCGAAGCCGCCCAGGCGCGGCACCACGCGCTGGATCGGGCGCAGCACCGGCGCGGTCAGGTGGTCGATGGCCGGGGTGACCGGCGAATGCGGGTTGACCCACGACAGGATCGCCATCAGCAGCGTGACCCACATCACCAGGCTGATCGCCCATTTCAGCACATAGAGCAGGGCGGTCAGCAGCATGGCCGGCAGGAAGCCCAGCAAGTCGATGCCGCTGATCAGCGCGACCAGCACCAGGAACACCACCGCGGTCAGCCAGGCGCCCACCACCGTGGCCCAGTCGATGCCGCCCAGCCCGGGGATGATCCGGCGCAGCGGGCGCACCAGCCAGTCGGTGATCTGGAACACTCCCTGGGAGACCGCATTGCGCGTAGGCAGCCGCGTGAGCTGCATCCACACGCGCAGCAACAGCGCCATGCCGAACAGGGTGAAGACGGTATCCAGCAGGAAGAGAGCGATTTCCGAGAACATCGGTGCGTTTTCCGGTGACGGGTGAAGGTGTCTGCAACCGCACAGATTCTGCCATAGCCGGACGCCGGCACCATGCAACTATGCGCCGGGCACGTGACCTGGCTGACAGGATTGTGCTGGCGGCCCGGTGCGCGGCCCCTATAATTGCGTGCGCCCCGGTTGCGGGACCGGCCGCGCGACCGTGGTCTTGCGCGTTGTGCCTGCGCTTTCATCCTCCTTTGCGCTTTTTTCGCCACCTTATGCCCAGCAAGTCCGCCCCGTCCCGGAAATCCACATCGCTTACCAAGGCGGACTTCGAGGCGCTCTCGGATTTCCGCTACCAGTTGCGGCGCTTCCTGCGGTTTTCCGAAGATGCGGCGCGCGAGGAAGGGCTGACCGTGCAGCAATACCTGCTGCTGCTGCATATCCGCGGCTGTGCCGACAAGGACTGGGCCTCGATCGGCGAGCTGGCAGAACGGCTGCAGGCCAAGCAGCACGGCGTGGTGGCGCTGGTCAACCGTTGCGAGGCGGCGGGGCTGGTCAAGCGCCGGCTCAACCCCGAGGACCGCCGCGTCGTGCAGGTGCACCTGCTGGCCAAGGGCGAGCGCTACCTGAACCGCCTGGCGATGCTGCACCGGTCCGAGCTGGAATCGCTGCGCGGCGCTTTCCGCGTGGCCCGCATCACCCAGTTCAACGACGACGGCGCCGAGCGCGGTTGAGCCCCGGCAGGCCAGCACTGCCAGCCGGTTACAGGCAGTTACCAATCACAAGTTCCGGTGACACCCGCCGGCCGCCGGCGGCCCTAGACTCGCGCGCATTCCCCAATACGCGCAGCGCGCAGGAGTCCTGACATGTCGATCCCCTTTCGTTCGGTTGTGCTTGCGGTGCTTGGCGCCGGTGCGCTGGCCGGGTGTGCCTCGCCGTACGGTTACGACAACGGCTATGGCGGAGGGTACGGCGGCAGCTACGGTGGTGGCTATAACAGCAGCGGCTACGGCAGCAGCGGCTATGGCGGCAGCACCACCATCAGCGGCTACCCGGCGCAGCAGGGCTACCCGCAGGCATCGGGCTACCCGCAGGGGTATCCGCAGCAAGGGTATCCGCAACAGGGTTACCCGCAGCAAGGCTATCCCCAGCAGGAATACCCGCAGTCTTCCTACCCGCAGCAGCCGTATCCGCAGCAGTCATATCCGGACGGCAGCTATGGCAACAACCATGGCAACCAGGCCTATGGCGTGCGCTACGGCTGGGTCGAGGCGATCGAGGTGGTGCCCGGCCAGCCGCCTTCGACCAGCGGCGCGGGCGCCGTGGTCGGGGGCATCGTGGGCGGGCTGCTGGGCCACCAGGTCGGCGGCGGCCGCGGCAATACCGTGGCCACCATCGGTGGCGCCGTGGCCGGCGCGGTGGCCGGCAACGAGGTCGAGAAGCGCACCGGATCCTCGGCCGCGGCTTACCGCGTGCGCGTGCGCACCAGCGACAACGCCTACCTGACGCTGACGCAGTCCAATGCCTACCAGATGCGCATCGGCGACCGCGTCAAGGTCGAGAACGGCGTAGCCGTGCCGTACTAAGCCTGCGTGCCGAACAGCTGCGCGTAGTCCTCGCGCAGCTGGCGCTTGAGCAGCTTGCCCGCCGTGTTGCGCGGCAGGTCCGCGACGAACACGATGCGCTTGGGCACCTTGAACGGCGCCAGCGCCTGGCGGGCATGGGCGATCAGCTCCTCCTCGGCGGCGTCTTCATGGCCGCGCTTGCGCACCACGCAGGCGGCTACCGCCTCGACCCACTTCGGGTGCGGCAGCGCGAACACCGCTGCCTCGGCCACCGCGCCGTGGGTGTACAGGCACTCTTCCACCTCGCGGCTCGATACCAGCACGCCGCCCGAGTTGATCACATCCTTGATCCGGTCCACCACGTACAGGTAGCCCTCGGCATCCATATAGCCGAGGTCGCCGGAATGGAACCAGCCGCCGGTGAAGGCTTCGGCGGTCTGTTCGGGCTTGGCCCAGTATTCCGTCAGCAGTTGCGGCGAGCGATGCACGATCTCGCCCAGCTCGCCAGGCAGCACGTCCTGCATGGTCTCGTCGACGATGCGGGTCTCGACATTCAGCACCGGCCGGCCGGCGGACGCCGGGCGCCCCGCATGCTCGTCGGGCCCCAGCACCGTGGCCAGCGGCCCGATCTCGCTCTGGCCATAGCAGTTGTAGAAACGCAGTGCCGGCAGCTTCTGCTGCAGCTCCAGCAGCACCGGCACCGGCATGATCGAGGCCCCGTAGTAGGCCTTGGTCAGCGACCCCAGCCGCGCCGGATCGAAGTCCGCATGGCGCAGCAGCGCGATCCACACCGTGGGCGGCGCGAAGAAGCTGGTGATGCCCTCGGCGTGGATGGTGCGCAGGCAATAGCCGGCCGCGGGGCTGTCGGCGATCAGCGTGGTGCCGCCGCACAGCAGCAGCGGCATCAGGAAGACATGCATCTGCGCCGAGTGGTACAGCGGCAGCGCGGCCAGCGAGTAATCCGACGCGCGGATATCGCAGGCGGCGATGGTGCTGCCGTATTCAGCGAGCAGCGCGCGGTGGGTCAGCACGGCGCCCTTGGGCGCGGAGGTGGTGCCCGAGGTGTACAGGATTTGCGCGGGCGTGTTGTCGGTCAGCGCTTCGGACACCGGTGAAACGGGGCCGTTGGCCGCCGCCACCAGGATATCGCGCACCTTGCCGCCATGCAGCGTGCCGCTGACCTTGCAGGGCAGGCCGTCGACGCGGTCGGCCAGCGCCGGATCGGCAAAGATTGCGCTGGCGCCCGATTGCGTGACGATGTACTCGGCCTCCGCGCGCGTCATCGAGAAATTGACCGGCACATGGATCAGGCCGCTGCGCAGGCAGGCCAGCCACAGCAGCACGTAGGCGTCGGAGTTCTTGCCGAAGGCGGCCACGCGGTCGCCGGGGCGCAGGCCCCATTGCGCCAGCGCGCCCGCCACGCGGGCCGCGGCCTCATCCAGCTGGCGGTAGGTCCAGGCCCGATCGCCGAAGCGGATCGCGGTCTTGCCCGGGCTGCGCCGCACGGCGCGGGCAATGGCGTCGGGGATGGTGTTGCGCAGGGCGCGCTGCTGCTCTGACTGCATGGTGGTCTCCATTGTTATGGTTTGGGGTCCAGCAAGTCTTGAAGCCAAGCGCCGAGGATAAAGGCTGCCGCCCGGCCATGGCAAGGCGGCAGCGGCTCTCGGGGATGAGGGACTACAGCGCTTCCGACAGGAACACCAGCGCGCGCCCATGCGCCAGCGCGGCGCTGGGCTGGTGGTAGGAGCCGCGCGCCCAGCAGTTGAAGCCGTGGTCCGCGCCCTCATAGACGAAGATCTCGCTGCCGGGTTTGCCGGTCATGGCGTCGCGCACGCCTTGCACGGCCCCTGGCGGGATATGCGCGTCGAGCGCGCCGTAGTGGAACTGCACCGGCACGCGGATGTTTGCCGCCTCCTGCAGCTGGTTCTGGACGCCGCCGCCGTAGTAGGGCACCGCGGCATCCACCAGTCCGCGCGCCGCGCTCAGGTACGACAGCAGGCCGCCGAAGCAGTAGCCCACCGCGGCCACCTTGCCGGCACCGGTGTGCTGGCGCAGCACCTGCACCGTGGCGGCGATATCGTCCAGCGCGGCCGGCACATCCACCGCCTTGCGCAGCGCCATGGCGCGCGCCATGTCGTCGCCTTCGTAGCCCAGTTGCACGCGCGGCGCCTGGCGCCAGAACACGTCTGGCGCCAGCACCGCATAGCCGTCGGCGGCGTACTGGTCCGCCACGGCGCGGATATGCTCGTTCACGCCGAAGATCTCCTGCAGCAGCACGATGCCAGGCGCGCCGGGCTGCACGCCTGCCGGCGGCAGGCTCAGGTAGGCATCGAAGCTGCCCGCGGCGGTGTCAACGCGGATCCACTGGCTGTCGGGGATGGCTGTCATGGGGAAAGGCTCCGGAAGGCTCTGAACAGGAAACCTGCAAGTTTGCCACTGCGCGCCAATTCATGCAGGGCAGGGCGCCCCGACGCTGCTGCCGTCAGTACGCGCGCGACTGCTTGTAGCGCTTGTTCCAGTTGTCGGTGTAGGCCCTGACCACGGCGGCGTCGCCGCGGATCAGCATGCCGTTCTCGGCGTTGCGCTCTTGCGCCGACTTGGTGAAGTTGAACGATCCGGTGAAGACTGCCTGGTCGTCGAACACCATCACCTTGTTGTGCGCGATCGCGGGCTTGTTGTCGATCACCACCGGCACGCCGGCGTGCTTGAGGTAGGTGGCGCTGGTATAGCGCTCGGACTGCTGGCTCTTGTCCAGGATCACGCGCACGTCCACGCCGCGCCGGTGCGCCTGTGCCACGGCCTCGGCAATCGGTGCGCTGGTGAACGAATAGGCCTGGATCAGCAGGCGATGGCGCGTGCTGCGGATGGCATTGACCAGCAGCGCCTGGCAACTCGCGCCATCGGGCACGAAGCACAGCGTGTAGCCGCTGCCATCGGCAAAGGGCCTGGCCGGCACCGGCTTCGCGTCCGGCGGCTGCGCCGGCTGGGCCGGCTTGCCGGCGCGCGTGGGAAAGTGGTTGGCGACGGCCTCGTTGAAGGTCTCGCTAATGCTGTTGGCGATGGTGTCGGTCACCTGGTCGAAGGTGGAAGCCGAGCGGGCGTGCGCCAGCAGCGCGAAGGGACTGAACGAGGTGAAGGCCGACACGGCGGCGGCCAGGCCCAGGCCCAGCACGGCCCGGCGAATGAATCTGTAGGTCACGGCGGATCTTTGCGTCGGTGAATGACAGCATGCGCGCGCCGCGCGCCGCATGCTGTCGGGGCGGGTCCGCAGCGTAGCAGCCGCATACGCCACTGGCAAAGCGTGATTGTGTAACAGGATCTGTGGCCGGCTATGCGGTGCAGCATCGGTGCGCCGCCGCTGCCCTTGGGACTATCCGCACCCGCGCCTATGATGGATGGAACCCCCGCGGGCCGCCCGCCAAGGAGAGGGATATGAGCAACCATACCTACAAGCTGGTCGAGATCGTCGGATCTTCACCCGATGGCTGCGACCAGGCCATCCAGAGCGCCATTGAAAAGGCCGGTGAAACCATCAAGAACATCGACTGGTTCGAAGTGGTGGAAACGCGCGGCCACATCACCAACGGCAAGATCGCGCACTACCAGGTCACGCTGAAGGTCGGTTTCCGCGTGACTTGAGTGCGGCGCCGCGCTTGCGCGGCGGTATCGCGCGACGGCACAGGCTGCGCTGCTTGTGCGGGTTGGTGCGCGTGCTCGCTCCAGACGCAGCCATCGGGATAAAAAAACGGCCGACGCGAGACTGCCGTCGGCCGGGTACAGGGAAACCTGGTGTCGTCAGCCCAAACGCGACCAGCTCAATCGAACTGGTACGAATAGGTCATGTTGATCCGCGGCGACCGATGGCTCGCATTGGTCGGCTTGTCACCCACCGGTTGTGCCACCGACAGGTCCAGCGTGTAGTAGCGCCGGTCCGAGAAGCGCGCGCCGATGGCCACCGACGACAGGCTGCGGTGCGACAGCGACACGCTGTTGGAGAACACGCGCGCCACGTCGGCCGACACATATGGCTGGATCGTGCGCAGGTAGGCCATGTCGGGCAGGAACAGGCGGCTGATTTCGGCCGAGGCCCCCCAGCCCTTGTCGCCCGCCACTTCGCCGGCGGGATAGCCCAGCCCGAAGAAGCGTCCGCCGAAGCTGATCTGCTCGCCCGAGGCCAGGCGGTCGCCGCTGTACTGGCCCGCCGCGGCCACGGTGAGGCCGAAGCCCGCCGGCAGGTCTTTCGACTGCGACAGCAGCAGCCGCGTGCGGAAGAAGCTCAGGTCGTTGGTATTGTTCTGGCGGCTCGCACCCAGCGCATCAAAGCCCTTGTACAGGCCCAGCGTGGCGTTGCGGCTCACGCCTTCGCCGCGCTGCGCGTAGGTCAGCTCCGCGGTGCCCACGCGCACGTTGGTGCCCAGCGTCACGCGCGTGCCGGTGGCGGTGTGGGTGTAGCGCTCGAACTGGTCGGCGCCGTAGAAGCCGCCGGTCAGCGTGAGCGAGTGTGCGTTGGACAGCAGCAGCGGATAGCTGAGTGAGCCGCCGATGCGCTTGGTGTCGTTGACGTAGCGAGGGTTGAACCCGATCGCCTCCAGCGTGGCGTTCTGCGGCACGCCGCGGTAGTGCGAGGCATTGAGCCGCGCGATCATGCCCTCGGTGCCGAGCGGCTGCGCGTAGCTGGCAGCGTAGTACTCCTCGTTGTCGCGGCCTTTGGGGAACAGCGCCGACACCGAGATCTGCTCGCCCAGCGGCGTCAGGCTGTTGGTAGTCGCGGTTGCAATCGCGCGCAGGCCCGGCGACATGTATTCGATGCCGGTGCCGAAGGTGAACGGCTTGCGCTTGACGTCGAGCACCATCTCGCAGGCGCCGTCGGTGGTGGTCGGCGGCTGCACCGTGGCCGCCACCTGCAGTCCGGGCTGCAGGGCCAGTGCATTGACGTAGTGTTCGAAACGGTCCTGGCGCAGCGGGCGGTCCTGCTGCAGCTTCTCGGCAATGGCGCGCAGCCGGCCCTCTGCCGGGCCCGCCTTGCCAGTGACCGTCACCTTGGCCACATAGCCTTCGACCACGGTGATCAGCACATCGCCGTTGGCAAAATCCTGCGCCGGCACGAAGGCGAACGAGAGCGGATAGCCACGGTCCTTGTACATCTGCGTCACCGTGCTGGCCGCTTCCAGCAGCTGTGCCACCGTGATCTCGCGATTGGCCAGCGGCTTGAACTGCGCGGCCACTTCCTCGAAAGGCAGCGTCTTCGCGCCCTCGATGCGAAAGCGCCGCGGTGTCAGGCGTGTATTGAGCAGGTCCTGCATGGCCGCCTGCGGCCGTTCGACCTGCACGGTCACGCTGCTGTCCGGCCGGGCCGGAGCGATCTTCGGGAGCGTCTGGGTCGGGTCGCCCTGGACCGGGCTGCGCGGATCGGCCTGGACCAGGCCGTGATGGAACGCGCCGACGCTGACCAGCAGCGCGGCAACGCGATGACGTGCACGCATGGTAATACCCCTGTAAGGAAATACTGCGGCTATTGACGTCGCGTGCCACTGGCGCGGGGATTGCCGCTACCCCCGGGCGCCTGCTGTCCGATGCTGCCGGCTTAGCGCGTGGCCGCTACGTTGAACCTGGTGTGCTCCGCTGCCCGCGATCAGGCGATCGCCCGGGCAGCGGCTGAGACTGGATTACTTCTGGCCGAGCGCGCCGGTCAGGCCGCCCAGCAGGCCGCCCACCAGACCGCCGATCGGGCCGGTGGCGCCGGTGGTCGAACCCTTGCTTGTGGTGCTGCCCGCGGTGGAGGTGGCGCCGCCGGTCACGGCGGCGACAACATTGGTGACGGGGGCCAGCGGGCTGGTGGTGCCCGTGCCCGCCGCGGCGCCAGAGACGCCGCCAACCACGCCATTCACCACGCCGCTGACGGCGGTGGTGACCGGTGCCAGCGGCGAACCGGTGCTGCCGCCGGTGGCACTGCCAAGGCCGCCGGTGATGGTGCTGACCAGGCTGGTGACAGGCGCCAGCGGCGAACCCGTGCCGCCGGCGCCTGCACCGCCAGTCAGCCCCCCGGCCAGCGCAGTCACCGGTGCCAGTACCGGGCTCAGCGCGCCCAGGCCGCCGCCGCTGGCGGGCCCGTTCACTGCGCCGCCCAGCGATGCCACGGTCGTGCCGGTGGCGTTCACCACGCCGTCGATGCCCGAGACCACCGGCGTGTTGGTCTGTTGCAGCTTGGTGCCGGCCGTGGCCAGCGCACCGCCCACGGTCGCCAGCAGCCCGCCGGTCGGAGCGCCCAGGCCCGTGGCCGCGCCCAGCGTCTGGGTGGCGCCGGTCAGCTGCGAAGTGATCGGCACGATCAGCTTGCTGGTGGTAGTGGTCACTTGCTCGACCGCGCCGGTCGACAGCACCGTGGTCAGCGTGCCGCCGGTGCTGGTCACCGTGTCGCCCAGCTTGTCCACCACCGTGCCCAGCGGCGAAGTCAGCGGCGCCAGCGGCGCGAGCTGGCCGGTGCCCAGCCCGCTGACAGCGGTGCCGGCGCTGGACACTCCCTTGCCGAGTTCGGTGACCACATTGCCGGTGCTGGCGACCGTGGTGCCAACCGGGTTGGTCGAATTGGGGATGCTGCCCAGGCCCGCTTGCAGGCCCGTGGCCAGCGCGCCCACGGCATCGCCGGTGGAGGCCACCACGCCGCCCAGGCCGCTTTGCGTCTGCGTCGGCACCAGCGGCAGGTTGGCGCTGCCGAGCTGGTTGCCGAGGTCGGTGACGGTGCTGCCCGTATTGCCCAGCACCGTGCCGGCATTGTTGATGACCGTGGCGGTCGGGGTCAGCGAGGTGGGCGTTTCGCCGCCGCCAGTGTTGCCGCCGTTGCCACCCGTTCCACCGGTGCCGCCGGTACCACCCGTGCCGCCGCCCGTGCCACCGGTACCGCCGCCGGCCAGGTCGGTGCTGCCGCCGGAGCCACCCATGCCGCCAGTGCCATCGGTTCCCGTAGTCTTAGTGCCGCCATTGGTGCCCGCCGTATCGCTGGTGCCCATGGAGGTCGATCCGCTGCCGCTGGCGCAGCCACCCAGGGCCAGCAAGGTTGCGAGGAGTGCCGTTACGGCGAGTTGTTGTTTGCGCATGTTCTGTTCCCTCATTCCCGTCGTTTAAATCGCTCGGCCGCGCAACGCGTTCGCTTTCTGCGTGCGGCGGTGACGGATATGGCGCAATCGGTATGCCAGCGCCGCGACGCGTCCCGGAAGGGACCCTGCGGAATTCGGGTGTGGTGCCCGCAAAGCCTTGCCGGGCGCGGTTCCCAGGGGAGTGGCGGGAACCGCTTGCGGCGCCGCCGGGGACGGGGTGTCGGGGCGGCTGCGCGTTACGCGTTACGTAACGTGTGGCGTCTGCAGGGAACAAAACAGCCGGAACGGCGGGCCATGCGGCGATGGCGACCCAGCCAGGAAAGCGCGCCGTGCCGTGCGCTGCCACCGCCCTCCCGCCACGGTCATCCGCGCCGCCGTGTTCCCGTGTTCCAGGAACACGTTACGTAGCACGTAACACGTCAGGCCCGCGCCGCAACGGCGTTTGGGCCCAGCACGTGGCTACCCCGGACCCCGGCAATCCGCGCCAGGCAAGGCTTGCAGCGCCGCGGCCGGTTCCGTGCCGGCACCGCCGGCGCCGCTGGCACGGGCCTTGCCATTTGTTGTCCAGACGCGCCGACGATCCCGCGTTCCACTGTCTTGCCGTGCCGGTTCGGAGCGGTCCGCCAGAGGAACAAAGCGGGACTCCGGGGAGGCTCGTCGGCAATCCCATGCGGCGCACATAAGACAAGACGGCCGGCAGCACCGTGGCCAACAAGACAGGAGAAGGACAATGCAAACCAAGCATCCGTCGCAGCATTCCATGACCTCACTGGCCGCGGCCGGCGTGGCCGCTATTGCCTTGCTGATGGCAGGCTGTTCGTCGAGCGGTGGCGGCAGCGGCGCCAATCCGCGGCCGAACAGCAACATCGACACGCCGGTCACGCCGGGACCGTCCGCATCGGGCGAGACCACGCCCACCGCCAAGGTGACCGAAGGCGCGGGCAATACCGTGGTGGCCACGGGCAATGCCATCAGCGAGGTCGGCAAGAGCATCCAGGAAGCGCCGCTGCCGTTGCTGCCCACCAAGGCGCGCGAAGGCGCCGGCGACGTGGTGATCAATGCCGGCAGGGCCGTTGGCTCGCTCGGCGCGGGCGTGCGCGACGGGCTGGGGCAGATGGGTTCGGTCGACAACCCGGTTGGCGTGACGGTTGCCAGCACCAGCAATGTGGTCCACGACGTGGGCGAGACGCTGATCAGCGGCGGCGACCTGGTATACGGCCTGGGCACCGAGAAGCTGGCACCACTGGCGCCGGTGACCGAGCCGGTGGGCGGCCTGGTCAGGCACGTGGGCATCGCGGTGCACGATAGCAGCGGCAAGGTGCACAGCGTGCTGTCCGAAGGCCCGGTCGCGCAGGTCACGAATTCGGTCAGCAAGGTCATCGTGCCGCTGACCAGCAAGGTCACCGACGGCACGCAGACCCTGGGCGCGGTCACGCACCTGGGCGATCCGGCCAACGGCCTGCTCTACAAGGTCGGCAATACCGCGGCTGCCGGCGGCAGCATGATCAGCAACAGCCACGCGCCGGTGGTCTCGCCGCTGGGCGGCGTGGTGACTGAGGCCGGCAAGACGGTCGCGGCCGCTGGCGCGCTCCTCAACGGCAATGGTCAGGGCGGCGGCAACCCGCTTGGTGGCCTGCTGAACAACCTGCCGCTGGCAGGCGCGGGCGGCGGGTACGGCGGCGATGGCGGCCATGGCGGCAACCCGCTCGGCGGCGTGGTGAACAACCTGCCGCTGGCCAAGGTCGCCGGCGGAGGTGAGGGCGGCTCCGCGGGCGGCGCGCTCAGTCCCGTGACTGCGCTGCTGGCGCCGGTGACCGGGCTGGTCGGCGGGCTGAAGCAGGGCGCTCAAGACAGCCAGGGTGGCAGCGGCGACGTCAAGACGCTGCAATTGCCGCTGGTGGGTGGCCTGCTGCGCTGAAATGTCTCATACCGGCTAGGTGTTTTCACGGTGCGCTGTCGCTCATCACCCCGTCGCAGCGCATCTTTTTATTTTGGCTGGCATTGCGGCCGCAATGACCGCAATGCCAGCTTGCAGGCCGGTTCCCGGCCTGCAAGCCTGTTCTTTGACAACCTGTGACCCGGGCGTGCCGGGTCGTTTCAAACGCATGTCTTAACCCCTTTGGGTCATTGCTATCACCCATAGGAGGGGTATGGTTGAGACATTCCATATCTTAAAAAGAAAACGCAGCAAGCGTGAAATGTCGATAAAAGAGCGGGCCACAGAGCACCGTGATAATCGAACGGGGGAAGCGTGATCGCGGCTTCTTAGATCACTCGGGAGTGACAACATGAAACGACTCATTGCACGCTTTATTAAAGATGAGCGCGGGGCGACGGCTATCGAGTATGGCTTGATCGTCGGGCTCGTCGCTTTGGCCATCGCAGTCGGCGCCGGCCAACTCGGCACAGAACTCAACGCCAGCTTCACCCGGCTCTCAGTCAAGGTTTCGGGATGGTTCGTCAATTGAGCAGGCCGAAACCATAAGACCGGCGTGATTGCCGCGCTCCTCTGCGCGGCGACCCTCTACACAGATCTTGCCTACCGGCGCGTTCCCAACGCCTTGCTGGCGGCCGCCGTGCTGGTCCTCGGACTTGCACTGCTCGCCGGGCAGGCCACGGAACTGCCGCTGGCCGCGCGTCTGACCGGCGCGGGGCTGGGTCTTGCCGTCACGCTGCCGGCGTACGCCCTCGGGCGCATGGCCGCAGGGGACGTCAAGTTCCTGGCGGTGGTGGGCCTGTTCACCGGCCCGCAAGGACTGGTGGTGGCATGGGTCGTCGGCAGCCTGCTCGGGCTGGTGCACGCGCTGCTGGCGCTGGCACTGGACAGCAGCGTACTGGCCGCGCTTCGGCAGCGGGCCGCGGCACGCCTGCGCGTGGCAGCGAGCACGCCGGCTACGGAGCAAGCCTTGCATCACCAGGACAGACCCATTCCAACGGCGCAGTTTTCGCGGGCGCGCGGCATTCCATATGCCGCGTACCTGGCCGTGGGCGTGCTGGTCTGGATGGCCGCGGGCCAATAGCCGGACAGGCCACGGGCAAGCAGGCTGCGTCGCCGGTCGGCGCGAAAGAACACCAAAGGACCGGGGTTTCAGATGTTGCTGCACGCAAGGGCCAACAGGGGGATCAACCGACGCCGCCACGGCGCCGGCAGCGCTGCGATCGAGTTTGCGATCGTGGCGCCGGTGCTGCTCGCCATCGTGATCGGCATCATTTACTACGGCGTGATGCTGGCGCTGCAGCAGGTGCTGACGCTGGCCGCCGAGGAAGGCGCGCGCGCTGCGCTGCGCTATCCAGCGGGCGTTTCCGGCTCAGGCCTCGCGGCCACGCAGGGCGCGCGCGTCGATGCCGCGGCAGCGATGGCGCGGGGCACGCTTCCCACCTCCATCAGGAATCTGCTGCCCCCCGGCAACGTTGCGCAGGCGGTGCCCTGCGCGCCCGGTTCCACCGATGTCTGCGTGCAGGTCACGCTGAACCTTCCCACCACCAACATCCTCCCCGCCGTGCCGATGGTCCCGATCCCCGCGATGCTGTCGGGCTCGGCCATGGTCCAGCTTTCTCCTGATATCTGAGCCGCCATGCCGCGACGCCCCCACGCCATGCTCATCCCAAGGAATCCCGCATGACCAGCAAGCAGATCCGACTCCTGGCGGGGGTGCTGCTCGGCCTGGCCCTGCTGCTTGCGCTGCTGGCGTGGCAGGTGGGCCGCCAGCCGGCCCAGGTGCCCGCGGCGTCGAATGCGGCCAGGCCGCTGCATCCGGTGGTGGTGACCACGCGCGCGGCGGAAGCTGGCAAGCCGCTTGACGCCGATGCGCTCAAGGTAGAGATGCTGCCCATCGATCCCGCCGGCGCCTACAGCGAGGTGGCACGCGTGACCGGGCAGGCGCCGCTGCTGGCACTGGGTGCCAACGTGCCGGTGCTCGAAAGCCAGTTGCTGGCCGGCCTGGCCACGCAGGTGCGGGAGGGCGAACGCGCGGTGGCCGTGTCGGTCGATGAAGTCATCGGCGTCGGCAACCAGGTGCAGCCGGGCGACTATGTCGATGTCTTCCTGGTGCTGCGCCGCGACCAGCAGGAGATCCCGGAAAGCCAGGCGCGCATGCTGCTGTCGCGCCTGCGCGTGCTGGCCTATGGCGTCGCCTCGGTCAACCGGCCGCAGAACGCCAAGCCGGAGCAGATGATGGCGCGCCAGGAAGGCGCCAAGACCGCGGTGCTGTCGGTGCCGCTGGAGCAGGTCAGCCGGCTGGCGATGGCGCAGCAGTCCGGGCGCCTGCTGCTGGCGCTGCGCAATCCGCAGGATGAAGCCATGCCCAGCGACGGCATGTTTGCCGAACCCCAGCCCGCGCTGGCCGCGCGCGCCGGCGTTCCCGCCGACGCGCCGCGCGCCGCCCCCGACAAGGCCATGGCCGGCGTGGTGCTGTCCGGCCTGGCTGCTACCACCGGTGCCTCTGCCCCCCGCGCGCCGGTGGCAGCCCCGGTGCCGCGGCCGTTGCAGGTTGCCGCGCCGCCCGCGCCAGCCCTGGCAAGACAAAGCGCAGGCGTGGAAGTGATCCGCGCGGGCAAGCGCGAGATCGAATAAGAACGTGGGCGCCGACCTTATGCATATCCAGAAGAACCAGGCCCGGAAGTACCAGGCCCGGAATTACCCCCATTCGGCGGCCCTGCGCCGCAGGCTGATGCAGCTCGCGCTGGCCGCGATGCTGGCCACTACCGCGTGGTGCGCACTGGCGCCGCGCGCACAGGCGCAGGAAGCCGTGAACGCACGCCAGTTGCGCCTGCTGGCCGGCGCGCAGAAGGAGATCCGCAGCGCGCAGCCGGTGGAGCGCGTGGCGGTGGGCAACCCGGCGGTGGCCGATGCGCTGGTGCTGCGCACACGCGGTGCCCCCAGCGTGCTGCTGGTGGCCAAGCAACCCGGTGTGACCGACGTGATGGTGTGGACGCGCGGCGGCGCCGAGCCTCTGACTTACAACGTGCAGGTCGATGCCATCGCGCCCGATGCCGATGCCGATGGCGCGAAGCTCGGCTATTCCGCGGCCGGTACCACCATCACCGGGCAGTCGCCCGATGCCTATGCCGCGGCGCGCGCGCAGGCCGCTGCGCGCGCGGCCACCAACGGCAAGAGCGATGGCAAGCCCGGCCTGGTGGTGGACCGCTCGACCGTGCCGCTCTCCGGCACCGTGCAGGTCGACGTCAAGGTGGTGGAGATCAGCAAGACCGTGCTCAAGGAAGTCGGCATCAACTTCTTCCGCAACAACTCCGGCTTTGCCTTCGGCACGTTCTCGCCATCGACGCTGAACAAGTTCACCTTTACGCCCGGCAGCGGCGGCGCGCCGGGCAGTTTCAGTGCCGACATCGCGTCGCCGATGAGCAATGCCTTCAACCTGGTGGCCGCGTCGCTGACGCACGGCATCTTCGCCAATATCAGCCTGCTGGAGGCCAACGGTCTGGTGCGCGTGCTGGCCGAGCCCAGCCTGGTGGCGCTGTCTGGCCAGAGCGCCAGCTTCCTGGCCGGCGGCGAGATCCCGATCCCGGTGCCGCAGGCGCTGGGCACGACCACGATCCAGTTCAAGCCGTTCGGCATCGGGCTGACGGTGTCGCCCACGGTGCTGTCGGCCGACCGCATCGCGCTGAAGGTGGCACCGGAGGCAAGCGACCTCGACCCCTCGCGCGGCATCTCGATCAATGGCGCGGTGGTGCCCGCCATCGTCACGCGGCGCGCCGACACCACGGTGGAGCTGGGTGACGGCGAGAGCTTCGTGATCGGCGGGCTGGTCAGCCGCAACACCGTCAGCAACGTCAACAAGGTGCCGGTGCTGGGCGACCTGCCGGTGATCGGCGCCTTCTTCAAGAACCTGAATTTCCACCAGGAAGACCGTGAGCTGATGATCGTCGTCACGCCGCGCCTGGTGAAGCCGCTGGCCAAGGGCGCGCCGGCGGCGCAAGCGGTTGGTGCCGACGGCCGCACTAGCGGCAACCCCAATGTATGGGGCTGGTATGTGCTGGGCGAATACGCGGACCCGACTTTGCCGGGTTTCTCAAAATAGCCGCCGGCCGTGCCGGCAGGCATGGCCAACGGCTTGAGGCAGAGAGATGGACTATTTTCTGTTGCATGCAACGCAGGGCGAAGTGAAGGACTGGCTGGGCAGGGTCCTGGGCGGGCTGGGCACGCTGGTGGCTGAAGGCGGCGCCCAGGAAGCCTTTCTCGAGCGCGCGGCCCAGCTGCGCCCGGGGCTGGTGTTCCTGCATTTCTCGACGGAACTGGCCGGCGCGTCGGCGCGGCTGGGCGAGCAGCTGCTGCGGCTCTTCCCAGGCCTGCCGCTGGTCGCGGTGGGCCACGCCGACGAGCCCGGCATCATGCTGGCGGCGCTGCGCGTGGGCGTGAAGGATTTTATCGACCTGCGCGACGCGCCGGCCGATGCCGAGGCCGCGGTCAAGCGCCTGGCCGTGCCGGGCGAGCAGGTGCGCCCGGCCCAGTCGGTGCGCCAGGGCAAGATCGTGGCGCTGCTGGGCGCACGCCCCGGCGTGGGCGTGACCAGCCTGGCCGTGAACCTAGCGGCGGCGGCACGCCGCCACCTGCCGCTGAACGAAAAGACCGATGCGCGCGCCGAAGTGCTGCTGCTGGACCTGGGCCTGCCGGCGCGCGACGGCGCGCTGTACCTGAACCTAAGTCCGGGCTTCCACTTTGTCGAGGCGGTGCGCAACCTGCGCCGCTTCGACCAGGTCTTCGTGCAGACCGCGCTTACGCGCCACGGCAACGGCGTGTGCGTGCTCCCCCTGCCTGCGGCGCTGGGCGAGCTGCGCGACATCTCCTACTCCGAAGCCAGCAGCCTGCTGGAGCGGCTGCGCGCGTTCTTCGACATGCAGATCATCGACCTGGGCGGCTTCGGCAATGCCGAATTCACCGCGCAAATCTTCAAGGCCGCCGACAGCGTGGTGCTGGTAGCCGACCAGAGCGTGGGCGCGATCGTCTCGGCCGCGGAGCTGGTGCATGAACTGCGCGCGCGCGAGGTGGAGCGCGACGACCTGCACCTGCTGGTGTCGCGCTTCGATGCGCGCCTGGGCGTGGATGCCGCGCAGATCGCGCAGCGCGTGGGCGTGCAGTCGGTGGGCACGCTGCCTGACAGCCGCGCGCCGCTAGTGCTGGCCATGAACCGCGGCGCGGTGCTGGCCGACGACGATCCGCACGACCCCTATGTGCGCGCGCTGGCCGACCTGCTGGCGCGACTGGGCTACCGCGCGGCGCAGGCCAGGGAAACCAGCCTGCTGGCGCGGATGAAGGACAAACTGCCTGAGGCGCTGCGCGCGGTGCGCGTGGCACGCACTGGAAGCTGACATGACGCAAGCGATTGAATTCTCCGACAATACCCCCGCACCGTTCCCGGTCTCGCAGGAATTCCAGAACATCAAGGAAGCGGCGCACGAGCACCTGCTGACCCGCATCGAAGAGCTTGGCGCGGAGTTCGGCCGCTGGTCGCGCACCGCGATCCAGCGCTTTGTCGACCTGGAGCTAGAGAGCTTTACCCGGTTGCGCCGCATCCCCATCAACGAGGCCGAGCTGCGCCAGATTGCCGAGGCGCTGACCAAGGAGCTGGCCGGCTTCGGGCCGATCGAAGACCTGCTCAACGACCCCGCGGTGGAAGACATCCTGGTCAACGGCCACCTTGACGTCTACGTGTCGCGCCACGGCGTGCTGGAGCGCATCCCGGTGCGCTTTACCGACAGCGGCCACCTGCTGCGCATCGTGCGCCGCATCCTGGCGCCGATCGGCAGGCGGCTGGATGAGTCCAACCCGATGGTCGATGCGCGCCTGCCCGACGGCGGCCGCATCAACGTGGTGATCCCGCCGCTGGCGCTGGAAGGCCCGGTGGTGTCGATCCGCAAGTTCCGCAAGGACCCGATGACGCCTGCTGACCTGCAGGCGCTGGGCACCATGAGCCCCGAGATCTGCGACCTGCTGCAGGCCGCGGTGCAGGCGCGCTGCAATATCCTGGTGAGCGGCGGCACCAGCTCGGGCAAGACTTCGCTGCTCAACGCGCTGGCCACCTTCGTGCCGACCACCGAGCGCGTCATCACCATCGAGGACACCGCCGAGCTGGCGCTGAACCACCCGCACGTGGTGCGGCTGGAAAGCCGTCCCGGCGGCTTCGAGGGCACCGGCGTGGTGTCGATCCGCGACCTGCTGCGCAACAGCCTGCGCATGCGTCCGGACCGCATCATCGTGGGTGAAGTGCGCGGCGGCGAGGTGCTGGAAATGCTGCAGGCGATGAGCACCGGCCACGACGGCTCGATGGGCACCATCCACGCCAGCAGCCCGCGCGAATGCCTGTACCGGCTGGAGATGCTGGCCGGTTTTGCCGGCTTCCAGGGCAGCGAGGCGAGCCTGCGCCGGCAGATCGCCAACGCCATCGACTTCATCGTGCAGATCGCGCGGCTTTCCAACGGCAAGCGCCGCATCGTCTCGATCACCGAGATCACCGGGCTGGGCGACAACATCATCTCCACCCAGGAGCTGTACCGCCACGAGCCCTTCATGAACCCGGACGGCACCGAGACCGACCGCTGGCTCTCGCTCGGCCTGCTGCCGCACTCGCCCAAGCTGGCGCGCATGCGCGGACAGGGCTTCATGCTGGACGATCGCTTCGATGTCTAGCGCCACGCTGCTGCTCGCCGCCATGGCCCTGGTCATCACCGGCCTGGGCCTGCTGCTGCTGGCCAGCGCGCAGGCGCGTGCACGCCGCGAGCAGCAGCAGGCCTTCCTGCAGGCGCAGACCGAGCAGGTGCGCCTGCGCTATGCGCAGGCGCCGGATCCGGCGCTGCAAGCGCCCGCGCGCGACCTGCGCCGCCGCTGGGACGACTTTCTGCGGCGTGCCGACCTGGCGCCGACGCGACGCACCGCCATCGTCTGGATCACGCCGGTGGTGCTGTGCACGCTGGCCGGCGCCGTGGCGGGGCAATGGCTGGGCGCGGTGTCGGCCCTCATCGTGGCGCTGGCCGTGGCGGCGTTCGCGGCATGGAACCGCGTGCGCCGCCTGCACAAGAAGCTGCTGTCGCAACTGCCCGGGTTCCTGGACGGCGTGGTGCGGCTGATGACGATCGGCAGCAGCGTGCCGGCGGCGTTCCAGAACTCCATCGCCAATACCGAGGCGCCGCTGCGCCAATGCCTGGTGCAGGCCATACACCTGCAGCGCGCGGGCAAGGAGCTGGACCAGGCGGTGCTGCAGGTCGGGCGCGTGTACAAGGTCGAGGAACTGGTGCTGGTGGCTTCCGTGCTGCGCCTATCAGTGCGCTACGGCGGCCGCGCCGATGTGGTGATGGAGCGCACCGCCGCCTTTATGCGCGACCGCGAACAGGCCCAGCGCGAGCTGATGGCGCTGTCGGCCGAGACCCGGCTGTCGGCGTGGATCCTGGGGCTGCTGCCGCTGGTGGTGGCCGGCGGCCTGTTCATGCTGAACGCGGGCTACATCATGATGATGTGGAAGGACCCCACCGGCAAATCGATGCTGCTGTCGGCCCTGGCGCTGGAAATTGCCGGGGCGTTCATGCTGTACCGGCTAGCCAAGTCGATCTGAGCGGCATGCCAGCACGCAGACAAGAGCCAACATGGACCGCCTGACACTGATTTCGCTCAGCCTGCTGGTCGCCGCTTGCGGCGTGGGCGTACTGACGCTGCCGCTGTTGCGCGACTGGCGCCAGCGCCGGCTGGCGGCGCGCACCATCGACGGCGCGCTGGCCCGGCAGCGCGCGGCAGAAGCTGCCCAGGCCGCGCACGCCGCGCAGGCCGCAGCCCCCGCTGCGCCTAGCGCCCAGGCTGCGGCAAAGGCCGGTGCCGCAGCGCCGCAGGGCAGGGGCGGGGCGGCCACAGCGATTGGGGTGCAACTGGGCGCGCGCGTGGGCGAGCGCATCAGCGCTCACTGGCTGGATTCGCGCCTTGGGCGCGCGGTGGTGACGCCGGAAGACCAGCAGTTGCTGGAGCAATGCGGCTGGTACGGGCCGCAGTCGCGCATGCTGTTCGGCGTGCTGCGGCTGGGGTTGCCGTTGGCGCTGGCGCTGGCTGCCATGCTCTGGCAGGTGGGCGCGGGCGCCTTCGCCATCGTTGCGTGGGGCTTCGGCACGTTTGCGCTGGCCTACCTGGCCCCCAAGTGGCACCTGCGCCGCCGTGCCGCGGCCCGCCTGCGCATGGTCGATGACGAACTGCCGGTGCTGATCGACATGCTGCGCCTGCTGCAGGGCGTGGGCCTGTCGATCGACCAGAGCCTGCAGGTGATCGTGGCCGAGTTCGGCAGCATGCTGCGCGTGCTGGGGCCGGAGCTGGCACGCGCGAATCAGCAGTTTGCCTCGGGACGCTCGCGCGAACAGACGCTCTTGCGCATCGGCCGGCTGTTCGACAGTGAAGACCTGAAGAGCCTGATCACGCTGCTGACGCAGGTCGACAAGCACGGCGGCGCGGTGCAGGAGCCGCTGCGCCAGTTCGGCCTGCGCATGCAGGAGGCGCGCAAATCGCGCATGAAGGACGAGATCGGCCGGCTCACGGTCAAGATGACTGCGGTGATGGTGGTAAGCCTGCTGCCGGTGCTGCTGATCCTGACCGCGGGCCCCGGCTTTCTAGGGGTGATCCGCATGCTGGCACATATGGGAGGGACGCGATGACGCGCTCAGTCGGTCCGGCGCTGGGCCGGATCTCCAAAACGGCGGCATGCCTGCTGCTGGCGGCGCTGTCCGGCTGCGCCGCCAATCAGAACGGCGCCGCGGCCATGCATGAGCAGGCGGAGGCCCAGGTGGAACTGGCCAAGCTGCGCGACAAGACCGCGCGTGCCGAATACAGCGAGCAGGCGGTCTACCTGGGCCTGATCCGCAAGATGCAGCAGGACGGACTTTACTTCGCCTCGCTGGCGCATATCGAGGTCTACGTGAAGCGCTTCGGCGCCGGCCCGGAGATCCAGGCCATGCGCGCCGATGCGCTGCGTGAGACCGGGCAGGACAAGGCTGCCACCGATGCTTACCAGCAACTTGCAGCGACGTCGCAGGGCGAACAGGCCGCGCATGCGCACCACGGGCTCGGCCTGCTGGCGGGGCGCCAGGATGACTTTGCGCGCGCCGTCACCGAGCTGCGCCAGGCCGCCGCGCTCGACCCCGTCAATCCGCGCATCTCCGGCGACCTGGGCTACGCGCTGATGCGTGCCGGCGCGCTGCAGGACGCGCGCGTGCCGGTGATGCAGGCGCTGGAACTGGACGCGCACAATCCGCGTGTGATCAGCAACGCCGTGGTGTGGCTGATGGCCGACGGCAAGCGCGCGCAGGCCAACGCCATGATGCAGAAGGCCGCACTGCCCGAAGCCACGCGCAGCGCCATCCGCAAGGAAGCCGACCGCATCGCCCGCGCCACCGCGGCGCGCGACCGCGCAGCGGCCCGTCCTGCGCCGGCAGTGCGGGCGCCATCGAAACCCGCCACGACCGCACCGGCCACCTCGGTGGCGGCCGTGGCCGCAACAGCAGGGGTTACCCCATGACCGCCATGTTCCGCATTGCCATCCCTGCGCTCTGCCTGCTGATGCTGGCGCCCGCCGCGCAGGCGCAGACCGACCGTGCCACGACCGAAGCCGCCACCACCGGCATGCCGGCAGGCAGCCCCGCACAACGCGAGATCGGCGCCGACACGCGTGCCATCCTTGCCATCCAGCGCGAAGGCACGCAGGCCGGCCCCATGCTGCCGATGCACGGCGAGCAGGCGGCGCTGGGCTATGAGCGCTACATGAACAGCTTCCGCTTCGCGCTGCCGGAGTTCTACACGGGGCAGGCCAACGCCAGCACCGCGCGCTCCGGCTCCGCTGGCCAGATGCTGGGCGGCAAATGAGCTTGCGCCAGCCGCGGCTGCGCCGGGCACCTCGATCCGCGCGCGGCGCCATCAGTGTGATGGCGGCGCTGCTGATCGCCACCGTGGCGATCGCCGCGCTGGTGTCGATCGACGTGGGGCATGTGTTCATGCGCCAGCGGCAGTTGCAGAACATGGTGGACCTGGCCGCGATGTCGGCGGCGCAGCAGCTCAAGCGGGCGGATAGCGCGGCGAATCTCAACGCCGCTGTGCTGGGTACGGTCAGAAATATCGGTGCGAAGAACGGGTATCCGTCGGGCATTGCCATGGGTTGCGGCGATGCCACCGGTGGCAGCGCGGATGCCATGACTGCCTGCCTTGGCGTGTGGGATCCGGCGAGCGGCGGGCCCAGGCATTTCAGCGCTGCCTACAATCCGGCCCAGGTGTCGCCCAATGCCGTGCGCGTTCAGGCCACGCAGACTGTGCCGATCCTGTTCGTGATCAATGGGGGGGGCGGCCGGCAACTGTTTGCGGAATCGATTGCCAGTGGCAGTCCGCCGGTGGCGGCGTTTTCGCTGGCTACTGGGTTGCTGGACGTCTCCACTGCCAACAGCATGCTGAGTGTGTTGCTGGGCAATACGGTGAGCTTGTCGTTGGTGGACTGGCAGGGACTGGTCAATACCAACGTGACGCTGGACCAGTTGCGGCTCAAAGCGGATGTCGGCACGGTGGACCAGCTGCTGAATACTTCATTGAACCTGCGTGATTTCTACGCGCTGGTGCTTGGCGCCGCTGGCCGCGACGCGCTGCTGACGACGATGCTGGGCAGCCCGCCAACCGCGCTTGGGGCCAGCGGGGCGGCGGCTACGGTGTCACTGGCCAGGCTGCTTGATCTGGGTGTGATGGCGCCTGCGGCATCGTCGGCGGTGGAGGTGGGCCTGAACGTGGCGCAGTTGCTGCTGGCCTCCGCGCAGGTGGCGCGAGGGGATACGGCAGTTGCCCTGCCGCTGAACATACCCAAGCTCCCGCTTGGCCTGGGGGGCATCAGCGCCAACATGCGCGTCATCGAGCCGCCGGTGACGGCGGCGGGTCCGGCGCGACAGCTCTCCAGCAACCCTGACACCTGGCAGACGACCGCAAGCGCGTCCCAGGTAAAACTGACCCTGATGCTCCAGATCACCGCCAATATCCTGAAACCGGTACTGGACGCCAACTTGAACGTGCCGCTCTATCTCGATGTGGCCAACGCCACCGCCGACCTGACCAAGCTGCAATGCGCGGCAAATCCTGGGGACCGCCGTGCCACGATGCACGTCAAGAGCGGTCTCGTCACGGCGTGCCTCACCGATGGCTGCACAGGTAGCGATGTGGTGCTCGGCCAGGCTAAGCTGGGGCTGTTCGACATTGCGGACGTGATTGCCACGGACGTCCCACGCTATGGCAGCACGGCTGGCCAGGAGGTCACGCTGGCACCGGGCGGGCATGCGCAAGTTGGTACTGCCGATCCGTTTGGCGGGTTGTTCTCCCAAGTGCTGGCCCTGAAGGTGCGGACCAAGCTGCTGGGGATCCTTAGCGTGCCCATCGATCTCGGCCCGCTACTCGCGCCGGTCGGGGCAGCGCTCGACGCGCTGGTCCCGCCGCTGCTCAACAGCCTCGGCATCCAGCTAGGCACCGCCGACCTCTGGGTCCACAGCATCGACTGCAACAATGCCGAACTGGTGTACTGAGCCATGATCGCGCCAAACCGCCTGATGGCAGAAATCGAATGAAGACAGACCGCTGGGCCTACGAAAACCTTGAAGTCTACGTGTGGGAAGGCAAGTACGAGATTGCCGACCGCGTCACGCGTTTCCTGGCGCCGCTGGGCGTGGACGTGATCCGCGCCGGCGCGCTCGAAGCCTTGCCCGCCGAGCCGCGCCTGAAGCCCTGCATCGCGGTGATCAGCGTGTCGGTGATTGGCGCGGCGCGCTTCTCGCTGGACTGGGAGGCCGCGCACGGCATGCCGGTGATCTGGGTGGCCGGCCCGGGCCGCGAGGCCGATCCCGGACGCTTTCCGCCGGAGTACGCGCATATCCTTGCCGATGACTTCACCGGCGCCGACCTGCGCAGCCAGATCGGCAAGCTGCTGCCGCAACTGCTGGCCACGGACGCGCCGGGCGAGCGCGAGGCCGACCTCGTGGCCGGTTCTCCGGCGATGCGCCAGCTGCTGCAGCATGTGGAAACCTTTGCCGACTTCGGCAGCAACGTGATGCTGTATGGCGAAACCGGTGCGGGCAAGGAACGCATCGCGCGCCTGTTTCATGAGCGCAACGGCACCTACGGAAAGGGGCCGTTCGTCGCGGTCAACTGCGGCGCGATCCCTGACGGCTTGTTCGAGTCGCAGTTCTTCGGCCATGCCAAGGGCGCGTTCACCGGCGCCTCATTCGCGCACCGTGGCTATTTCGAGCAGGCCAACGGCGGCACGCTGTTTCTCGATGAAATCGGTGACCTGCCGCTGTTCCAGCAGGTCAAGCTGCTGCGCGTGCTCGAAGAGAACGTGATCACCCGGCTTGGCTCGACCCTGGCGGTCAAGCTGGATTTCCGGCTGGTGGCGGCAACCAACAAGGACCTGCGCGACGCGGTGCGGCAGGGGCGCTTCCGCGCCGACCTGTTCTTCCGCCTGGCGGTGATCGAGATGCGCATCCCCAGCCTGGAAGAGCGTGGCCAGGCCGACAAGGTGGCGCTGCTGCAGTCGTTCCTGCGCCATATGCTGGGGGAATCCGGCTTCGACGCATTGCCGCCGATGCCGGACTGGCTCAAGGGCGCGGTCGGCACCGCCTATTTCACCGGCAATGTGCGCGAGCTGCGCAACCTGGCCGAGCGTGTGGGCATCACCGTTCAGCAGACCGGGCACTGGGACGAAGAGCGCATCCGGCCGCTGTTCCGCTCGCTGCATCCGGGTGCGTTCGATGGCGGCGAGCGCAACGACCTGCGTGCCGATACGGAAGAACGCCGCCGCATCCTGGCCGCGCTCGATGCCAATGGCTGGCGGCGGCAGGACACGGCGGCAAGCCTGGGCATCAGCCGCAAGGTGCTGTGGGAAAAGATGCGCAAGTACCAGATCGCCGACAGCGAGGCCGAGCCGGTGTGAGCGCGCGCATTCGCCTCACTGCAGGCGGATCTCCTTCACGTCGAAGTGCGATTCGCCAATCAGCTCCTTGTCGTACTCGCCGACCAGTTCCACCGTGGTCTGCGCATCCACCGGCTTCTGTGCCGGCCAGAGCCTGGCCTTGATTTTCACCTTCATCTGGCCGGTGCCGTCCGAGAACAGGTAGTGCTCGTGGCCGACGTTGCTGACGATCTTGCCGCGCAGCATGGCATGCTGGTCGTCCTTGCCTTCCGCCTGCAGCGCCTTGACGGTCATCGCCGGGATGGCCGACGGGCCGGTGTACTGGGCGCTGGCGCCGGTGGCGGCCAGGCCCAGGGCGAGCGTCAGGGCAGTGGCGGTCAAAATGCGTTTCATGAGCGTTCTCCGTTAGCTTCAATCTGGGGGCGACTGCATGCATGATGCACGCGTCCGCCTGAACCATTGCTGAACGGGTGGTCAGGTCGCGACGCATTATGATGCGGGTTTCGCCCTTTTCATCCACCGGATCCCGGATTGCGTTTCCTTCACACCGCCGACTGGCATCTCGGCCGGCTCTTCCATGCGCGCAGCCTGCTGGAAGACCAGGCCCATATCCTCGACCAGTTTGTCGAACTGGTCCGCACCGAACGCCCCGACGCCGTGCTGATCGCCGGCGACGTCTACGACCGCGCCGTGCCGCCGCCCGAGGCGGTGGCATTGCTCGACGACGTGCTGGGCCGCATCGTCATCGACACCGGCGTGCCGGTGGTGATGATCGCGGGCAACCACGACAGCGCGCAGCGGCTGGAATTCGGCGCGCGGCTGATGCGGGCCCAGGGCCTGCACGTGGCCGGCCGCACGCTGGCCGAGGCTGCCTGCGTGACGCTGCACGATGCCCACGGCGAGGTGCGCATCTACGCGCTGCCGTATGCGGAGCCGGCGGTGGTGCGCGATGCCATGGACACCGACCTGCCATCGCATGAAGCCGCGCTGCGCGCGCAGCTCGATGCCATCCGCGCGGTGCATCCGCCGGGCGTGCGTGCCGTGGTGGTGGGCCACGCCTTCGTGGTGGGCGGCGCGGCAAGCGAATCGGAACGGCCGCTGTCGGTGGGCGGCAGCGGCGCGGTGGCCGCGGACCTGTTCGCCGGCTTCGACCTGGTGGCATTGGGTCACCTGCACCGGCCGCAGACGCTGGGCGGCGGGCGCGTCCACTATGCGGGCTCGCTGCTGAAGTACTCGCTGTCAGAGTGCGCGCACGACAAATCAGTGTCGAGTATCGAGCTGGGCGCGGCCGGTGCCGTCACCATCACGCCAGTGGCGCTGCAGGCGCTGCGCGACGTGCGCGTGGTGGAAGGCGAACTGGCGCAAGTGCTGGCAGCGGGGGCCGATGACCCGCAACGCGATGACTATATCCATGCGCGGCTCACCGATACCGGCGCACTGCTGGACCCGATGGCCAGGCTGCGGCAGGTCTATCCCAATGCGCTCGCGATCGAGCGGACTGTGCTGGCGCGCACCGGCACGGCCTCGGAGGCCGGACGCAAGCTGCGGCAGCTGGGAACCGGCGAGCTCTTTGCCAACTTCTTCCGCGAAGTGGCGGATGCCGAGCTGGAACCGGACCAGCGTGCCGTGCTCGACCAGGTGCTGACCGGGATCGCCGCCGCGGACAGGGAGTCGGCATGAGACCGCTGCATTTGACGCTGCAGGCCTTCGGCCCCTTTGCCGCGACCGAGCAGGTTGATTTCACGCGGCTGGGCGAGCAGGCCTTCGTGCTGATCCACGGCCCCACCGGTGCGGGCAAGACCACGCTGCTCGACGCGATCTGCTTTGCGCTGTACGGCGATACCTCCGGCGGCGAGCGCAGTGCGCAGGCCATGCGCAGCGCCAACGCCGCGCCGGCGCTGCGCACCGAGGTGACGCTGGAGTTCAGCCTGGGCGCGCAGCGCTGGCGCGTGGCGCGCTCGCCCGTGCAGGAGCGGCCCAAGCAGCGCGGCGAGGGCTGGGTGACCGAGCCGGCCAGGGCGCAGCTGGACCTGCATGACGGCAACGACTGGGTCAGCAAGGCCAGCCAGCCCGCCAGGGTCAGCGATGCGGTGCGCGACTTGCTGGGCTTCGACAGTGCGCAGTTCCGCCAGGTGATCGTGCTGCCGCAGGGGCGCTTCCGTGAATTGCTGACTGCCAGCTCGCAGGCGCGCCAGGCCATTCTTGAGCGCCTGTTCCGCACCGAGCTGTACCGGCGCGTGGAAGAGCTGCTGAAGGCCGAGGCCGCCGGCATCCGCCGCGATGCCGAGCGCATCGCCATCCAGCGCGACGAAGCGCTGCGCCAAGTTGGCGTGGAATCGGCGCAGGCGCTGGCCGAGGGAATCGAGGCATTGCAGGCCGAGTTGCAGGCGCTGCAAGGGCAGGAACAGGGCGCGCGCGCCACGCTGGCCACAGCGCAGGCGGCGTTGGGTGCCGGCGCGCAGGTGGCGGCGCGATTGCAGGAACGCCAGCTGGCGCAGGCCGCGCACGCGGCGCTGCTGGCGCGCCAGCCAGCCATGGAGGATGAGCGCGCGCGCCTGCACGCCGCCCAGCGCGCTGCGCGTGTCAGGCCGGCCCTACAGGCATGGCAAGCCGCGCAGCGCGACCAGGCCGCCAGCGCCGTTGCCTTGACGCGGGCCGGCGAGCAGGCGGCCCGCGCCGCGCAACAGGCCACGCAGGCGGCTGCCGCATTGCAGGCCGAAACGGCACGCGCCGAAGCGCGCCAGTCCGCGCAGCGGCGGGTTTCGCAGCTGGCAGACATGCTGCCGCGCGCACAGCAGCTGGGTGCGCAGCTGGCCGCGCTGCAGGCGGCCGAAGCCAGGCAGGTGGCAGCCGCCACCGCGCGCGAACGCGCCGCCGCACAGCTTGCCACGCGGCAAGCCGATGCCGTTGCCGCGGAGTCCGCGCTGGCGCAAGGCCAGATTGCCGCAGCGCAGGCACAGGCCACGGCGTTGCAGCTGGCCGCATTGCAGGAACGTGCGCGGCAGCTTGACCGTCATCAGCAAGCTGCCCGGGCGCTGGATGTCGCGAACGCACAGGCGGCCACTGCCGCCGCTGCCGAACAGCTGGCCCTGCGCCAGCGAGAGCAGTGCCGCGCCGCACTGGCCGAAGCGGAAGCCGCGTGGCGCGCCGGACAGGCCGCGCGGCTGGCTGCAACCCTGGCAGCGGGCGATGCCTGCCCGGTCTGCGGCAGCACTGCGCACCCGGCACCGGCGCAGCATGTGGCGGCGCC
This sequence comes from Cupriavidus sp. GW823-FHT06D04, assembly GCF_058795055.1. Lineage (NCBI taxonomy): Bacteria > Pseudomonadati > Pseudomonadota > Betaproteobacteria > Burkholderiales > Burkholderiaceae > Cupriavidus > Cupriavidus sp. GW823-FHT06D04. Next base: position 363,558 of record NZ_JBXAHL010000003.1, on the reverse strand, counting down.
GCTGTCGGACCAGGCGCTGGAGCAGGCCCGCCACGCCGCGCTCGAGGCCGAATCCCATGCGGTGCGCAGCGCCGGCCAGCACCAGGCGGCACAAGCCGCCATTGCCCAGGCGCGCGAGCGGCTGGACGAACTGGCGCAGGCGCTGGGCGAGGTCGGCGACGAGTCCGCCCGCAAACTGAAGGCGGAGATCACTGCGCTGGAAGCGGCATTGGCCGAAGGCCGGCAAGCAGCGGCAAGCCTTGCGCAATGCGAAGTCGCCATTGTCAGTTGCCGAACGGCGCTCGCAGCGGCGGAAGCCGCCAGCCGCGATGCCGCCGCCGCCGCCGAGGCCGCTGCCCAGGCGCTGGCCCACTGCCGTGGCGAATGGCAGGCCGCCAGCGCGCAGGTCCCTGAGGATTCACGCGACCCCGTGGCGCTGGGCGAGGCCCTGCGCCAGGCGCAGGCCATGCTCGCCGCGCTGGAACAGGCGCTGGCCGCTGCGCAGGCGGCCGAGCGCCAGGCTGCGGCGGACGCAGCAGGGGCCCAGGCCGGACTGGTTTCGGCACAGCAGGCACAGGCGCAGGCGGCCCACCGCCTGGCCGAGGCCGAATCCGCGCTTGCGCAGGCGCTCGCGCAACAAGGCTTTGCCAATGAGCCGGCCCACGCCGCCGCCTGTCTTGGCGACGATGCCATGCAGGCGCTCGACGCGACGCTGCGCGCCTTCGATACCCAACTGGCCACAGCCGCCGACCGGCGCGAACGCGCCGAGGCCGCCGCGCAAACGCTGGACGCGCCGGACCTGGACGGCCTGCGCGCAACGCGGGATGCGTCGACAGCCGCGGTGGAAGCCCTGGTCCGGCAACAGGCCGAGCGCGGCCGTTCGCGCGACACGCTGCTGCAGTGCCAGCTGCGCCTGCAGCAGCTCGATGCGCAAGGGCGCGACATCGAGGCACGCTACGCGGTGCTGGGCCGGCTGGCCGAAGTCGCCAACGGCAATAACCCGCGCCGCATGACGTTCCAGCGCTTCGTGCTGGCCACGCTGCTCGATGAGGTGCTGGAAGCCGCGTCCGCGCGTTTGCTGGCGATGAGCCGCGGCCGTTATGTGCTGCAGCGCGTGCGCGAGCAGGCCGACCAGCGCAGTGCAGGCGGACTGGATATCGAAGTGTTCGACCACGATACCGGCGCGGCGCGGCCGGCCAATACGCTGTCAGGTGGCGAGGGCTTTCTCGCGTCGTTGTCGCTGGCGCTGGGCCTGGCCGACGTGGTGCAGTCGCGCGCGGGCGGCATCCAGCTCGATACGCTGTTTGTCGACGAAGGCTTTGGCACGCTCGATCCCGAGAGCCTGGACTTCGCCATCCGTACGCTGCTGGACCTGCAGCAGGCAGGGCGGCTGGTCGGTATCATTTCGCACGTCACCGAGCTGCGTGAGCGCATCGACGTGCGGTTGGAGGTGCGCCCTGGGGTTGGCGGCAGCCGGGTACTGTTGACGGGTGTGGCGACACCCGCGTAGTGCGGCGTGACTTCCCCGTCAGGCGACGAATACCTGGCGGCAACGAATCGCCATCACTTGCGCTTCAAACGCGCGGGCGGCTGCCCGCGCCAGGCGCGCACGGCGTGACAGCGGCGGCGGGCGGGATGGCATGTCGGTGCCTGCCGGGGCAGGCACGGGGGATTGCAGTCGATCCTTGCGGGGTTTCAGTCCCCACGCCTGCTGCGTGACATGCAGGATGCGCGCAAGCGCCGCTGCATGGGGCGTGGATGTAAACGGGACGTGGACGGTGGCCATGATCGGGCTCCTCGTTCTTGTTTGTTGCCAGGCTGCCCTGCTCAGCCGGGTGGTCCGGTGGCTGCTGTGCGGGTCTTGCCTTGCCTGATTCCACAATAGCCCGCGCGGCCCCCGGGCCATATCGAGTGCGAGCCGATTGTGATGTCGGCCCCTTCCTACATACGGGGCGTGCCCGTCACCCGCGCGCGCTTATCGCACAATCTGGTTGGCCGACCGCCCGGTCGGCTTGACCGTCGTCGACGCGCAGGTGTAACCTGTTCATTCTGCGAATTCAAGTTCGTATATCGAACAAATCGGTTAACGAACAACCGGTCCACACCACAAAGGCCACACGCAGACTGCTGGACTCGTTCAAATGGGTAGCGCCCCGCCGCCCGCCGCGACGAAACTCCTTCCGGCAGGATTACCGGAGACAGCCTTTCATGCGCCGCGTCTTGCGGCCCGCTCCGGTAGCCTGGCGGATCTTCCGACCTGGAACGCAAGTGATCAACAAGCTATACGACACGGTGGAAGCGGCAGTCGCCGGCATCCACGACGGCGCCACCATCCTGATTGGCGGCTTTGGCCTTGCAGGCATGCCTGCGGAACTGATCGACGCGCTGATCGAGCAGGGCGCGCGAGACCTCACCATCGTCAACAACAACGCCGGCAACGGCGACACCGGGCTGGCCGCGCTGCTCAAGACCAAGCGCGTGCGCAAGATCGTCTGCTCGTTCCCGCGCCAGGCGGATTCGTACGTCTTCGATTCGCTCTACCACGCGGGCGAGATCGAGCTGGAACTGGTGCCCCAGGGCAACCTGGCCGAACGCATCCGCGCCGCCGGTGCCGGCATCGGCGGCTTCTTCACGCGCACCGCGTACGGCACGCCGCTGGCCGAAGGCAAGGAAACGCGCATCATCGACGGCCAGGGCTATGTGTTCGAAACCCCGATCCACGCCGACTTCGCGCTGATCAAGGCTGACACGGCCGACCGCTGGGGCAACCTTACCTACCGCAAGACCGCGCGCAACTTCGGCCCGATCATGGCGATGGCCGCCAATTGCGCCATCGTGCAGGTCAGCCGCGTGGTCGAGCTGGGCGAGATGGACCCCGAACACATCGTGACGCCGGGCCTCTTCGTCAAGCGCGTCGTCAAGGTCGCCTGAGCGCGAACACAGGAGAAACAGCATGCAACGCCTGACCCGCGATCAGATGGCCGCCCGCGTGGCCAAAGACATTCCCGAAGGTGCCGTGGTCAACCTCGGCATCGGCCTGCCGACGCTTGTCGGCAACCACCTGCCCGCAGACAAGGAAATCCTGCTGCACAGCGAGAACGGCCTGCTCGGCATGGGCTCCGCGCCCGCGCCGGGTGAGGAAGACGGCGACCTGATCAACGCCGGCAAGCAGCCGGTGACGATCAAGCCGGGCGGTTCCTACTTCCACCACGCCGATTCGTTTGCGATGATGCGTGGCGGCCACCTCGACTTCTGCGTGCTGGGCGCGTTCCAGGTATCGGAGAAGGGCGACCTGGCCAACTGGCACACCGGCGCGCCCGGCGCCATCCCCGCCGTGGGCGGCGCGATGGACCTGGCCATTGGCGCCAAGCAAGTGTTCGTGATGATGGAGCACCAGACCAAGCAGGGCGAGAGCAAGATCGTGCCGCAGTGCACCTATCCGCTGACCGGCATCGGCTGCGTGACCCGCATCTACACTGACCTTGCGACCATCGACGTGACCGCCGACGGGCTGGTCGCGCGCGACCTGGTCGAAGGGCTGAGCTTCGATGAACTGCAGCGCATTGCCGGCGTTCCCCTGAAGCTGGCCGCCTGAGCGCCGGCATCACCACACACCAAAACGAGAGAGACACACCATGACCGAAGCCTTTATCTGCGACGCCATCCGCACCCCCATCGGCCGCTACGGCGGCAGCCTGTCCGCGGTGCGCCCGGACGACCTCGGCGCGGTGCCGCTGAAGGCGCTGATGGCCCGTAATCCGAACCTGGACTGGAAGGCGATCGATGACGTGATCTACGGCAACGCCAACCAGGCCGGCGAAGACAACCGCAACGTGGCGCGCATGTCGGCGCTGCTGGCTGGCCTGCCGCAAGAGGTGCCGGGTGCGACCCTCAACCGCCTGTGCGGCTCCGGCATGGACGCCACCGGCACCGCCGCGCGCGCCATCAAGGCCGGCGAAGCCACCCTGATGATCGCCGGCGGCGTGGAAAGCATGAGCCGCGCCCCGTTCGTGATGGGCAAGGCCACCAGCGCCTTCTCGCGCGATGCGCAGATCTTCGACACCACCATCGGCTGGCGCTTTATCAACCCGGCCATGCGCGCGGCCTACGGCGTGGACTCGATGCCCGAGACCGCCGAGAACGTCGCCACCGACTACAAGATCAGCCGCGAAGACCAGGACCTGATGGCCCTGCGCAGCCAGGAAAAGGCCTCGCGCGCGCAGGCCGACGGCACGCTGGCGCAGGAAATCACCCCGGTCACCATCGCCCAGAAGAAGGGCGACCCGATCGTGGTCGAGCGCGACGAGCACCCGCGCGCCACCAGCATGGAAGCGCTGGCCAAGCTGCGCGGCGTGGTCCGTCCTGACGGCACCGTGACCGCTGGCAATGCCTCGGGCGTGAACGACGGCGCCTGTGCGCTGCTGCTGGCGAGTGAAGCCGGTATCAAGAAACACGGCCTGACCCCGCGCGCCCGCATCGTCGGCATGGCCACCGCCGGCGTGGCGCCGCGCGTGATGGGCATCGGCCCGGCACCGGCGTCGCAGAAGCTGCTCAAGCAGCTGGGCATGACCATGGACCAGATCGACGTGATCGAGCTGAACGAAGCGTTCGCCGCGCAAGGCCTGGCCGTGCTGCGTGAACTGGGCGTGGCCGACGACGACAAGCGCGTCAACCCGAACGGCGGCGCGATCGCGCTGGGCCACCCGCTGGGCATGAGCGGCGCGCGCCTGGTCACCACCGCGATGTACCAGCTGCACCGCACCGGCGGCCGCTTCGCGCTGTGCACGATGTGCATTGGCGTGGGCCAGGGTATTGCGATGGTGATCGAGCGGGTCTAAGTCAAGCCAGTTGGAAAGCTGAGGGTGTACTCCCTCTCCCGCAAGCGGGAGAGGGAGCGAGTTAGCGGTAGTTCTTGGAGTGAGCAAGAGATGTCCCTTCCCGTAGCCACGCTCGTGACCGGCGGCAGTTCCGGTATCGGCCGCGCCATCTGTGAAATGCTGCTGGCCGATGGCGTGACCCAGGTGGTCAATGTCGACTATGCCGAACCGGCCTGGTCGCACCCGAACATGACTTTCTTCCAGGCCGACCTGACCGATGCCGAGGCGACCCGCGCCGTGGCCGCGCAGGTGACCTCGCGCTTCACCGTCACGCGCCTGGTGAACAACGCCGGCGCCACGCGCCCCGGCACCGCCGACACCGCCACCGTTGCCGACCTGGACTACGTGACCGGCCTGCACCTGCAAGCCACGCTGCTGCTGACGCAGGCGTGCCTGCCCGCGATGCGCGCCGCCGGTTTTGGCCGCATCGTCAACATGGCCTCGCGCGCCGCGCTGGGCAAGGCCGAGCGCGTGGTGTACTCCGCTACCAAAGCCGGCCTGATCGGCATGACCCGCACGCTGGCGATGGAGCTGGGCGGCGACGGCGTCACCGTCAACGCCGTGGCTCCGGGCCCGATCGCCACCGAGCTGTTCCGCAAGAGCAACCCCGAAGGTGCTGAACAGACCAGGCGCATCCTGGCCAGCATCACCGTTAAGCGCATGGGCACGCCGGAAGACGTTGCGCGTGCCGCGCTGTTCTTCCTGTCGCCCGACAGCGGCTTCGTCACCGGTCAGGTGCTGTACGTGTGCGGCGGCACCACGCTGGGCGTTGCGCCGGTGTAAGCACCGCGCCTCGGCATCCAGCATTTAAGCATTCAACAAGAAGAGACGTTAACCAAGCGTCACGCATGGCGGCCCCTGGCCGGGCCGCCCACCGGATGCGCGCATGTGCGCGCCATCCGTTCGGGAACGGCAATCACGCCATTCAGCACAACCTCCCGCGGTACCCAATCACCGCCGGAACGATATAGCACCGGAGCATTACCGATGAGACAAGATTCCCAGACTTCCACCACGCGCCGCCGCCTGCTTGCCGCTGGCGTGGCGCTGGCCACCACCATCGCCGGCTTTGCCGGTGCGGCCCATGCGCAGGGCGGCTACCCGACCAAGCCGATCACCCTGATCGTGCCGTTCTCGGCCGGCGGCACCACCGACATCCTGGCCCGCATCGTCGGCCTGCAGCTGGGCAAGGCGCTCGGCCAGCCGGTGGTGATCGACAACCGTCCGGGCGCAGGCGGCAACATCGGCGCCTCGCTGGCGGCCAAGGCCCCGGGCGACGGCTACACGCTGTTCATGGGCACCATCGGCACGCACGCGATCAACCAGTCGCTGTACTCCAAGCTGCCGTACGACCCGGTCAAGGACTTCGCGCCGATCACGCGCGTGGCCATGGTGCCGAACCTGGTGGTGGTGAATCCCAAGGTGCCGGTCAACAACGTCAAAGAACTGATCACCTACGTCAAGGCCAACCCGGACAAGCTGTCGTACGGTTCGTCGGGCAGCGGCTCGTCGATGCACCTGTCGGGCGAGCTGTTTAACTCGATGACCGGCCTGCATATCCAGCACATCCCGTATAAGGGCAGCGCCCCGGCCGTGAACGACCTGCTGGGCAACCAGATCGGCCTGATGTTCGACAACATGCCGTCGTCCTACCCGCACGTGAAGGCCGGCAAGCTGCGCGCCATCGCCGTGACCTCGGCCAAGCGATCGCCGGCGCTGCCCAACGTGCCGACCGTGGCCGAATCGGGCGTGCCGGGCTATGAAGCCACCTCGTGGTTTGCGCTGTACGCCACCGGTGGCACGCCGCAGCCCATCGTCGACCGCCTGAACGCCGAAGTGGTGAAGATCCTGGCCATGCCGGAAGTGAAGAAGCAGATGGCCGACCAGGGCGCCGAACCCAACCCGGAAAAGCCGGCCCAGCTGGCCGCGTTCATGAAGTCGGAAACGGCCAAGTGGGCGAAGGTGGTGAAGGCTTCGGGCGCTACGGTGGATTGATTCACATCCTGGCTGCGCCAAAGAAAAGCCGGTTCCCTGTCGGGGACCGGCTTTTTGTTTATGCGTGGGCGGGGACGGCTTGTGCGGGCATGGCTGCCACTCAGTCGCTGCCAAGCTGCAGCTTGTTCTTCTGCCGCTTCTCGATCGCGGCCTTGAGCAGCGCCGCACTGCGATAGATGCCGTGTGCGAACTTGCCATACGGCAGCGTCGCAAACAACGCCATCACCACGCCAAGGTGGACCGCCAGCAGCAGCGGCATCGCCGCCGTGCCGCGCCCGGCCAGCAACCCCAGCCCGGTGGCGCTGGTCAGCAGCAGCAGCACGATAAAGCCGCGGTCCATCGGCCGCTGCCGGGCATCCCCATGCATCGGGTGCCGGCGCAGGTTCAGCCACATCAAGCCGGCCGGGCCCACCAGCAGGCCCACGCCGCCGGCGGTGCCCAGCAGCACTGGCAGGCTCATGACCGGATAGGGCGCATGCCAGCCCAGCAGATAGTGGTAGCCGGTCGCCACCACTGTCGATGCAAAGCACAGCATGAAGCCGTAGAACGTGAAATGGTGGAAGCGCCGCCGCGCCAGCGTGAAGCGGTCGCTGGCCTCGTTGCAGCCATCGCCGTGGCCGCCATCGAGGTAGGTGAGCGCCAGCACGTTCCGGGCCGCCTCTGCCACGGCGGGTGCCGATGCCGTACCGGCCGACACATCGCGCCAGAATCGGCGCACGCCCAGGCCAAGCGCAAGCACGGCAAAGGCGAACACCCCGCCGAACAGCGCCGCCAGCGTGTTGTGCGGGAATACCGCATAGAAGTTGCCGCGCGCATGCGTCTGCCACAGCTCGCCGCCCAGCGTGGCGGCCAGCACCAGGAACAACGCCAGCCCGAAGGCCAGCGCCACCGACACCGTGAGCCCGTTGCGCTGGTACAGCTTGCCCAGCGGCGCGGGCCATGCATACTCGCTATAGGTTTCCAGCCGCACCTTTGCCATCGCCTGCGGCACATTGACGCCGAAATCATGCGGCGGCGCGTACTGGCAGGCGTGGTAGCAGGCGCCGCAGTTGTGGCACAGGTTGGCCAGGTAGTTGACGTCGGCCTTGCCGAACTCCAGCCGGCGGGTCATGGCCGGGAACACCGCGCAGAAGCCTTCGCAGTAGCGGCAGGCATTGCAGATCTGCATCTGCCGGGCGACTTCGGCCTCATTGTCGGTTAACGGCAGCACGCGGATGATGCGGGGTTGCGGCGCGGACGTGGCAGCGTCCTGCCCGGCCAGTTGCGCGGCCTCGCGTGCCAGGGCCTCAAGCTTCTGCATGGACGGCTCCCGTGTTGATGCCCGCCGCCAATGCAGCCTGCGTGCCCGCGATGCGCCCGAAGGCCGTGCCGATCGACATGCCGACACCGGCGGTGTATCCCTTGCCGAGCACGTTGCCGGCCATCATTTCTCCTGCCACGAACAGATTCCCGCTTGGCTTGCCGCCAAAGTGCACCTGGGCGCAGTCGTTGACCTTGAGCCCCAGGTAAGTGAAGGTGATGCCCGGCCGCAGCGCGTAGCCGTAGAACGGCGTCTGGTCGAGCGGCCTGGCCCAATGCGTCTTGGCCGGTGCCAGGCCTTCGGTGTGGCAGTCGTCCAGCGCGGTATGGTCGAAGGTGCCGACGCGGCACGCCGCGTTGTAGTCCTGCACCGTGCGCACGAACTGCGCTTCCGGCAGCCCCAGCTTGCGTGCGAGTTCGGGCAGCGTGTCGGCCTTCTCGCCGGGAAACACCGGCGGCATGAAGCGGCCGATGGCCTGGCTGTCGATGATCGAATAGCCGATCTGCCCGGGCTGCTGCGCCACCAGCCGGCCCCAGATGGCGTAGCGCTTGGGCCAGAAGTCCTCGCCCTCGTCGTAGAAGCGCACGGCGTCGCAATTGACCACGATGCCCAGCGACACGCAATCGATGCGCGTGCAGATGCCGCCGTCGTACAGCGGCGCGCGCGCGTCGATGGCAACGCAGTGCGATTGCGACGGGTCGCCGATGGTATCGGCGCCGGCGTCGATCATGTGCCGCAGCAGCACGCCCTGGTTGAAGCGCGTGCCGCGGATCAGGAAGTTGTCGGCGGGCCATTCGCCACGTTCGTTCTGGCCCCAGGCTTCGCGCAGCCATTCGCGGTTGGATTCGAAGCCGCCCGCGGCCAGCACGCAGGTGCGCGCCGTGAAGCGCTGGCTGCCGCTGCGCGCGGCGACGAAGCGGTCGCCGTCCAGCTCGATTGTATCCACCGGGGTTTCATAGCGGACCTGCACGCCCATCGCTTCGGCGCTGCGGTAGTACGCGTTGACCAGCGCCTTGCCGCCACCCATGAAGAAGGCGTTGGTGCGCGCCACGTGCAGCGCACCCGACAGCGGCGGCTGGAAGCGCACGCCGTGCCTGCGCATCCAAGGCCGGCACGTCGATGACGCGCGGATCACCAGCCGCGCCAGGTGTTCGTCGGTGATGCCGCCGGTGACCTTGAGCAGGTCCTGCCAGTACTCTTCCTCGGGATAGGCATCGACCAGCACGTCTTGCGGCGCGTCGTGCATGCAGCGCAGGTTGCGCGTGTGCTGGGAGTTGCCGCCGCGCCAGGCGCGCGGCGCGGATTCGAGCAGCAGCACCGAGGCCCCGGCTTCGCGCGCCATCAGCGCTGCGCACAGGGCCGCGTTGCCGCCGCCAATTACCAATACGTCGACCATAGGGATTGTCTCCTTGCAGGTGCCATCTTGGCGGGCAAGGCGGGCGGGCGCCAGCAGGGGCGCGGCAAGGGGGCTTCAGTTTTCGTGAAGCCCGGCCAGGGCGACGCGGGCTCAGCGTGGGCGCAACGTGGCGCCGGGCCAGCGCCCCTCGCGCACCAGCGTGGTGGCGACGTCGGCCAGCACCACGCGCGCGGCCAGGCCCGCCGGCGACAGTTCATCGTCGGACAGGCTGACCAGCAGGTTGGGCCGCGTGGCGCCGTCGTCGGTGACCAGTATGCTGCGGTAGGGCGTGCCATGGCTGCGCGCCAGCGCCGCACCCGGCTGGATGGTGGCGCCCAGGCCACCGCGCACGGCATCCATCAGGATCGCCAGCCCGTCGATCTCCGCCACCACCTGGGGCTCGCGCTTCGCCTGGCGAAAGCAGGCGGCGACCAGCGCGCGCAGTCCATGCGAGCCGCTGGGCAGGATCAGCGGCAGCTTGCCCAGTGCCGCCACCGAGGTCTGCTCGCCGCGCGGCATGCCGGCCAGCCCCTCGGCGCCGATCACGAACAGGCGCTCATCAAGCAGCGGCAGCACGCTCCAGCGCTGTGCGGGCTCCTCGCTGAACAGCACCGCCAGGTCGATCTGGCGCGCGCTCAGCATCGTGCCGAGGTAGCCGGACAGGCTCTCCACCATGCGCAGCCGCACGTCGGGGTAGCGCTCGCGCATGGCCTGCATGAAGGGCAGCGCCAGCACCGCGGCGGTGCTGGGCGGCAGGCCCACGCTGACATGGCCCGACAGGCGCGCCTGCCGCGCGGCCAGCGCGGCATCGTCGATATGGCGCAGCGCTAGCTGGGCCTGGCGCCAGAAGGCCAGCCCGGCATCGGTGGCGACCACGCCGGTGGAGGTGCGCTGCAGCAGCCGCGTCGACAGCTCGCTCTCCAGCCGGCTGATCTGCTGGCTCAGCGCGGACGTGACCACGCCCAGCTCCAGCGCCGCCTTGCCCATGCTGCCATGCTCGATCACGCTGACGAAGTAGCGCAGTTGCCTCAGTTCCATGTCGCGTCCCCGTTGCCGCAATTTGCCCGCATGGTAGCGGAAAACCTGCCGCAGTTCACGAATCCTGAAGACCCCTTAACGCCCGCCCGATGGCGCGCTTGCCAGCGGCTGCGTAGAGTCGCACCGGTCAGAAACGGGCGGAAGCAACGCTACGCAGCCGCCATTCCATAACAACATGACTTCCCGCAAAGGAGACTGCATGACAACCGTTTCGCGCATGCGCCGCGCCGTGGTGGCCGGCCTCGCCGGTACCGCTGTGCTGGGCGCGCCCGCCGCGTTCGCCGCGGACAACTGGCCAACCAAGCCGATCACCCTGGTAGTGCCCTTCGCCAGCGGCGGCACCACTGACATCCTCGCCCGCACCATCGGCCAGAAGCTGGGCGAGGCGCTGCAGCAGCCGGTGGTGGTGGACAACCGCCCCGGCGCCGGCGGCACCCTCGGCGCGGCCAACGTGGTGCGCGCGCCGGCCGACGGCTACACCTTCCTGCTGGCCACCGTCGCCCACACCATGGCGCCGGCCATCCACAAAAGCCTGCCCTACGAGTTCACGCGCGACCTCGATCCGGTGGGCCTGGTGGCGCTGACGCCCAATGTTCTGGTGGTCAATCCTGCGATCCCGGTGAAGTCCGTGTCCGACCTGATCGCCTATATCAAGGCGCATCCCGGCAAGGTCAACTACGGCTCGGCCGGCATCGGCAGCACCGAGCACCTGTCCGGCGAGCTGTTTCGCGCGCTGACCGGCACCGACATTGCGCATGTGCCGTATAAGGGCGGCGCGCCGATGATGACCGACCTGATCGCAGGCCAGATCCAAATGGCGATCGAGACCAGCCCGTCGGCGTCGCAACACGTGCGCAGCGGCAAAGTGCGGGCGCTGGCGGTCACCACCGCGAAGCGTTCCGCCGCCTATCCCGGCGTGCCGACGCTGGCGGAAAGCGGCGTCAGGGGCTACGAAGTCACCACGTGGTTCGCGCTGATGGCGCCGCGCGGCACGCCCGCGGCGATCGAGCAGCGTGTCTCGGCGGAGCTGGGCAAGCTGCTGAAGGCGCCGGAGGTGCAGAAGCGGTTTGACGAGCAGGGCGTGACCGCCGGCGACATGACGCCAACGCAGCTTGCTGCCTTTATCCGCGCCGAGACCGACAAGTGGGCCAAGGTCGCGCGGGATTCGGGGGCGAAAGCGGAATAACGGCCTCGCTCACAGGAGCGGCGCTGGCGTTACAGAAGGAGATTGTGCAGGAGCGGCTGCGGCAGCCGACCGGCCGCCAGAACAGGGGCTGAACACCCCTTGCCGGCCAGGGTCCAATGGATGTCGCCAGCCTGAATACGGAGGAACCCACCATGCATGACCTTTCCTTCGTTCACGCTGACGCGGCCCACGTCGAGTGGCAGGTCGCGCTGGCAGACTGCCAGCGCCAGCTGGACACGCAGGATTTCCTGCGCCAGGCGAAGGCAGACAACGCGCCGCCGCTCACGCTCGGCTGGTGCTACCTGAGCGACTACTACGCGCTGGCCGCCGAGGCCATCCTTGCCGCGCTGCAGCAGAACTGGCCCGGCGTGTCCTGGGTCGGCACGGTCGGCCTGGGCGTATCCGCCAGCGGCAAGGAGTATTTCGACGAGCCGGCCATGGTGCTGATGGCGGCGCCTTTTCCGCGCGATGCCTTCCAGTTGTTTTCGGGGCGCCAGCCCTTGCCGTCGGCGTCTTCCGGCTTCGTTCCCCATACCGCGCTGGTGCATGCCGAGGGCAGTACGCCGGATGTGCAGGACCTGTTGCATGAGCTGAGCGCACGCACGGCCACCGGTTACCTGTTCGGCGGCTTGTCGTCGGCCCGCAACCGTACCTTGCATATTGCCGATGGCGTGTTTTCCGGTGGGTTGTCGGGCGTGCTGTTCGGCCCCGAAATCGAACTGGTCTCCCGCGTCACGCAGGGCTGCCAGCCGATCGGGCCGGTGCGCGCCGTGACGCGCAGCGATCACAACCTCCTGTTCGAGCTGGACGGCAAGCCGGCCCTGGATTGCATCCTGCATGACCTGGGCGTCGAGCGCGACGCCCAGGTGGAGACCATGGCGGAGGCGCTGTCCGGAACGCTGGCCGGCTTGAATTCAGCCGCCGACGATGCTCCGGTGCTGCCCGGCAGGTTCGGCTCGGACACGCTGGTGCGCCACCTGATCGGCCTGGACGTGCAGCATCGCATGCTGGCGCTGGCCGACATGGTCGAGCCCGGCATGCGGCTGGCTTTCTGCATGCGCAATGCCGACGCGGCGCGCGCGGACCTGGTGCGCGTCGCCACCGAGATTCGCACAGAGATCGAACGCGGCGGCAGCCGCGCACGTGGCGCGCTCTACATCAGTTGCTCAGGCCGGGGCGGGCCGCATTTCGGCGCGCCGCATGCCGAGTTGCAAACCGTACGCCGCGCGCTTGGCGACCTGCCGCTGGCTGGTTTCTTTGCCGGCGGCGAGATCGCAAGGGATCACCTCTATGGCTATACGGGGGTGCTGACGGTATTCACCGGCCATTGAATCAGCGAATGACAGCATCGATGTTGCGCATCTGGCGCGCAAACCAGATGCGCAACAGGCTGTTCGACGGCACCATCGGCAGCGAACACGCAATGATCCGATATACCTTGCTGCGCTGCAGCCGGGATGTCTTTGCCGGGTCCAGCCAGTCGTCGTTGCGCACCAGGAGCAGCAGGGTCTCCATGCCGATAAGGACGGGCCACAGGCAAGCCAGCCGCAGCCGGATAAAGTGCGGGGGAATGGCAAGCGTGTAGGCCATCGCCTCGTGAAAGTGGTCCAGCGTGTCGTGCACGAGTTCGAGCATCAAGGCCCGCGCGCGCAGCGAGGCGTCCGGGAGCAGGAGATCCTGCGGGCTCAAGCCATGCTGGTGCAGCATCGTCGCCGGAAGATAGCAGCGCCCGATGCGCAGGTCCTTGCCGCAGTCCCGCAGGACATTGGTCATCTGCAAGGCCTTCCCGAAGCGGACCCCGCGGCGCAGCATGGCGTCGGGCACGCGGATTGCGCCGGGCACATGGGCGGCAGTCATGCTGGTCCAGAATTCGCCGACGCATCCGGCGACCAGGTACGTGTAACGGTCAAGCGCTTCCGGTTCGCCAAGCGCGACGATGCGGCCGGCGTGTTCGTCGGGGAACGTTCGCAGGTCGAATTCCATGCCCTCGGTCAGGGTCGACACGATCTGCCGTACCGCTTGCTGGTCGTCCGGCTCCAGCTGCGCCAGCAGCGCCAGCGCGGGGCCCAGTGACTGGAGCAGGATGCGCTCATCCGACTGTTCCTGCCGGCCTGCCACCTCGGTTGCGATGCTGTCGGCCAGCGCTGAGTCTGCTGTGGCACCGTTGACCTGGTCGCGCAACGACAACAGCAGCGTCAGCCGCCGTTGTGGCGGGATCAGCGAGGTATCGGCAATCGTGTCGGCGGCGCGCGCCAGCAGATAGGCCAGGCCGACCGGATCGCGCATATGGACAGGCAGCACGCGCAGCGTCAGATAGAACGAACGCGAGACGCCTTTGAGCAGCGGACCGAGGAGGAACGCCCGGCTGGGGTCGCGCATGGCTGGTGTCCTGTTCCCTGAGAGGTTTGCGAAAGTGACATTGCCCGGGTGGCCGTCAGGCCGGGCCCGGGCATTGTACCTTCGGCGCCAGGGGCAGGTTGCAGGCCCTGGTCAGGGCGAGTCTTTGCCGAGATAACGCTCGAACCACTGCGCCGCCAGGCGAGCGACCGATTCCAGTGCGCCGGGCTCCTCGAACAAATGGGAAGCGCCGGGCACGATCACCAGCTTCTTGGTGCATGTCAGCTGGGCATAGGCCGACTCATTGCGTTCCAGCACGCTCAGATCCAGCCCGCCGATGATCAGCATGGTGGGCGCAAGCAGCTTGGCAAGGGCGTCGGGGCCCGCCAGGTCGACCCGGCCCCCGCGCGAAACGACGGCGTGTATTGGGATGGGCGACTGGCACGCGGCACGGATCGACGCGGCGCCACCAACGCTGGCGCCGAAGTAGCCGAACCGCTGTGGCACGGCTTGCTGCCGCGCCACCCAGCTGGTCGCCTGCGCCAGCCGTGTCGCCAGGAGCTCGACGTCGAAGCGGATGGCCTGCACCTGGTCTTCCTCGGGCAGGAGCAGGTCCATCAGCAGCGTTGCCATGCCGCAGCGATTGAGCTCCGCGGCCACATATCGATTGCGCGGGCTAAGCCGGGAACTGCCCGTGCCGTGCGCAAACAATACCAATGCGACTGCGCCAGGTGGCAACGTGAGTATGCCTTGCAGGTCCACGCCGCCGGCGGGGATCACAACCTCGATGGCTTCTGAATTGCTCCGCATGGCGCAGTCCTCCGACAGGTGGTGCGTTGACGTGCATCGCGTTGCAATCGCGCCCATCCAAGTCCACTATAGGGCGGGCGTGGCGGCGAGGCCAGTCGCCGTGTGCAGGTCTCCTGACGCGCGCAATCGACATCATTCCTTTGGATCAGGAGGAAACATGAAGACCCTGTTTCTCGTCCGGCATGCCAAGTCAAGTAAAGATGATCCCTCCTTGCCCGACCGTGAGCGCCCCCTGAATGACCGGGGCCGGCAAGACGCCCCGGAAATGGGCAAGCGCCTGGCCGAGCGCAAGCTGAAGCCCGACCTGCTCCTGTCGAGTCCGGCCCTGCGTGCGCTGACGACAGCGCAACTGATCGCCGACGAGCTCGGCTATGCACGCAAGGACATCGCGCTCGATGACCAGCTGTACGCCACCAGCGCGGAGGAGTTGCTGGCCGTCGTTCGTGCGCTCGACAAGAAGCTCGATTGCGTGATGCTGTTCGGTCACAACCCCGAGTTCACCGACTTCGCGCATCGCTTGTCGGACGAGATTACCGACATGCCGACCTGCGCCGTCGCCAGATTCAGCTTCGACACAAAGGCGTGGGAGGATGTCGGCGAAATCACCCCCTCGAAAGTCACGCTGGAATCGCCGAAGGAGTAATCCGATGCCGGCCGCCGTCGGCGTGACAGTGATATATCCGGCTTGACCATACGAGGCGAAGCGATAAGAATTTGTGATCGCAGGCGAAAGCCTGCCCTCACGCGTCTCTACGCTTCGTCCCACCCATGATCCCACCCGTCAGCACCCTCCACGGCCGCCTGAAAATGCAGCACCTGCGCCTGCTGCTGGCGGTGGAGGAGCGCGGTTCGCTGCGCCAGGCCGCCGAGGCGCTGACGCTGACGCAGCCCGCGGTCAGCAAGATGCTGCAGGACATGGAAGACCTGCTCGGCGTGCCGCTGTTCGAGCGCCATGCGCGCGGGCTGCGGGCCACGCGCTTCGGGCTGGCGGCCACGCGCTATGCCCGGCTGGTGTTTGCCGACATGGGCGGGCTGCGCGATGAACTGGTGGCGCTGGAGTCCGGCAAGATCGGGCGCGTGCGGGTCGGGGCGGTGATGGCGCCCACGCCGGGGCTGCTTGCCGATGTGATCCGGCGGCTCAATCGCGATCATCCGCGGCTGGAAGTGGCGGTGCACGTGGAGACCAGCGATGTGCTGATGCCGCAGCTTGAGCGCGACCAGCTCGATATCGTGCTGGGGCGCGTGCCGGATGGCTGGGACAGCAGCGGGCTGGAATTCGAGCAGCTGGGCGACGAGGGCCTGGCCATCGTGGTCGGGCCGCAGCACCCGCTGGCGCGGCGCCGCAAGCTGTCGTTCGAGGAACTGACGGGCTACCCGTGGATCATGCAGCCGCGCCCCAGCCCGATGCGCGCGCTGATCGACCGCTCGTTCGAGGATGCCGGCGTGCCGGCGCCGCCGTCGACCATCGAGACGGCGGCGGTGCTGATGACCACGTCATTGCTGGCGGACAGCGAACTGATTGCGGTGCTGCCGGAGTCGGTCGCCGCCTACTACGGCCGGCTTGGCGCGCTGGCGGTACTGCCGCTGCCCCTGCCGCGCAAGCTCGGGCCCTATGGCATCGTCACGCGGCGGGGCCGCCCGCCGACGGCATCGATGAGCCTGCTGATCGATGCGTTGCGGGCGTTGTCGAGGTGAGCCTCAGCCGGGCATGCCTTGCAGCTTGCCGTCGAGGCGCCACGCGTGGCGTTGCGGGCTGTCCGGGCGCAGCGATGCGGGCAGCAGGCCGGGCGGCATGTCCTGGTAGCTGACCGGGCGCAGGAAGCGCGCGATGGCCAGGCTGCCGACCGAGGTGCTGCGGCCGTCGGACGTAGCCGGCCAGGGTCCGCCATGCACCATCGCATGCCCGACCTCCACGCCCGTGCCGAAGCCATTGACCAGGATGCGTCCCGCCAGGCGCTCCAGCGCTGGCAGCAAGGTGCGGGCGGCGTCGTGGTCGGCATCGTCGATATGGAGGGCGGCGGTCAGCTGCCCCTCCAGGGCGTCGATGACGCGCCGCATCTCGGTGAGGTCGCGGCAGCGCACCACCAGCGAGGCGGCGCCGAAGACTTCGTGGCGCAGCGCTTCGTCGGCCAGGAAGGCACCGGCGTCGGTGGCGAACAGCGCGGCCTGTCCCTGCGCAGCCGATCCCGCCGCGCCACGCGCAACGGTCTGCACTTGCGCATGGCTGGCGAGCGTATCGACGCCGGCGCAATAGGCTCGATGGATGCCGGGCGTCAGCATGGTCGCAGCCGGCAGCACACCCAGCCGCGCAGCCGCGGCATGCAGGAAGCGATCCAGGTCATCCCCCGCAACCGCCAGCACCAGGCCAGGGTTGGTGCAGAACTGCCCCGCGCCCAGCGTCAGGGAATCAGCGAACGCCGTGCCGATGGCTTCGGCGCGATTGGCCAGTGCGTGCGGGAACAGCAACACCGGGTTGATGCTGCTCATCTCGGCAAACACGGGGATCGGCTCGGACCGTGCGGCCGCGATCGCCATCAGCGCCATGCCGCCGGCGCGTGAGCCGGTGAAGCCGACGGCCTTGATGCGCGGGTCGGCCACTAGCCCTTGCCCGACCTCCAGCCCGGCATCGAACAGCAGCGAGAAAGTGCCTTCGGGCAGGTCCATGTCGTCAACGGCCTTGCGGATGGCGCGGCCGACCAGCTCCGATGTGCCGGGGTGTGCCGGATGTGCCTTGACGACGACCGGGCAACCCGCGGCCAGGGCCGAGGCGGTATCGCCGCCGGCCACCGAGAACGCCAGCGGGAAGTTGCTGGCGCCAAATACCGCCACCGGCCCCAGCGGGATATGGCGCAGGCGCAGGTCGACGCGCGGCAGCGGCTTGCGTTCAGGTTGCGCGGGGTCGACGCGCAGTTCAAGGAAGTCGCCCTGGCGCAGCAGGCTTGCGAACATGCGCAACTGCCCCACGGTGCGGCCGCGCTCGCCTTCGATGCGGGCGCGCGGCAGGCCGGATTCGCTGGTGCAGCGTTCGATCAGGGCATCGCCCAGCGCCAGGATATTGGCGGCGATGGCCTCGAGGAAATCGGCGCGCCGCTCGGGCGCGGTCTCACGGTAGGCGTCGAATGCCTGCCACGCCAGTGCGCAGGCCCGGTCGAGCTGCGCAGCCGTGGCGCCGCCGAATGCCGGTTCGAGGGTGGCACCGGTGGCCGCGTCGATGGCGCGGATGGTGCCGTTGCCGCCGCGTTCCGCGCGGCGGCCGATCAGGAGTTCGCCTGAGAGAGTCATGCCTTGTCCTTTCAATGAGATCAGCGGGCCCAGCGCAGCACCAGCGGATCGAGCCGGCGTGCAATCTTCAGCAGCCCTTCGCGGGTGGCCGGGTGCATCGGCTGCAGCGGATGGCGCACCGCGTCCGATGCGATCACGCCGCCTGCCTGCATCAGCACCTTGCTGGTGGCCAGCCAGCCTTGCCGGTTCTCGTAGTTGATCAGCGGCAGCCACTGCTGGTAGCGCTGCGCGGCCAGTTCGGCGTCGCCGGCCTGCCAGGCATCGAGGATCTGGCGGATGCCGTCGGGGAAACCCGCGCCGGTCATGGCGCCGGTGGCGCCCGCTTCCAGGTCGGCCATCAGCGTGATGGCCTCTTCGCCGTCCCAGGGGCCGACGATGGCGTCGCCACCCAGTTCGATCAGCTCGCGCAGCTTGGCCGCGGCCTGCGGCGCTTCGATCTTGAAGTACGACACATTGCCGATCTCGCGCGCCATGCGCGCCAGGAACGGCGCGCTCAGGATGGTGCCGCTGACCGGCGCGTCCTGGATCATGATGGGAATGTCGATGGCATCCGAGACCGTGGCGAAGAACTCGTAAATGCTGCGCTCAGGCACGCGGATGGTGGCGCCGTGGTAGGGCGGCATCACCATCACCATGGCAGCGCCCGCGTCCTGCGCCGCGCGGCTGCGCTCGGCGCACAGGCGCGAGCTGAAATGCGTGGTGGTGACGATCACCGGCACGCGGCCGTCCACGTGTTCCAGCACGGTCTTCATCAGCACGTTGCGCTCGTCGTCGCTCAGCACGAACTGCTCGGAGAAGTTAGCCAGGATGCAGATGCCGTGCGAACCCGCATCGATCATGAAGTCGATGCAGCGGCGCTGGCCGTCGAGGTCGAGGCCGCCTTGGGCGTCGAAGATGGTGGGCGCTACCGGGAATACGCCGCGGTAGACGTTGGGGGATGGGGTGCGGGTCATGGTCTCCTCCGGCTGCTTATGAATTGGATCGGGCCAATATACGAGCCGACCCGCGGGCTGTATATTGAAACCTTTCCATCTGGTGATCGCTTTTGCGACTCACAGACCCTTCATGAAATCCACCCTCGACACCCTGACCGGCCGGTTGCGCATGAAACAGCTGCAACTGCTGATCGCGCTGGACGAGCATTCCTCCCTGCACCAGGCTGCCGCGGCGATGGCGATGACCCAGTCGGCGGCCAGCAAGTCGCTGCAGGAACTGGAAAGCATGCTGGAAGCGCCGCTGTTCGAGCGCTCCAAGCGCGGCATGCGTCCCAATGCCTTTGGCCATTGCGTGATTCGGCACGCACGCCAGCTGGTGGCCGACCTGGGCGCCATGTGCGAGGAGGTGGCGGGCATCCGCGCGGGCAGCGGCGGGCGCGTGGCCATCGGCGTGATCATGGGCGCGGTGCCGGAGGTGCTGGTGCCGGCGCTGGCGCAGTTGCGCGAGGCGCAGCCGGAGCTGGCGCTGGAGATCATCGAGGACACCAGCCTGCGCCTGCTGGGGCTGCTCGACGACGGCCACCTCGACCTGGTGATCGGCCGCTCGCTGGTCAGTGATGAGCCGGCCCGCTACCACTACCACCCGCTTGGCGACGAGCAGGTAGCGGTCGTGGCGGGCCATGCGCATCCGGCGCCGCGCGCGCGGGCGATGGGGTTTGCCGACCTCGCGGGTTATCGCTGGATCACCTATGCCGGCCATATGCCGATGCATGCGCTGCTGCAGCGCGAGCTGGACCTGGCCGGCATGAGCTTCCCCGCCAATGCGATCTCGACCTCGTCGGCGTTGGTCACCGTTGCCATGCTGCAGGGCGACCCCGGGCTGGTGTCGCTGCTGCCGACCGGCGTGGCTGCGATGTTCGAGCGCCAGAAGATGCTGCGCATCCTGCCCGTGCGGCTGCAGTCGCGGCAGCAGACTTTTGGCATCGTGACGCGGCGCGGCGGCACCTTGTCCGCGTCGGCGCGGCAGCTCGTCGCGATCCTGAAGGCATTGCCGCGCACCGCGCAGCAGGCGGCTGCCGAGGTATAACGCCAGGTGATCGCCAGTTCAAAAAACATCAGTAGTGGTGAATCACTGATGCTCCTATAGTCTGCTCATCCGTGCCGCAGAGCCGGACAGCAAAACGACGGAGACAGCAATGAAGACATGGATCGCCGGCGCACTCGCCGGCCTGGTCACGGTGGCGGCAGTAACGGGCAATGCCTGGGCGCAGGACACACGGCCGGTGCGGCTGATGGTGGGCGCCGCGCCCGGCGGCGGCACCGACGTGATGGCGCGCATCGTCTCCGACAAGCTCGCCGCGCAGCTGAAGCAGCCCGTCGTGGTGGACAACCGCCCCGGCGCGTCCAACACCATTGCCGCGGATTTGACCGCCAAGGCGGCGCCGGACGGCAACACGCTGCTGATGGGCGTGGTGACTTCGCAAGCGATTGCCCCGCACCTGCTCAAGCTGCAGTTCGATCCGCTCAAGGACCTGGCGCCGGTGGCGCTGGTGTCGTCGGTGCCCAATGTGCTGGTGGTCAACAACCAGGTGCAGGCGCGCGACGTCAAGGCGCTGGTGGCGCAGATCCAGGCCAATCCGGACAAGTTCCGCTACAGCTCGTCCGGGGTCGGCAGCACCCAGCACCTGGCCGGCGCGTCCTTCGCGCGGCAGATCAAGGGCAAGCTGCTGCACGTGCCATACAAGAGCAGCAGCAGCGCGCTGGTGGACCTGATGGGCGGGCAGGTGGACATGAGCTTCGAGACCATGCCGTCGGTCATCAGCCATATCAAGGCCGGCAAGCTGCGCGCGCTGGCGGTCACCGCGGACCAGCGCTCGGCGCTGCTGCCCAACGTGCCCACGCTGGCTGAAGCTGGCGTGCCCGGCATCCAGATGAGTGCGTGGTACGGTGTCTATGCGCCGGCCGGCACGCCGCCCGCGACGCTGCAGAAGCTGAGCAGCGCGCTGGCCACGGTGATCAAGGACCCTGACACCGTGCGCCGGCTGGCCGATGTGGGTGCGGTGCCCGGCGCGCTGACCGCGGCGCAGTTCGATGCCTTCTCGCGTGCCGAGTATGTGCGCTATGGCAAGCTGATCGCTGAACTGGGCGTCAAGCTCGACCAATAACTACCCGGAAGTCCAATGAATTCCCGTCCAAGAATCGCCATGGTGCTGGGCGACCCCGCCGGCATCGGCCCCGAATTGATCGCCAGGCTGCTGGCCGACCCCGCGACCGCCGCGCAGGCCGAGATCCTGCTGATTGCCGACCGCGACGAATGGCGCCACGGCATGAGGATCGCAGGCGTCGAGCTGGCGCTGGCCGAGACCGATGCGCCCGCCTTTGCCGATGATGGCAAGCCGCGCCTGTACCACTGGCAGCTGCCGGAGCGCCCGGCATTTGCGCGCGGCGAAGCCAGTGCCGAGGGCGGGCGCTACAGCCTGGGCACGCTGGCGCTGGCACTGCAGCTGGCGCAAGCGGGCCAGGCCGACGCGATCCTGTTCGGGCCGCTCAACAAGAGCTCGCTGCACGCCGCCGGCATGGCGCATAGCGATGAGCTGCACTGGTTTGCCGAGCAGCTTGGCTACCACGGCAACTTCTGCGAGTTCAATGTTCTGGACGGGCTGTGGACCTCGCGCGTGACCTCGCACGTGGCGCTCAAGGACGTGCCGGCGATGATCACGCAGGAACGCGTGGGCGGCGCCATCGACCTGATCGACCACGCCCTGCGCCGCGCCGGCATGGCGCGCCCGCGTATCGCGGTGTGCGGCCTGAACCCGCACAATGGCGACAACGGCGCTTTCGGCCGCGAAGAGATCGACGTGATCGCCCCGGCGGTGGCCGCGGCGCGTGAGCGCGGCGTGGCGGCCGACGGTCCGTTCCCGGCCGACACCATCTTCCTGAAGGTGCAGGGCGGGCCGTCGCAGCGGCAGTTCGATGCCATCGTCACCATGTACCACGACCAGGGCCAGATCGGCATCAAGCTGATGGGCTTCTCGCGCGGCGTGACGGTGCAGGGCGGGCTGCCGGTGCCGATCACCACGCCCGCGCACGGCACCGCGTTCGACATCACGCAGCAGGGCCGCGCCGATCCGGGCGCCACGCTGCAGGCATTCCAGATCGCCTGCCGCATGGGTGCGCAGCGGCGCGCCGCGCCCTAGCCACCACCTTCACCACACCAAATCCAGCAAGACCGCCCCCGGTGCGGCCGGGGAGCGTTCGCGCCAACACATCGCCATCAGGAGCTGAACATGAAGATCACCAACGTCCGCGCCCGCGTCTTTGAATGGAAGGGCAAGACCGTGCCGCCGCAGGCGCATTTCTGCACCAACGCCACCGACATCCTCTTTGAGCGAGGCGACGCCATGGGCTCGTTCCGCTTCCATGGCTGGCTGGTGGTGGAAGTGGAAACCGATACCGGCCTGGTCGGCATCGGCAACTGCGCGCTGGCGCCGCGCGTGGCCAAGGAGATCGTCGACCAGTACCTCGCACCGGTGGTGATCGGCCAGGACCCGTTCGACAACGAATACCTGTGGCAGAAGATGTACCGCCGCACCCATGCGTGGGGCCGCAAGGGCATCGGTATGGCGGCAATCTCCGCAGTCGATATCGCGCTGTGGGACCTGATGGGCAAGGCGGTCGGCAAGCCCGTATTCAAGCTGCTGGGCGGGCGCACCAAGGAGAAGATCTGGTGCTACGCCTCCAAGCTCTACAACAACGACGACCGCGACGCGTTTCTGGCCGAAGCGCAGGGCTACCTCGACCAGGGCTTCACCGCGATGAAGATGCGCTTCGGCTACGGCCCCAAGGACGGCCCCGCCGGCATGCAGAAGAACATCGAGCAGGTGCGCCTGCTGCGCGAGCTGGTCGGCGACGGCGTCGACATCATGCTGGAGTGCTACATGGGCTGGACCCTGGAGTACGCGCGCCGCATGCTGCCGCGCCTGGCCGAGTTCAACCCGCGCTGGCTGGAAGAGCCGGTGATCGCCGACGATATCGAAGGCTATGCCGAGCTGAAGAAGGTGAGCCCGTTCCCGATCTCCGGCGGTGAACATGAATTCACCTCTTACGGCTTCAAGGACCTGCTGGAGCGCCGCGCGGTGGACGTGATCCAGTACGACACCAACCGCGTCGGCGGCATCACTGCGGCGCAGAAGATCAACGCCATGGCCGAGGCCTGGTCGGTGCCGGTGATCCCGCACGCCGGGCAGATGCATAACTACCACCTGACCATGGCCTCGACCGCTTCGCCGATGTCGGAGTACTTCCCGGTGCACGACGTGGAGGTGGGCAATGAGTTGTTCTACTACATCTTCAAGGGCGATCCGGCGCCGGACAACGGCTACCTGCAGCTCGACGACAACCTGCCGGGGCTGGGCCTGGAGCTGAATGAGGAATACTTCAGCCAGTTCAACATCATCGGCTAAACGCACCAGCCTACGCGGCAGCGCGGAAGATACCGCGCGCCGCTTGTCCCACCGACACCGAGGACAGGAGACACCATGACGACATCCGTCACTCCCGAGGCCGCGGCCTCGCCGCCAGCGGCCATTGCAAGCGCCGAGGCACCGAGCCGGGTGCGCTGGCGCATCTTTGCCGTGGTGTTCGTGCTGGTGGTGATGAACCTGCTCGATCGCATTTCGCTGTCGATCGCCATGCCGACCATCGGCAAGGAGTTCGGCCTGTCGCCGACGATGCAGGGGCTGGTGCTGAGTAGCTTCTTCTGGTCGTATGCGCTGCTGCAGGTGCCGGGCGGCTGGCTGATCGACCGCTTCGGGCCGCGCAAGGTCATCACCGGTTCCACCGCGCTGTGGGGCGCGTTCCAGGCGCTGGCGGCGTTTGCCACCGGCGGCATCTCGCTGATGGCGACTCGCATGGCACTGGGTGCGGCGGAGGCGCCGCTGTTCCCGGCCGGCGCCAAACTCAATGCGCTGTGGCTGTCCGCGGGCGAACGCAGCCGTGGTGCGGTGCTGGTCGACGCGGGAAGTCCGCTCGGTGCGGCCATCGGCGGCATCGTGATTTCCTACCTGATCGTCGCGTTCGGTTCGTGGCGGACTGCGTTCTTTATCGCGGGCGCGGTGACCGTGGTGATGAGCTGGGTGTCGTGGCGCTACCTGCGTGACCAACCTTCACAGCATCCGGGCGTCAATGATGGCGAGCTTGCGCATATCCGCGCCACCGCGGGCAATGCGGCCGCTGCGGCGCAAGACAGGCGCATCGCGCCACGCTCATGGTGCGGCCTTACCATCGGCCGCGCCTGCTGGGCGATGGTGTTCTTCGGCCTGCTGACGTGGGGCCCTAACTACCTGGCGCATGCGCGCGGCTTCGACCTGAAGCAGATCGGCATGGCCATGTTCTTCATCTTCTTGTCCGGTGCGGTGGGGTCGCTCGCCAGCGGCTTCGGCGCCGACGCGCTGATGCGCCGGCTGCCGCGCGCACTGGTGCTCAAGGGCATGCTGACCGTCTCAGGGTTGGTGATCTGCGCGGTGTTCCTGCTGTTGCCGCGCATCGACGATCCGGTCGAGGCCGTGGTGCTGCTGTGCCTGGCCGCGTTCATCACCATGTGGGGCAGCCTGTACTGGAGCCTGCCGGCAATCCTGGCGCCCGCCCACCGCGTCGGCATCGTCGGTGCCACCATGAACTTAGCTGGGAGCCTCGGCGGCATCGTGGTGCCGATTCTGGTCGGGCTGATCCTGCAGCATCTGGGCAGCTACCAGACCGTGCTGCACTTCTTTGCGGGCTGCGCGGTGGTGTTCGTTGCCTGCACGCTGCTGATCGATCTTGGCAGCGGCAAACTAAACAAGGAGCCGCGGTGAACGCATCCACGCGCTACGACGGCCCCATCGTCGACGCCCACCACCATTTCTGGGATCCGGTCACGAACTATCATCCGTGGCTGTCCGACCCCGGCCTGATCCCGTTCCGCTACGGCGATTACAGCGCGCTGAAGCGCCGCTACTACCCGGCGGACTACTTTGCCGATGCGGGCGGGCATGACGTGCGCAAGACCGTCTACGTCGAAACGGAATGGGATCCATGCGATCCGATCGGTGAGACCGCGTTCATCTCGCGCGTGGCCGCCGAACACGGCACGCCGCATGCGGTGGTGGCGCAGGCGTGGTTGCATCACGATGACGCGGCCGACGTGCTGTCGCGGCAGGCGGAATTTCCGCTGGTTCGCAGCGTGCGGCACAAGCCGGGCGGCGCCCCCGATGCGCTGTCGGCAGCGCGCATGCCAAGCCTTATGGAAGACGAGCGCTGGCGCCGCGGCTTTGCCGAACTCGGGCGCCATGGGCTGCATTTCGACCTGCAGGTGCCGTGGTGGCATGCGCAGGAAGCGGTGCGGCTGGCGCGAGATTTCCCGGCGACGACGATCATCCTCAACCACGCGGGCCTGCCTGCGGATCGCAGCCCTGCAGCGCTTGCTGCATGGGAAGACGCGATGGCGATGCTGGCGGAATGCCCGAACGTCGTCATCAAGGTTTCGGGGCTGGGACAGGCCGGCCAGCCGTGGACGGCGGCGGCCAACGCGCGGATCGTGCTGGCCTGCATCCGACTGTTCTCACCCGCGCGCGTGATGTTCGCCAGCAATTTCCCGGTCGACGGCCTGTGCGCCAGCTTCGACCAGATCTTCAGCGGCTTCAAGGTGATCACCGCCGGTTTTACGCCGGCCGAGCAGCGCGCGATGTTCCACGACAACGCCTGCCGAATCTACAGCCTCGCAGCCGATACTGCAGTGCCTCAGGGCTGAGCGCCGTAGATTTGCTGCCCGCTCTCGCGCAGCGCGTCGGCCACCAGCAGCGCGCCCGGCGACATCAGCCGGTCGGTCGGCGTGATCAGGCCGAAATCGTCCATATGGCAGGGCATCTCCATCGGCAGGATCTCCACCATGCCGAACGCGGCGTAATACTGCGCCACATCGGCGGTCAGCACCGCGATCATGTCCGATTGCGTCACCATGCGCGTCAGGAACAGCAGCGCGGCGGTTTCCACCACGTTGACCGGCGGCGCCAGGCTGGCGCGCTGGAACATCAGCTCGAAGCGGTGGCGCAGCACCGTGCCCGCCGGCGGGATCAGCCACGCGGCCTCGGTGGTGTCGGCCAGCAACAGGCCCTGCGCCGACAGCATCGGGTGGCCCGGTCTGACCACCGCGCACACCGGCTCTTCCGACAGCGGTTCATAGCGCAGCCGCCCCTTGTCGTGCTCCGGAAAGAGCCGCGCCACTACCATGTGCAGCTTTTCCTGCCCCAGGCGGTCGAGCAGCACGTTGCTGTTGTCGATCTCCACCGACACGCGCAGGCCCGGGTAGCGCGCCTTGATCTGCGCGATCGCCGGCGGCAGCAGCCGCACGCCTGGCGACGTGATGGCGCCGATCGCCACATGGCCGAGCCGCCCCGCCTTCAATGCCAGCACCTCTTCACGCGCCTGGTTCAGGCTGCCGATCACCGCGCGCGCATGCCGGATCATCGCCCGTCCGTAGTCGGTCGGCGCCATGCCGCGCGGCAGGCGCTCGAACAGTAGCACCGACAACATCTCTTCCAGTTCCCGCAGTAGTTTCGACGCGGCCGGCTGCGTCATTGCCAGCCGCTCGGCGGCACGATGGATGCTGCCTTCGTCGGCGACCGCCAGCAGCAGCAACAATTGCCGGCTCTTGAGGCGGGTGTGGCTTTGCCAGAGCGGCGCGGCGTCGGGGGCAGGGGAATTGGCGGGGGCTTGCATAAGGACTAGGGTTAATACCAATGCCGGAATTGATATGGCAATGGCTGAACTCTTCATTAGTAGCATATCGGCAAGCTGCATACACTCCGTCCGACAAAAGAAAAACGACCGGAGACAGCGTGGCGCCGCGCCGCCATGACGCAACGCCGCTGGATCCGTCGTCCCTGCCATTCCGGCCGCCAGCCATGGCGGCCATCGCATCAGGAACAACATGTCGGATTCCAAGGACAAGCAACGCAAGCCGCTGCGCTCGACGGCGTGGTTCGGCAGCGCGGACAAGAACGGATTCATGTACCGCAGCTGGATGAAGAACCAGGGCATCCCCGACCACGCCTTCGACGGGCGCCCCGTGATCGGCATCTGCAATACGTGGTCGGAGCTGACCCCTTGCAACGCGCACTTCCGCAAGCTGGCCGAGCACGTCAAGCGCGGCGTGTATGAAGCCGGCGGCTTTCCGATCGAATTTCCGGTTTTCTCCAATGGCGAGTCCAACCTGCGCCCGACTGCGATGCTGACGCGCAACCTGGCCGCGATGGATGTCGAGGAAGCCATCCGCGGCAACCCCATCGATGCGGTGGTGCTGCTGACCGGCTGCGACAAGACCACGCCCGCGCTGCTGATGGGCGCGGCCAGTTGCGATGTGCCGGCCATCGTCGTCACCGGCGGGCCGATGCTCAACGGCAAGCTCGACGGCAAGGACATCGGCTCGGGCACCGCGGTGTGGCAGCTGCATGAATCGCTCAAGGCGGGCGAGATCAACCTGCACCAGTTCCTGTCGGCAGAGGCCGGCATGTCGCGCTCAGCCGGCACCTGCAACACCATGGGCACGGCTTCGACCATGGCCTGCATGGCCGAGGCGCTGGGGACTTCGCTGCCGCACAATGCCGCGATTCCGGCGGTGGACTCGCGCCGCTACGTGCTGGCCCACATGTCCGGCATCCGCATCGTCGAGATGGCGCGCGAGGACCTGACGCTCTCCAGGATCCTGACGCGCCAGGCCTTCGAGAACGCGATCCGCGTCAATGCCGCGATCGGCGGCTCCACCAACGCTGTGATCCACCTGAAGGCCATCGCGGGCCGCATCGGTGTGCCGCTGGAGCTGGAAGACTGGAGCAAGGTGGGGCGCGACACGCCGACCATCGTCGACCTGATGCCGTCGGGCCGCTTCCTGATGGAAGAGTTCTATTACGCGGGCGGCCTGCCGGCGGTGCTGCGCCGCATGGGCGAGGCCGGCCTGCTGCCGCACCCCGGGGCGCTGACCGTGAACGGCAAGGCGATCTGGGACAACGTCAGGGACGCGCCCATCACCAACGACGAAGTCATCCGCCCGCTCGACCAGCCGCTGATCCGCGACGGCAGCATCCGCATCCTGCGCGGCAACCTGTCGCCGCGCGGCGCCGTGCTCAAGCCGTCGGCGGCAACGCCGAGGCTGCTGCGCCATCGCGGCCGCGCGGTGGTGTTCGAGAACCTGGAACACTACAAGGAACGCATCGTCGATGAAGCGCTCGACGTCGACGAGAATTCGGTGCTGGTGCTCAAGCGCTGCGGACCGCGCGGCTACCCTGGCATGGCCGAGGTGGGCAACATGGGCCTGCCGCCCAAGCTGCTGCGCCAGGGCGTCAAGGATATGGTGCGCATCTCCGATGCGCGCATGAGCGGCACCGCCTACGGCACCGTGGTGCTGCACGTGGCGCCCGAGGCCGCCGCCGGCGGCCCGCTGGCCATCGTGCGCGACGGCGACTGGATCGAACTCGACTGCGAGGCCGGGCGCCTGCACCTGGATATCGACGAGGCCGAGTTCGCGCGCCGCATGGCCGACGTGCAGCCGCTGGAAGCCCCGGCCGACGGCGGCTATCGCAAGCTCTATGTCAACCACGTACTGCAGGCGGACGAGGGCTGCGACCTCGACTTCCTGGTGGGCTGCCGCGGCCGCGAGGTGCCGCGCCACTCGCACTGAACCACGGCGCCGGCTGCCGCCGCGCAGCCGGCGCGATCCTGCCTGCCACAATAAGAGGAGACTTGCCATGCATGGCACCCAGACCGCGCCGATGGAGCGCGCCGCCCCGACACAGGGTGAAGATTCACAAGCGATAGAGGAAAGCCGCATCATCGGCATGCTGGTGCGGCGGCTGATTCCGTTCCTTGCGCTGATCTACGTGGTCGCGTATATCGACCGTTCGGTGGTGGGTTTCGCCAAGCTGCACATGAACGCGGCCATCGGCATCAGCGATGCGGCCTACGGCCTGGGCGCGGGCCTGTTCTTCATCGGCTACTTCCTGTGCGAAGTGCCGAGCAATCTGGCGCTGGAGCGCTTTGGCGCGCGCCGCTGGTTCGCGCGCATCCTGCTCACGTGGGGCGTCATTACCATGGCGATGGCGCTGACCAGCGGCCCCTACAGCTTCTATGCGCTGCGCTTCCTGCTGGGTGCGGCCGAAGCGGGCCTCTACCCGGGCATCCTTTACTTCCTCACCAAGTGGTTCCCGATGCGGCACCGCGCGCGCATCATCGGTCTGCTCGTGCTGGCGCAGCCGATCGCACTGATCATCACGGGTCCGCTGGCAGGGCTGGTGCTGTCCACGCATGGGCTGTTCGGCATGAACAACTGGCAGACGCTGTTCGTGCTGAGCGGCCTGCCCGCGGTACTGCTGTGCCTGCCGACGCTGAAGCTGCTGCCGGAGTCGCCGGCCAGCGCCGCGTGGCTGGCGCCGGGCGACCGCGCCTGGATCGAGCGTGAGCTGGCTGCCGACCAGGCCGCCTATGCGCTGAAATCCCACGGCAATCCGCTGCAGGCGCTCAAGGACAAGCGCGTGCTGCTGCTGTCGCTGCTGTTCCTGCCATTCCCGCTGAGCATCTACGGACTGTCGCTGTGGCTGCCGACCATCATCAAGCAGTTCGGCGTCACCGATGTGATGACCGGGATGCTGTCGGCCGTGCCCTACCTGTTCGCCGTGGTCGGGCTTTACCTGGTGCCGCGCCATTCGGATCGCAAGCGCGAGCGCTACGGCCATATTGTGGTGGTGTCCGGCATGGCCGCGGTAACCATGGCGCTGAGCGCATGGGTGCAGTCGCCGGTGCTGCAGTTCCTGTTTATCTGCCTGACGGCGTTCTCGATCTATTCGATCCAGGCGGTGGTGTGGGCGCTGCCGGGCGAGTTCCTGACCGGCGCCAGCGCCGCGGTGGGCATCGCTACGATCAATTCGCTGGCCAATCTCGGTGGCTACTTCGGGCCGTATGGCATCGGCGTGATCAAGGACGCCACCGGCAGTCTCGCTGCCGGCCTGTACTTCCTGGCGGTGATGCTGCTGTTTGCGGTGCTGATGGCCTTCGTGGTGCGCGCCGCGCTGCGGCCTGCGGCCGCGCGGGCCTGAGGGGGCATGGCGGCCTGGGAATCCTCAGGGCCGCCTCTTCTTCCACTCGTAGTCGGGCGGCGGATCCGCCGCCCCGGCTCGTCCCACCGAGTTGGGATTCTCCGAGCACAGCGTGACAAAGCTCACCGGCTCGCCCGCGTGCTGGCGCTGGCGCAGCGCTTCGGTAAAACGAAGCGCTTCGCGCATGGCGTCGCTGGGGAATGACTGCGCGTGGGGACTGAGTCCGGTGCCGTCGCCTTCGGACCAGTAGACCATGTACATGGGGGCTTCCTCTTCATTGTGCCGGGTCACGTGCCGGGTGCTGCATCCTGCGTTCCCGGCATGCCAATTGCAATCCCTGCATCCGGATTTTGCAAGCCTGGGCTTGCCGCAGGCACAATGGGCACTTCCCGATGCCTCGCCGGGTGTGTGGCGAGCCCGGCCTTCAGATTCGTGCCGCCTATCATGTCCGATCTTGCGCTGATCCCCGCCACCGCTGCCGATGCCGAACGGCTTGCCGCCATGCACGCCGCCAGCTGGCAGCACACCTATCCCGGCATGCTGCCAGCCGCTTACTTGCGGGACCAGGCCTACCCGGAACGGCTGGCCGCCTGGCGCGCCCGCATGCACGACGGCGCCGACGGCCCCGTGGAAGTCACGCTGGCCATGGTCGACGGCGAAGCCGCTGGCTTTGCCTGCCTGCTGCCCGAGGCGGAGCCCCGGTTCGGCATCTATCTCGACAACCTCCACGTGCTGCCCGCCTTCCACGGTCAGGGCCTGGGCAAGCGCTTGCTGGCCCACTGCGCGCAGCGCGTGGCCGCGCGCTGGCCAGGGCGGCCGCTGTTCCTCTATGTGCTGGAAGCCAATACGCAGGCGCGCGAGTTCTACCAGCGGCTGGGCGGCGAGGAATCCGAGGCGTTCGAGGATGACTTCCACGGTCCGGACCTGCGGGTCATGGTCCGCCGCGTGACCTGGCCGGACGTGGCGGCGCTGGTCAGGCGCCTGGGCTGACCAGGGCAGCGCGTCCGGGTCCGTCGCCGGCAGAACATTCCCACAGGAGTCGCTTCCCCATGCTGCAAGCCATTGCTCTCGTTGTGCCAAGGAAACCATGCCGGGCTTTGGCCGGCGCCTCCATCGCCATGGCCGTGCTGGCCGGTTGCGCCAGCGCACCTGACACGCCTTCCGCCGCCAGGGCGATAGAGGCGGCGGCCACGCCGGCCCAGACGAAGCCGCACTGGCAGCGCGTGCACCTGGGCACGGGCGCGGGCTATGACTTCCCGGTCTACGCCAACCATCAGCTCGACGCAGACCTGTCGCGCATCCGCGAGGTGGTGTTCGTGCAGCACGGCCTGCAGCGCAACGGCGATGACTACTACGCCGCCGGTGCTGCACTGCTCAAGGCCAGCGGCCGCAATCCGGACGAGGTGCTGCTGGTCGCGCCCAACTTCCCCGGCACGCCTGACCACGGCAAGGGCTTCGATGGCATGCCGCAATGGTCGGTGCAGGGCTGGATGAGTGGCCAGAACGCGGTCAACTCGCCGTTCACGGTCAGTTCACTGCAGGTCCTCGATGACCTGATGGCCTTCGTCACCGACAAGGCGCGCCTGCCGCAGGTGGCCAGGGTGACCGTGGCCGGGCATTCGGGCGGTGCGCAGATCGTGCATCGCTATGCCGTGCTGAACAATGTCGACGAGCGCATCCGCGCGCGCGGCATCGACCTGCGCTATGTGGTGGCCAACCCCTCGTCCTACCTGTACTTCACGCCGGTGCGCCCGGCCGGCGCGGACGGCCGCTCGTTTGCGTCTTACGACAAGGCGGCGTGCCCGGATTACGACAAGTACCGCTATGGCATGCAGGACATCGTGCCCTACGCAAAGGGAGCCAATGGCCCGTCGCTGTACCAGCGCTACGCCGGGCGTCAGGTGACCTACCTGGCCGGCACGGAAGACAACGACCCCAACCACCGCGTACTCGACAAGGCGTGCGGCGCTGAGGCCGAAGGCCCCACGCGCCTGCAGCGGGCCCGCGGCTACCTGCGCTATGAGCGCTATCTGGCCAGCCCCGGGCTGGTGATCCGCCACCAGGCCTATGAAGTGGTGGGCGTTGGCCACGACCAGGCGCGTATGTTCGGCTCGCAATGCGGCGCCAGGGCGGTGTTCGGCATGGCGGAAACAGCCAACCCGGACGGCGCGGCCTGCCTGGCGCCGCAGCTCTGATTCGGCCGGCCAAGAAAAAACCCGCGAAATTCACGGGTTCAAGTCCCTGCCCGCAGGAACGGGCTCGGAGGAGACAACCACAGGGAAACGGTTACGTGCCTGGTCAGCCCAGGCTGAATTTGACAACCTGTTCTTCGACGCCGACAAAGCGCACCAGCTGGCGCAGCCCGCTGGCGTATTCCTTGATATGGTGCCCGTCCGGCGTATCGGGCAGGCGGTAGTAA
The DNA here is from genome assembly GCF_058795055.1 of Cupriavidus sp. GW823-FHT06D04. Classification (NCBI taxonomy): domain Bacteria; kingdom Pseudomonadati; phylum Pseudomonadota; class Betaproteobacteria; order Burkholderiales; family Burkholderiaceae; genus Cupriavidus; species Cupriavidus sp. GW823-FHT06D04. Next base: position 330,881 of record NZ_JBXAHL010000003.1, on the reverse strand, counting down.
ATGGGCGCCTTGTCGCGCATGGGCGGCAGGATGCCGAACGGGAGCTCGCCGGCGTCGGCTTCCCAGGCCACGTCGCGCTCTTCGGCAAGCAAAATTCTTCCGGTCATGGACACACTCCAGGATTGCTGCAAGGTGCGGCCGGGGGCGGATATGCGCTCGCACTGGATTTCAATGTATGGAATGTATTGCATCAAGCGCAGAAATGCCATTCAGCGTTTTTTAATTCTGTCTGCCAGGAAATTTCGAAACTGACAAATTTAATGAATGTATGGCATCTGCTGGCGACGCCGATGACGACATCGCAGAGGGTGCTGCGCAAGGCCGGCATTGCGATACCATAGCGCCAGCCCGGCGAAGTGCGGCTACCGGCGCGTTCCGGTTCCGGGTCTGCCGCATCCGCTTCCAACCATTTTTCATCGCCCCCCGACGGGCCACTGCCCAGACGCATGTCGACCCAGCACGCCTTGTTGATTTCCCTGATCGAAAAACCGTCGTCCGGTTATGACCTGGCGCGGCGCTTTGACCGTTCCATCGGCTATTTCTGGCATGCCACGCACCAGCAGATTTATCGCGAGCTGGGACGGATGGCTGATAGTGGCTGGATTGCCGCGGATGAAGCCGAGGCGGCGGAAGGCGAGACCGGTGCCGGCGATCGCAAGAACCGCAAGAAGGTCTACCGGGTGTTGCCGGCCGGCCGTGACGAACTGGCACGCTGGGTGCTGACCCCCGGCGCCAGCCTGGACCAGCGCGAGGAAATCCTGGTCAAGCTGCGCGCCGATGCGGTGATCGGGCCGCTTGGCCTGGGCGACGAGATGCGGCGGCTGATCGCGCTGCACCGGGCCCGGCTGGAGACTTACCTGGCGATCGAGCGGCGCGATTTTTCTGCGCCGGACATGGACCGCGCGCAACAGTTGCGCTATGCGCTGCTGCAGCGCGGCATCCGCTTCGAGCAGGACTGGGTGGCCTGGGGCGAGGAACTGCTGCCGCTGCTGTAGCCGCGCCCCCCACGGGCGGCGGCTACAGCCTGCCAGGCCAGCTGACTGGCAGCGTCAGGCCAGATCGACGGCACGCGTGCCGGCCTGAATGGCCTCACCCAACCCCAGCCGGCGGCGTGCCAGCGCATATTCCTCGGCAAAGCGGCGCACCAGCTCGCCCGCGGGCACCACGCGCTTGATCGCGCCCACGCCCTGGCCGGCGCCCCAGATGTCCTTCCACGCCTTGACGCTGGCGGAGCCGAAATTCATTTTCGACGGATCCGATTCGGGCAGCGCGTTCGGGTCCAGGCCGGCGCGCTCGATGCTGCCGCGCAGGTAGTTGCCGTGCACACCGGTGAACAGGTTGGAGTAGACGATGTCGTTGGCGTTGCTGTCGACGATCATCTGCTTGTAGCCGTCCTGCGCGTTGGCTTCCTGTGTGGCGATAAAGGCCGAGCCGATATAGGCCAGGTCGGCGCCGGCGGCCTGCGCGGCCAGGATCGCGTCGCCACTGGAGATCGAGCCGGACAGCAGCAGCGGGCCGTCGAACCATTCGCGGATCTCGTGCAGCAGCGCGAACGGCGACAGCGTGCCGGCATGGCCGCCGGCACCAGCGGCAACCGCGACCAGTCCGTCCGCACCCTTCTCGATGGCCTTGCGCGCGAAGGTGTTGTTGATCACGTCGTGCAGCACGATGCCGCCGTACGAGTGCACTGCGTCGTTGACTTCCTTGCGCGCGCCCAGCGAGGTGATCACGATCGGCACCTTGTAGCGCACGCACAGCTCCAGGTCATGTTCAAGCCGGTCGTTGGACTTGTGCACGATCTGGTTGACGGCGAACGGCGCCGACGGGCGGTCCGGGTGTTTGGCGTCGTGTTCGGCCAGCTCGGTGGTGATGCGGTCCAGCCATTCTTCCAGCTTGGGTGCCGGGCGCGCATTCAGCGCGGGGAACGAGCCCACCACGCCGGCCTTGCACTGGGCGATGACCAGGTCGGGGTTGGAGATGATGAACAGCGGCGAGCAGACCACCGGCAGCGACAGCCGGTTCTGGAGTTGGGCGGGAAGGGCCATGGGTGAAGTCTCCTGGGTAATCCGGTAAAACGAAAAAGCGGTGCTGCGAAACAGGGTTGCGTCAGGCCGTGCCGGTCAGCACGTCTCTCTGGCTGGCCAGGCGCGCGCCCATGGCGGCGGCCAGCGCCTCCAGGCCAGAGCGCGGGCGCACCATGACTTCGAACTCGGCAATGCGGCCGGCGTCGTCGAAGCGGATCATGTCGATGCCCTTGAGCGCCTTGCCGTCCACGGCCGCGCTGAATTCCAGCACCACGCTGTGGCCGTCCTCGCTGACAAAGCTGCGGTGATAGCGGAAGTCCTGGAACACCTGGTTCACCGTGGTCAGCACCAGCCCAATCGCGGCGCGGCCGGGGTAGGGGGTGTGCGCGACCGGAGAGCGGAACACCACCTCATCGGCCACGATGGCGTCGAGCCCGGCCATCGAACCGTTGGCCAGCATCTGGTGCCAGGCTTCAAGTGAGGCCTGAGCGGCGGGAATCAGGTTGGTGGTGGTCACGTCGGTCTCCTTGGCTGGCGTCGATGCGCGGGCGTCTCGTTTGACGGGGTCTGGCTGCGGGGTTTATGCAACCAGTTGCATAGTGGATGGAAAGGTAGCATGCGCCGGGGCACTGTGCAAGCGATGCGGGGCCAACGGTGCCGGCGCCCCCGCCGCGCAGTGACGGGTTGTCTACAATAGGCGGGATCCCAACCCCGCACGCCGGCCCCCGGCAGGAGAGTCAGTGACCACTAAGCCCTCCGCTGCCCATCCTGAACAGGCGGCCTTGTTCGATGCCGACCTGGCCGCCTGGCGTGACCATCCGGAGCGCGCGTTCGACGGCTGGCTGGCACGGCATGGCTTCCGGCACGGCACCAGCGTGGTGTACCGCGCCATGTGGGGCAAGCTGCTGCGCTGGTCGGCCGAGCGCGGGCTGCCGCCGCTGAGCTGGTCGGCGGAGCAGATCGGTGAGTTCCTGGACGCGCAGCAGCTGCACAAATCGCACCGCTATCGCTATACGCGGCTGATCGAACGGGTGTTCCATCACCTGGCGCGGCTGCGCGAGGGCATGCACAACCCGGCCAGCCAGGCGGTGCGCGCCCATCTGGCCGATGGCGAGAACGATCCCACCGCCTTCCTGCTGCCGGGCGAGCGCGACCTGCTGGTGGCGCGGATACTCGGCCCGGCCGGCATGCTGGCCGGCGACACGCATACCGCGGCATCGCCCACCCAATGGAAGCGCGCCCGCGATGCGGCCCTGCTGGCGGTGCTGCTCGGCGGCGGCCTGAAGGTAGGCGAAGCCCGGGCGCTGCGGGTCGATGCTATCGAAGCTGGCGCACCCGGCCGGATGGCGCTGCGCATGGTCCGCGCGGACAACGGCCGGGCCTATACCGTGCCGCTGTTCAGCCTGGCCCATGCGCCGCTGCGGGCCTGGCTGGCATTGCGCGAAGCCTCCGGCACGCTTGGCGGCCTGGTGTTTCCCGCCATGCCGTCGGGGCGGCCGATGCATGCCGCCTCGGTCTACCGGCGCGTGGAGATCCTGCTGGACGAGGCCGGTGTGCTGGCCAGCCGCAGCGAACGCGCGTCGCCGCAGACGCTGCGCAATACCTGCGCCGCGATGCATTTCGAGGCCGGCACGGCGCCGGCCGAGGTGGCGCAATGCCTGGGCATGCGCGACCTGGAGTCCGGCTGGCGGCTGCGCGCCGCCTATGAAGCCTGGCAGGCGCGGGCAGGGCTGGTGGCGGAAGCGCCGGCAAGCCGGGCCTAGCATTGCCCGCGCTCTGCGCCGGCTAACCTGGGCGCAACGGCAGATCGTGGATAATAAGCTGCTTCACCGGCTTACGCTGCTGAAAGTTGTGCTTGAGTAACTTTTTGAATCCGCCAGGCCAAGGCCCGGCCCTGAATCGAATTCCGACGCGTATTTTCCATGCCTGAAACCTTGCTCCTGACCGGTGCCACCGGCTATATCGCCTCGCATACCTGGGTTGCGCTGCTCAATGCCGGCTACCACGTGATCGGCCTGGATAATCTATGCAACAGCAGCCCGGTGGTGCTGGAGCGGCTCGCCACCATTACCGGCCAGACCCCGCATTTTGTGCAGGGCGACGTGCGCGACCGCGCGTTGCTGGACCGGCTCTTTGCCGAACACCGCATCAGCGGGGTGATTCATTTTGCCGCGCTCAAGGCAGTGGGCGAATCCGTGAGCCAGCCGCTGGAGTATTACAGCAACAACCTTGGTGGGCTGCTGACGGTATGCGCGGCAATGGGTGCGGCCGGGGTGAAACAGCTGGTGTTCAGTTCTTCGGCCACGGTTTATGGCAATCCGCATGCGGTGCCGATCCTGGAAGATTTCCCGCTGTCGGCCACCAATCCGTATGGCCAGACCAAGCTGATGGGCGAGCAAATCCTGCGCGACCTGGAAACATCGGATCCGGACTGGCGCATTGCCTACCTGCGTTATTTCAATCCGGTCGGCGCGCATGAAAGCGGGCTGATCGGCGAGGATCCGCGCGGTATTCCAAACAACCTGATGCCTTATGTGGCACAGGTGGCCGGCGGGCGCCGTGAAAGGCTGATGGTATTCGGCGGCGACTACCCGACGCCGGACGGCACCGGCGTGCGCGACTATATCCACGTCTGCGACCTGGCCGACGGCCACCTAGCGGCGCTGGGTTACCTGCGCGCGCAGGGCAAGAGCATGACCGTGAACCTGGGCACGGGCCGTGGCTACAGCGTGCTGGAAGTGGTGCAGGCCTACCAGCGTGCCAGCGGCAAGCCGGTGCCGCATGACATCGTGGCGCGGCGCCCGGGCGACATCGCTTCGTGCTACGCCGATCCCGCGCTGGCCAACCAGCTGCTGGGCTGGCGCGCGCGCCATGACATCGACCGCATGTGCGAGGACTCATGGCGCTGGCAGTCGATGAATCCGCAGGGGTTCGACGCCTGACGGCCGGGGCAGGCGGTGCCGCGGTGTTGCACGGGCGCCGCGGCAGGCCAGAAAACAAAAACGCCACGGATCAATTCCGTGGCGTTTTGCCATCTGCCGGATCGCGTGTTTCAGCGGATCAGAAAGTCTTCAACTGCCTTGCCCTGGGCCAGGGCCTGAGTCAGCCAGCCCGGGCGCTTGCCGCGGCCGGTCCAGGTATTGCCGGCGCTGTCGCGATAGCGTACCGGCACCTTGCGGTTGACCGCCTTCTTGCCGGCCGGCACCTTTGCGCCAAAACCCAGGTCTTCCGCGGTCAGGCCATATTGCTCGATTTTCTCGCGAATATCCGCGATCACCGTGGCTTGTTCGCGTGCCTTGATTTCCTCGGCCTGCTTCTGCAGTTCACTGATTTTCTGAACGATTTCCTGATAAGTCGCCATTGGGTCCTCGGTTTCCGGTGGAGTGGAATGCGGTGGGTGTGTGCGGGGGTGAAAATGCTGAAAACAATTATAACGAGGTCGCCGCCCGCTGCAAATCCTGCCGTAGTAATCGGATGCTGTTTTTGCGAAAATTCTTGGCGCCGATAATTGTGTGAACTTTCGGTGTCGTGGTCTGTCGCCGGGATTTCCGTCCTCGTCGGTGTTGCCCGGCCGCAGTTCGCGGCTCAGGCCCGCAAATGGTGCGGCCGTATGCAAACCGGCCCGGCGGCAGCCAGCCGCCGCCAAAATCAAATCGCGATAATCTGCGGCGGCAAATTCGCCAGGGCGTTCGTGGCGATCGCGCGGCAAGCCACGTGGCGTATATCCGACACGCCGGTTATGGCCGATTAATTGCGTCGCCACCGGCGCGGCGCCTCAAGTACCAGGAGGCGGCGCCGTTATCCGGGCAGGGCGGATCATCTGGGCGTCGATCCTGCCGGAACGGGGCCAGGGGTGTGCCCCGCGGGTTGCACAGTCTTCTTTCATTCATGTCCTTCCACAACAATATCCAGATCAAGACCCTGCTGCGGGGCGCCATGGGAATGCTGTCGCTGCTGCTGTTGCTGGTCGGCGGTGCCGGCCTGCACGGTATTTCACAAAGCAATGATGCCCTCAGGGAGACTTATGCCAACCAGCTCGGCTCCACCGTCGCGCTCAGCGAGGCGATGCAGGCCACCACGCGCATGCGCCTGGCGCTGGACCGCAACGTGATGCAGGGCGAGCAGGACGATCCCAAGGTTCACGTGGACCGCTCCAGGGTGTTCGTTGAGGCTTCGGAGGCTGCCTGGAAGCGCTATATGAGCCTGCCGCAGAATCCTGAGGAAAAGGCGCTCGCCGCGGAACTGGGCAAGCAGCGCCAGGTGTTCATGGAGCAGGGCGTGCTGCCGCTGCAGGCGGCCTCGCTGGCGGGCAACCAGGAAGAGGCCCTGCGGCTGGCGAAGAAGGTGCTGCCTGACCTGCAGCGCAGCATGTCGGGCGTGCACGAGAAGCTGCAGAAGTTCCAGATGACTGCCGGGCAGGCCAACTTCGATGCCGCGCAGGCCAGCTTTGCGCGCATCCGCATGCTGTCGATCGTGCTGATCGTGCTGGGCCTGGCGGTCGCTGTGCTGTGCACGGTCACGCTGAACCGCGCCATCGTCACGCCGGTGCAAGAGGCGCTGGCTGTGTTCGAGCGCATCGCCCGCGGCGACCTGACCTCGCGCATCGCTAGCGTCTCGAAGAACGAGATCGGCCGCATGATGCAGGCGCTGGCCGCGATGCAGGCCAGCCTGTCGGGCATCGTTGCCGAAGTGCGCACCGGCGCCGATTCGATGGCATCGGCCACGCAGCAGATTTCCACCGGCAACCTGGACCTGTCGCAGCGCACCGAGGAACAGGCCTCGTCGCTGGAGCAGACCGCGGCCAGCATGGAAGAGCTGACCACGGTGGTGCGACAGAATGCCGACAACGCGCGCCAGGCTGGCGTGCTGGCCAACGAGGCCTCGCAGATCGCGCTCAAGGGCGGCGACGTGGTGGGCGCGTGGTCGACACCATGAACGAGATCAACGGCGCCTCGCGCAAGGTGGTCGAGATCATCAGCGTGATCGAGGGCATTGCCTTCCAGACCAATATCCTGGCGCTCAATGCGGCGGTGGAAGCCGCGCGTGCCGGCGAGCAGGGCCGCGGCTTTGCTGTGGTGGCGGGCGAGGTGCGCAGCCTGGCGCAGCGCTCGGCCTCGGCCGCCAAGGAGATCGAGGCGTTGATCGGCGAGTCGGGCCAGCGCGTGGAGAGCGGCACCCGGCTGGTGGCCGAAGCCGGCCAGACCATGGGCGAGATCGTCCAGGCCGTGCGCCGCGTGACGGACATCATGAACGAGATCGGCGCCGCGTCGCAGGAACAGACCAGCGGCATCGAGCAGGTCAACCAGGCGGTGACCCAGATGGACGAGGTGACGCAGCAGAATGCCGCGCTGGTGGAAGAGGCCGCCGCCGCAGCCGGGGCGCTGGAAGAACAGGCGCAGAAGCTCAAGAACGTGGTCTCGGTGTTCAACCTTGGCACGGGTACGGGAGTGGGGGCAGGCGCGGCCGCGACGGCTGTCGCTGGCCGCACCGCACGCACCATGTCGGTGCGGCCGGCGGCGCTGCCGGCAGGCCGTCCGGCGGCGAGGCCCGCGCTGGCCGTTGCCGGGGCCGATGATGACTGGAGCGCGTTCTAGACTATTGTCCCCACCATTGCCTTGTTCACACGGCGACTGCAAGATGCCATGATGCGGGGTTTGCCCCGCGTCCTGACCTTCTTCGCGCATTCTCTTCATCATCGCGCAGCCCAATGATTGCCCTGAGTTCCGTCCTGTTGCTGCTGGCTGCCCTGCTGGGCGTGGCCGCCGCCCTTGGCGTTCGTGCCGGGCGTGCGGACCAGTCAGCCGGTGGCCGCTCGCTGCGCACGCTGACCTGGTCGGCGGCACTGTTGTCGCAGCTGAGCGTAAGCGTGCCCGTGCTGGTGGTGATGCTGTCGGGCAGCGTGCCGGCGGCCAACGACACGGCGCAGATGGCGGCCAGCTTCGCTGCCGCCGCGGCCGCCACCGCGGCTGCCAAGCTGCTGGTGCAGTGGCTGCGCCAGGGTACGCGGCTGTGGCGTGGTGCGGCGATCATGGCGGTCGTCGCTGGCGCCGGGCTGGTGGCGGCGGCTGGCACGCACCTGGGCCGCGCCTGTGGCGCGGGCTCGGCCTCGGCGCGCGCCTGCATCGATGCCGCCGGCCTGCCGCACCCCGCCTGGCTGGCGGGCGGACTGACCGCGCTGTGCGCGCTGATGTTCGCCGTCCACCGCGCGCAGTCGCGTGGCTTGCTGCCGGCGCACCACGAAGCCGGCCTGGCCGATGAGCTGGCGGACGAGGCGCATGGCCTGCCGCGCGGGCACGAGCCCCGGCTGGCGCGGCGCGGCGCGCGCATTCCCGGCCGCCCCGGCCGTCTTACCGTGCGTGCCGCCGCGCGCGGGCAGGGCACGGTGGGCGAGTACAGCGTGGCAACGACGATGCCTGACCGCGTCGCCTTCGGCCGCTGGCTGGACCAGGCGATCGCGCAGGCGCGGCTGGCCGAGACCGGCTGCGCCGTGTTGCTGATCCATATTGCCGACTACCGCGAGGTCGACGAGGTCTTCGAGATCCGCGCCGACGATATCCTGGCCCAGGACGCCGGCGCGCTGGCGCAGGCGGTGCTGGAGCCGCACGACTTCCTGGCCCGGCTGGCGCGCGACGAGTTTGCCGTGGGCGTGCCCGAGCTGGTCCACCATGGCCGCGCGCAGGAACTGGGCTCGCGCATGCTCGGCTCGCTGGCCGAGTTCATCGCCGCGCGCGGCTTGCAGATGCAGATCGGCGTGAACATCGGCATTGCCATCTATCCGCGCGATGCGCAGACCTCAGAGGCGCTGATGCAGGCCGCGCGCGTCAGCCTGGCCGAGGCCCGCCAGAGCGGCTCGAACCAGGTGCGCCTGTTCAACAGCGCCGCCGGCGAACGCGCGCGCCGCACCCGCGTGATCCGGCGCGACCTGTGGCTGGCGATCCAGGACGACGCACTGTCGCTGCAGTTCCAGCCCAAGTACGATGCGCGCCGGCGCACGCTGGTGGGGGCGGAAGCGCTATGCCGATGGCGCCATCCCGCGCTGGGCCAGGTGAGCCCGGCCGAGTTCATCACCGTGGCCGAGCAGTCGGGCCAGATCGACAAGCTCGACGACTGGGTCCTGACCAGCGTCTGCCGCCAGGTGCGCCAGTGGCGGGACGCCGGCGTGCCCACCGTGCCGGTGGCGATCAATGTCTCGGGGCTGCGCTTTGCCAGCCGAAATTTCCCGCAATACCTGCTCGAGCAGATCCACCAGCACGACATCCCGCCCTCGGCGATCACGCTGGAGATCACCGAGACCGCGGCGATGAAGGATATCGGCAAGTCACTGGAAACGCTGGCTGAGCTGCAGTCGCTCGGCATCCAGGTGGCGCTGGACGATTTTGGCAGTGGCTATTCCAGCCTGGGCTATCTCAAACGCCTGCGCGTGGGCACGCTCAAGATCGACCGCACGCTGATCGGCGGGCTCGACACCGATGCGCAGGGCCGCGCCATCGTCGGCTCGATGGTGGCGCTGGCGCACGAACTGCGCATGAAGGTGGTGGCCGAGGGCGTTGAATCGGCATCGCAGTTGGAAATCCTCAATGAGATGGGGTGCGACGAGGTGCAGGGTTACCTGCTGTCGCTGCCGCTGGATGCTGCCGGTTTTGCCGATGCCTTGCGCGAGCAGGGCGGCGGCGCCTGACGGCTAAAGTTCGCCCGCAACGCGGCCGATAACCGGTCTGGCAGGCTGCCAGCGTTTGCGGCGCAGCCCTGCGCCGGCCCGTCCGTCGCCGGCTGCGCTGCCCGTGTGTCCATCCTGGCGGATCAATCGAGTCCTGCAAACCGGAGGCGCCCATGTCATCGCCCAGCATCCTCGTCGTCGACGATTCTCCTTCTCTACGCCGCATGATCGGCGCCTGCCTGCGCGCAGGAGGGTTTGACGTGACCGAGGCGGCTGACGGCGATCAGGCACATGCGCTCGCAGCCGGCGCCAGCTTCGGCATGCTGGTCACCGACCAGGTCATGCCCGGCATGGATGGCCTCACGCTGATCCGCAGCCTGCGCGCCACTGAGCGCTATGCGTGCATTCCCATCCTGATGCTGACCACCGAGCAGGACGGCAGCATCCGCGAGCAGGCCCGCGCCGCCGGCGCCTCGGGTTTCCTGCCCAAGCCCTTCGATCCTGACCAGCTGATGCAGGCCGTGACGGCGCTGCTGTCCACCGCGCCCCCTACCTCGGAAGGGTAAGGGAAGCCGGGCGTCGCCCTTCAGTCAGCCGGATTGCTGCCGTAAACACTGGTGGGCGAAGTCATGCCCCGGTGCCAGCCAGCGGCCTTGGCCGCAGCAGCGCCAGCAAACCAGCATGAGCCAATTTTGGGGGGCTAGACGATGAAGCACATCGACAAGGCAGACGGCGCGGGCGAGGAGTTCCTGGCCTTCACGCTGGGCCGGGAAGAATACGGCGTCGACATCCTGAAGGTCCAGGAGATCCGCGGCTACGAGTCGGTCACCCAGATTGCCAACGCACCGGACTACATCAAGGGCGTGATCAACCTGCGCGGCATCATCGTGCCGATCATCGACCTGCGCATCAAGTTCCGCCAGCAGAACGTCAGCTACGACCAGTACACGGTCGTCATCATCGTCGACCTCAACGACCGCACCACCGGCATCGTGGTGGATGGCGTGTCCGACGTGCTGACCCTTGCCGCCGAGCAGATCAAGCCCACGCCGCATTTCTCCGGCGAACTGGCGACCGACTACATCCGCGGGCTGGGCTCGGTCGAGCAACGCATGCTGATCCTGGTCGACATCGAGAAGCTGCTCAACACCGAAGAACTCGCCGCGCTCGACGCGGTGGCCTGATCCCGCGGCAGCGCCAACGTTGTCCGGCCGGCACCCGCCTGCCGGACCGAACCCGCCCAGGGTGCAGCACATTGCCGCGCCCGGGCCTGCAGTATTGTCATAGATGCGAAACAACCAACCCGTTACGCAGCGCGAATACAAGCTCTCCCCATCGGACTACCTGATCTCGCGCACGGACCTCAAGGGCCGGATCACCTTTGCCAACCGCACCTTTATCGAGGCGAGCGGCTTTGCGGCCGAAGAGCTGCTCGGTGCGGCGCACAACCTGGTGCGCCATCCCGACATGCCGCCCGAAGCGTTTGCCGACCTGTGGCAGGACCTGCAGGCCGGCCGCACCTGGATGGGCGTGGTCAAGAACCGCCGCAAGAACGGCGACTTCTACTGGGTCAACGCCACCGTGACGCCCACGTGCGTCGATGGCAGCGTGGTCGGCTACACCTCGGTGCGGTCGATGGCGACGCGCGAGCAGGTGGAAGCCGCCGGCGCCGCCTACGCACGCTTGCGCGCCGGCCGCGCGGAGGGGCTGGCGATCCGCCACGGCGCCGTGGTGCGCACCGGGCTGCGCGGCCTGGTGCAGGGGCTGCTGCGCCTGAACCTGAAGCGCCGCATCCTGTGGGCGCAGGCCGGCGGCATGGTGTGGTTCCTGGCCGCACTGGTTGCGGTGGAAGCCCTGGGCGGCGCAGGCGTGGCCGCGGTGCGCCCGTGGCTGTGGGGCGGCTTTGCGCTGGCGCTGGCGTCGTCGTTCGCGGCCGGCACCATGCTGCTGGCGCGCGTGCACCGTCCGGTGCGCCACATGCTGGACTTTGCGCTGCGCATGGGCGCGGGTGACCTGACCACCCGCTTCGAGCACCGCAGCGCGGATGAGATCGGCGCACTGGCGCAGGCCATGCAGACCATGCAGCGCAGCCTGCAGTCGGTGGTGCATGAGATCCAGGAGGGCATGGCCAGCATCTCCACGGCAACGCGCCAGGTGGCCGCGGGCAACAACGACCTGTCGCAACGCACCGAGCAGCAGGCGGCGGCGCTGGAGCAGACGGCGTCGAGCATGGAAGAACTGACCAGCACGGTGCGCCAGAACGCGGACAACGCGCGCCAGGCCAGCGGGCTGGCGGCGAATGCGTCGGAGACGGCGCTGCGCGGCGGCGAAGTGGTGGGCCGGGTGGTGCAGACCATGGACGAGATCAACGATGCGTCGAAGAAGATCGTCGACATCATCGGCGTGATCGAAGGCATCGCCTTCCAGACCAACATCCTGGCGCTGAATGCGGCGGTGGAAGCGGCGCGCGCCGGCGAGCAGGGCCGCGGCTTCGCGGTGGTGGCGGGCGAGGTGCGCAGCCTGGCGCAGCGCAGCGCCAACGCGGCCAAGGAGATCAAGGGGCTGATCGGCGATACGGTGGAGCGCGTGGATAACGGCTCGGCGCTGGTGGGCCAGGCTGGCAAGACCATGGACGAGATCGTGCAGGCGGTCAAGCGCGTGACCGACATCATGGGCGAGATCAGCGCGGCGTCGGCCGAGCAGAGCGCGGGCATCGAGCAGGTCAACCAGGCCGTGGCGCAGATGGACGAGGGCACGCAGCAGAACGCGGCACTGGTGGAAGAAGCTGCCGCCGCCGCGGGCTCGCTCGAAGAGCAAGCCATGCGCTTGCGCGACGCCATTGCCACGTTCCGCGTCAGCATGCAGGCCGAGGTGCGTCCGCAGCGCCTGCCGGCCCATGCGCGTGCCGACGCGGCCCAGTCACTGGCACAGGCCTAGTCCACGGAACCAGGCCAGTCCGAATCAAAGACGAGGCAGGCGCGGGAACACCGACCTGCATGCGTACAAAAAGGGTGCGGCACGCCGCGCCCGAGGCTTCAGTTACAAGGGGGAGTTGCTATGCATTGGTTCAATCAACTGCGCGTCACGACCAGGCTGGTTGCCGGATTCCTGGTCGTTGCCGTGATCGGCGCCGTGATGGGGCTGCTGGGTGTGGTCAACATGGGGCGCATGGCCGACTGGACCGGCAAGATCTACAACGGCGACCTGCAGGCGCTGAAGGCTGTGCAGGACGCCAATATCAACCTGGTCTATGCCAGCCGTGCGCAGATCGCGCTGCTGTCGGCATCGACCATGGGCGAGCGTTCGGCCGAGAAGGAGCAGATCGTGAAGTCGCTCGGCGCGATGGACGAACGCATCCGCCAGGTCGCGGGCGTTTTCGACAAGCCTGAGGGCAAGGCACTGGTCAAGCAGTACCAGGAGCTGTCGCCGGCTTTCCGCGCACGCATGGAGAAGTACGTCGAACTGGTCAGCAAGCAGCCGCTGGATACCTCGCAATTTGAAAGCCAGGTGTTCTCCGAGAGCGCCGACCTGCTCAAGGACAGCCATGCGCTGGAAGCGGTGATGTTCCAGATGGTCAAGCGCCGCGACGACCGCGCCCGCAACAACATGGAAGAAGCGCGCAGCGTCTACAACGCCTCCCGCCTGTGGATGCTGGGCCTGGTGCTGGGCGGCCTGGCGCTTTCGGTGCTGCTGGGCGTGCTGCTGGCGCGGGCGCTGTCGCGCCAGCTTGGCGGCGAGCCGGCCTATGCGGCCGCGATTGCCGCGCGCATTGCCGAAGGCGACTTCTCCTCGCCGGTGACCACGCGCGCAGGCGACAAGAGCAGCCTGGTCTATGCGATGCAGCAGATGCAGCAGCAGCTGTCGCGCATGGTGCGCGATTTCAAGGTGTCGGCGGAATCCATCGGCAGCGCCTCGCGTGAAATTGCCGCGGGCAACAACGACCTGTCGCAGCGCACCGAGCAGCAGGCGGCAGCGCTGGAGCAAACGGCGTCGAGCATGGAAGAACTGACCAGCACGGTGCGCCAGAACGCGGACAACGCGCGCCAGGCCAGCGGGCTGGCGGCGAATGCGTCGGAGACGGCGCTGCGCGGCGGCGAAGTGGTGGGCCGGGTGGTGCAGACCATGGACGAGATCAACGATGCGTCGAAGAAGATCGTCGACATCATCGGCGTGATCGAAGGCATCGCCTTCCAGACCAACATCCTGGCGCTGAATGCGGCGGTGGAAGCGGCGCGCGCCGGCGAGCAGGGCCGCGGCTTCGCGGTGGTGGCGGGCGAGGTGCGCAGCCTGGCGCAGCGCAGCGCCAACGCGGCCAAGGAGATCAAGGGGCTGATCGGCGATACGGTGGAGCGCGTGGATAACGGCTCGGCGCTGGTGGGCCAGGCTGGCAAGACCATGGACGAGATCGTGCAGGCGGTCAAGCGCGTGACCGACATCATGGGCGAGATCAGCGCGGCGTCGGCCGAGCAGAGCGCGGGCATCGAGCAGGTCAACCAGGCCGTGGCGCAGATGGACCAGGGCACGCAGCAGAACGCGGCACTGGTGGAAGAAGCTGCCGCCGCCGCCGGCGCGCTGGAAGAGCAGGCCAGCCGGCTGCAGGCGGCCGTGGCGACGTTCCGCCTGGCGGCTGAGGATGCCCGCGCGGGTTCGTTCGCGGCCCAGCCCCTGCCTGCGGCGACGGCGCTGCCGGCCAGGGCGTCTCGTGCCGCCGGCGCGGTGCGCGCCATCCCTGCCGGCAAGCGGGTCGCCAAGGCCCTGCCTGCCAGCACGAAGGCCGCCGCTGTGCCTGCGGCGGACCATGCCGCCGCACCCGAGGCGGCTGATGCTGTCGCCGCGCAGCCGGCGCGGCTGGTGGCAGGCAGGACCGCGCGCCCCGCGCTGGCAGCAGCCGACAACGGCGACTGGAGCGCGTTCTGATCCCCACTGGCAACGGGCCGCGAGGCGGCCCGGATGGCAAGGCTATGACGACCGAGATCAACCTGGCCCTGCCGCATGACGATGCGGCCCGGCTGCGCAAGGAATTCGAGCAGTTCGTCGGGGTCTCGACCGGCCTGGACCGCGAGTTCCTGCCGCCCGATTTCCAGGAATTCCTGCGCGCGCGGCTGCTGCAGCATGACGGCCCGCTCACCGAGCGCGCGGTCTCGCGGCTGCTGTCCGGCGGTGAATACGGCTGGGCACGCCGCGTGTTCGACAAGCAGTTGCCCAATGCGCTGGCGGCGCTGATGCGCGATGCCCAGCGCTTTGGCTTCGGGCTGGCAGTGCAGCCCGACTGGACGCCGGACCAGCGCCTGGCGCATGCGCGCGAATGGGCCGCGCAGGTGCTGTCGGAATGCGGCGCCGATGCGGCCTTCACCGAGGCGCTCGCCACGCAGGTGGCGGCTTCGGCCGAAGACGTGCGCGTGCTGGAAGAGCGCATGCGCACGCCCGCATGGCGCCTGGCCGAAAGCCTGCGCCAGCGCGCCTATGACCTGATGTACGCGCTGCAGACCGAAGACAGCGAAGCCGCGGGCCGCGCCCGCGTGGGTGAGCTGCGCGGCATGCTGGGCCTGGCCCTGGAATACGGCTCGGTGCGGCCGGAAGAAGCCTCGCGCGTGCTGGAGCAGGTGGAGCGCATGCGCCCGGCGCTGTTCCGCGAAGCGCCCGACGATGTGTTCGCCCGGCTGGCGGCGTGGCTGCGGCGCATGTTTGGGCACTGAGGGCGCGGTTGGCATCCGGCGCGCTGCATCCGGCCACGAATCTCGTACTGGGATGACGGACAGTGCTTGCGCGCTAAACGCAATAGGCGGCACTCGTCAATAGAGGATTCCAGCAGGCTACCGAGGGCGCTGGTCGCGCGTTTGCAGATATGACGTTTGCGAGACTGGCTTGCGCCAGATCAAGTGTCAGAGATGTGACGTGTTACAAAATGTGCGCGCTCATGTATGTTTCATGCGACATTTGGTTCCCCCCCCGCGTAAGTAGGGATTGGCATTGCGGGTGGATTGCCGATATAAACGTAACAGTCTTACTTACACTCTGTAACACTTGTAACGGGGTTGATTACAGTTGGACACGGGCGTAGTTCCTTAGTCGTACGTTGTACCCGCCCAGCCGCATACAAACGATCTGGTCGCCGGGCCCGCGAGGGCATCGGTAAGCGCCGGACAAGCGGCCACGGCGGGTTTTTGGTAGCGGGGATAAATTGGAAAGCAGTGAAGTTCTCCAGGAGATCAGGGAGGTTAATCTCGCCTATCTGCTGCTCGCGCAACGCCTGGTGCGCGAAAACCAGGTCGAAGCCATGTTCCGGCTCGGGGTCAGCAAGGAAATCGCGGATATTCTTGCCAAGCTGACTTCCGCGCAACTCGTCAAGCTGGCGGCATCCAACATGGTGCTGTGCAGGTTCCGCTTCGACGACCATGCGCTTCTGTCCACTCTCACCCACACGGCCAAGAGCCATGACATGCAGCAGATCCACGCCGCGATCCTGCTTGCACGCCAGCCTGTGGAGTCGCTCAATTGACCGCGCTCCTGCAGGCCGAGCCGACCCGGAGTTACACGGCCACCTCCGTTCCCAGCCGCAAGAGCGTGCTCCAGGATGCCAACCAGACCCAGCTTGCGATCGAGCTGATCGGCTTGGGTGCGCGCCTGCAGGTGCTTGAAGCCGAGACCACGCTGTCGCGTGACCGGCTCATCCGCCTGTACAAGGAGTTGCGCGGCGTCTCGCCCCCCAAGGGCATGCTTCCCTTCTCGACGGACTGGTTCACCACCTGGCTGCCGAATATCCATTCCTCGCTGTTCTTCTCTGCCTACCAGTTCATGGTGCAGGAGGGCGAGACCGTGGGCATTCGCGCGGTGGTGGCTGCCTACCGCCTGTACCTTGAGCATGTTTCGCTGCTCGGCGGCGAAATTGTCTTAAGTTTCACGCGTGCCTGGACGTTAGTACGGTTCTTCGAGAGCAACATGCTGCAGCTGTCCCGGTGCACGTGTTGCGGCGGGCAGTTTGTCACGCACGCGTATGAGCCGCACGCGAACTTTGTGTGCAGCCTGTGCCGTCCGCCGTCACGCGCAGGGAAAGTGAAGAAGCTCTCGAAAGACGCCGCCGCCGTGCAGACCAACACCTGATCCTGGTCAAGGTCCGCCGGCTGGCAAGCTTGCTGCGCTGGCGGACGGATTCTCTCCGTGCGCCCGTGCAACGGGCAAATGAGCGTGGCTGACGCGCGTTTTTAGACGGGGATCCGATCGTGCTAGTAGTTCTTGGCTATGTCGTCGTGGTTGTGGCGGTGCTTGGCGGTTACGCCATGACCGGCGGCCACATGGGCGCGCTATATCAACCGGCGGAATTTGTAATCATCGGGGGCGCCGCCTTCGGTGCCTTTATCGCCACCAATACAGCAAAGGCCATCAAGGCCACCGCCAGGGCGCTGCCGGGTCTGTTCAAGAGTTCCAAGTACAAGAAAGAGCTGTACCTGGACGTCATGTCGCTGCTGTACGTGCTGCTGTCCAAGGCACGGCGCGAGGGCATCCTGTTCCTGGAAAAGGAAATCGCGGACCCCGCCGCCAGCAGCGTCTTCAGCCAGTACCCGCGCATCCTGTCGGATCCGGTGGTGATGGAATTCCTCACCGACTACCTGCGCATGATGGTCAACGGCAACATGAATGCCTTCGAGATTGAGGCCCTGATGGACCACGAGATCGAGACCTTCCGCCACGAGGCCGAGATCCCCGCCCATGCGCTGTCGCGCGTCGGCGACGCGCTGCCCGCCTTCGGCATCGTTGCCGCGGTGATGGGCGTGGTGCATGCGCTGGGTTCGGCCGACCTGCCGCCGGCCGAGTTGGGCGCGCTGATCGCGCACGCCATGGTCGGCACCTTCCTGGGCATCCTGCTGGCCTATGGCTTTGTCTCGCCGCTGGCCGCGCGCATCGAGCTGCAGGTGTCCGAGAACGTCAAGGTCTACGAATGCATCAAGGTGGTGCTGCTGGCCTCGCTCAACGGCTACGCGCCGCTGGTGGCGGTGGAATTCGGCCGCAAGGTGCTGTACTCCACGGTGCGGCCGTCGTTCCTTGAGCTCGACGACCACGTGCGTGAAGTCAAGAGCCTGAATTAAGGCACGCAAGCAGCAAGGGGCACCGTCATGAGCAGCGCACACGATATGCGTCCGATCATCGTCCGCCGGGCGAAATCGCACGCCAAACCGCATGGCAACCACAGCTGGAAGATCGCCTACGCCGACTTCATGACCGCGATGATGGCGCTGTTCCTGGTGCTGTGGCTGCTCTCCAGCGCCAACAAGAAGACGCTGGAAGGCATTGCCGAGTACTTCCGCATGCCGCTCAAGGTGGCCGTCGTCGGCGGCGAGAGGAGCAGCCAGACGCCCAGCGTGATCCCGGGCGGCGGCCAGGACGCGCTGCGCAAGGACGGCGACACCATGCGCGCGCGCGCCAACGAACCCAGCGACGAGCAGCGGCGCAACGAGCAGCAGGAAGCGCAGCGCCTGCGCGCGCTCAAGCAGCGCCTTGAGCAGATCATTGAGAACAACCCAGTGCTGCGCCAGTTCCGGCCGCAGCTGCTGCTGGACATCACCAGCGAGGGGCTGCGCATCCAGATCCTGGATACGCAGAACCGGCCCATGTTCCGCACCGGCAGCGCCACGGTCGAGACCTATATGCGCACCATCCTGCGCGAGATCGGGCCGGTGCTGAACGAGCTGCCCAACAAGGTCAGCCTGTCGGGCCATACCGATGCGGCCAACTATTCCAACGGCGAGCGCACCTACAGCAACTGGGAGCTGTCGGGCGACCGCGCCAACGCTTCGCGCCGCGAGCTGATCGCCGGCGGCATGCAGGAGGGCAAGGTGCTGCGCGTGCTGGGCCTGGCCGCAACCATGCCGCTGGACAAGGAAGACCTGCTGGCGCCGGTGAACCGGCGCATCAGCATCGTGGTGCTCAACCATAAGGCCCAGGCGCGCTTCGAGGCCGAGAACGCCAGCGCCGCAGAGGTCTCGGTGGCGGCGCAGGCCGGCAAGGCTGTGCAGGAGATGCAGGCGGGGCTAGCAGCGGCCTCCGCGCCCGCGCCTGCGCCGACGGGCAGCAAACCATGACGCGCAGCCGCTGCGGCAGCGCCAGTGCAGTAACCAAGTGACTCAGGACGCCATGTCTGTCGATATCGATATCACACAGTTTTACCAGACCTTCTTCGAGGAAGCGGAAGAACTGCTCGTCGAAATGGAGCAGCTGCTGCTCGGCCTGGACATTGAGTCGCCCGATCCCGAGCATTTGAACGCGATCTTCCGGGCGGCGCACTCCATCAAGGGCGGGGCCGCCACCTTCGGCTTCGCGGCGCTGACCGAGACCACCCATATTTTCGAGAACCTGCTGGACCGCACGCGCCGGCAGGAACTGGCGTTGACCAGGACCATCATCGACACCTTTCTGGAAACCAAGGACGTGTTGCAAGACCAGCTCAACGCCTACCGCAACGGCACCGAACCCGATCCGGAAACGCTGGCGCGCATCTGCGCCGTGCTGCAACAGCTGGCGCAGGAAGCCGCCGGCGATGCTGGCGCAACTGCCGCCCCGGCCCCGGCGCCCGCTCCTGTTGCCGCAATGACCCCCGCTGCCGCTGCCACGGGCGGCGGGCTCAAGATCCGCCTGATCCGGGTTTCCGCCTCTGACCAGGCGCTGCTGCGCGAGGAACTGGCCAACCTGGGCGAGATCACCGGCCAGCAGGAGGTGAATGGCGAACTGGTGGTGTGGCTCAACACCCAGTGCAGCGCCGACGACATCATCGCGGTGTGCTGCTTCGTGATCGATCTGGACCAGATCGTGATCGAAGCCGAAGCCGAGGCACCTGCCGCCGCCCCAGCGGTGGTCGAGGCGCCGGTCCCGGCGCCCGTCCCGGTCGCGGCGGCCCCCGTAGCAGCGGCGGCAGCGCCCGCTGCCGCGCGCGAGAAGGCCAAGCCGCAGGCGAGCGCCGCGCAGGGCGAAGGCTCGATCCGCGTGCCGACCGAAAAGGTCGACCAGATCATCAACCTGGTGGGCGAGCTGGTGATCACGCAGTCGATGCTGGCGCAGACCGCCTCTGCGCTGGACCCGGTGCTGTTCGACCGCCTGTTCTCCGGCATGGGCCAGCTCGAGCGCAACGCGCGCGACCTGCAGGAAGCGGTGATGTCGATCCGCATGATGCCGATGGACTACGTGTTCTCGCGCTTCCCGCGGCTGGTGCGCGACCTGGCCAGCAAGCTTGGCAAGCAGATCGACCTGGTCACCTTCGGCAAGGCCACCGAACTGGACAAGAGCCTGATCGAACGCATCATCGATCCGCTCACCCACCTGGTGCGCAACAGCCTGGACCACGGCATCGAAACCCCTGACAAGCGCGTGGCCGCCGGCAAGGACGCGACCGGCCAGCTGATCCTGTCCGCGCAGCACCATGGCGGCAATATCGTCATTGAAGTCAGCGACGACGGCGGCGGCCTGAACCGCGAGCGCATCCTGGCCAAGGCCATCCAGAACGGCCTGCCGGTGTCCGAGGCCATCACCGATGAAGAGGTCTGGCAGCTGATCTTCGCGCCGGGCTTTTCCACCGCCGAAGTCGTCACCGACGTGTCCGGCCGCGGCGTTGGCATGGACGTGGTCAAGCGCAATATCCAGGAGATGGGCGGCCACGTCCAGATCAGCTCGCGCCCGGGCCTGGGCACCACCATCCGCATCGTGCTGCCGCTGACGCTGGCGATCCTGGACGGCATGTCGGTCAAGGTGGGCGAAGAGACCTTCATCCTGCCGCTGAACTGCGTGATGGAGTCGCTGCAGCCCAAGGCCGAGGATGTCCACACCGCCGCCAACTCCGATCGCGTCATGCACGTGCGCGGCGAATACCTGCCGCTGCTGGAAATGCACCGCGTGTTCAACGTGGCCGGCGCGCTGCAGGAACCCACGCAGGGCATCGCTGTGATCCTGCAGGCCGAGGGGAAGCGCTTTGCGCTGCTGGTGGACCAGCTGATCGGCCAGCACCAGGTGGTGCTGAAGAACCTGGAAACCAACTACCGCAAGGTGCCATGCATCTCGGCGGCGACCATCCTTGGCGACGGCAGCGTGGCGCTGATCGTCGATGTCGGCGCGCTGCAGCGCACCGGCGTGCGCCGGCAGGAACCGGCGCTGGCGCAATAAGCGGCCAACACCCATCGTCCAAACACAGGAGAACGAGACATCATGGCCGGCATCGGACACATCGATACCCCCGGAAGCGACGCTTCGGGCCAGGAGTTCCTGGTCTTCACGCTGGGGTCGGAGGAATACGGCATCGACATCCTCAAGGTGCAGGAGATCCGCAGCTACGAGACCGTGACCCGCATCTCCAGCGCGCCGGACTTCATCAAGGGCGTGACCAACCTGCGCGGCGTGATCGTGCCGATCGTCGACCTGCGCCTGAAGTTCCGCCTGGGCAACGTGCGCTACGACCACCAGACCGTGGTCATCATCCTGAACGTGGCCGGCCGCGTGGTCGGCATCGTGGTGGATGGCGTGTCCGACGTGCTGACGCTGACGGGCGATGCGATCAAGCCCGCGCCGGAGTTCGGCGTGTCGATCTCAACCGAGCACCTGACCGGGCTGGGCACCATCGACGGCCGCATGCTGGTGCTGATCGATATCGAACGCCTGATGACCAGCGCGGAGATGGCGCTGGTCGAGGCCGAGCTGGCCTGACCCAGCGCACGCACCACTGAAGCACATCCCATGACGCCGTTCCGCACCGCCGCCAGCGTTCCCGGCCAGACCGGGTCGGTCCTTGCGCCGGGCGCCATCCTGCGGCGCGACGATGCACGCGACTTCCTGCTGACCGAACGCGACTTCGAGAAAATCCGCGCGCTGATCCACCGGCGCGCGGGCATCTCGCTGGGCAGCCATAAGCGCGAGATGGTCTACAGCCGGCTGGTGCGCCGGCTGCGCGCGCTGCAGCTGTCGGACTTCGCCTCGTACCTGGCGCTGCTGGACGCGGACGACCGCTCGTCGGAGTGGGAGTTCTTCACCAATGCGCTGACCACCAACCTGACCTCGTTCTTCCGCGAGGCCCATCACTTCCCGCTGCTGGCCGAGCATGCCAGGAAGACCGGGCGCCCCTACAGCGTCTGGTGCTCGGCCGCGTCCACCGGCGAGGAGCCGTACTCGATCGCCATCACGCTGGCCGAAGCGCTGGGCGACCGTGCCGGCACGGTGCTGGCCACTGACATCGACACCCAGGTGCTGGCCAAGGCCCGCGGCGGCGTGTATTCCGCGGAGCAGGTCGCGCGGCTGTCGCCGGAACGGCTCAAGCGCTTCTTCCTGAAGGGCACCGGGCCGCGCACCGGTTCGGTCAAGGTCAAGCCGGAGCTGGCCGCCACCATCGCGTTCGAGCCGCTGAACCTGCTCGCGCCCGACTGGGGCATGCGCGAGCAGTTCGACGCCATCTTCTGCCGCAACGTGATGATCTACTTCGACAAGCCGACCCAGGGACGCATCCTGGAGCGCTTCGTGCCGCTGCTCAAGCCGCACGGGCTGCTCTTTGCCGGCCACTCGGAGAACTTCTCTTATGTCACGCGCGCCTTCCAGCTGCGCGGGCAGACCGTTTATGAACTGGCGCCGGATGCGGCCAGGGCGGGAAGGCCGTGATGCGCACGCCCCATCTGCCCGAAGCCCTTGCCACGCGCACATATTTCGACCGCGAGTTCGGCAAGCAGGCCATCAAGCTGTTGCCCAACGAGTACTACGTGACCCGCGAGGACGTGGTGCTGACCACCGTGCTGGGCTCGTGCGTGGCGGCCTGCATCCGCGACGAGAGCGCCGGCGTGGGCGGCATGAACCACTTCATGCTGCCCGATGACGACGGCAGCGCCGACCGCATGCTGTCGGCGTCGATGCGCTACGGCAGCTATGCGCTGGAAGTGCTGATCAACGAACTGCTCAAGATGGGCGCGCGCCGCGAGCGGCTGGAGGCCAAGGTCTTCGGCGGCGGGGCGGTGCTGGCCAATATGACCACGCTGAATATCGGCGACCGCAACGCGGACTTCGTGCTGCGCTACCTGAAGACCGAGGAGATCCGCGTTGCGGCGCAGGACCTGCGCGGCCCGCATGCGCGCCGTGTCAGCTACTTCCCGGTCGGCGGGCTGGCGCTGGTACGCCGCCTGACGCGGCAGGACGACCAGGTTTCGGTGGCGCGCGACGAGCGCGCCCTGGCCCGCGCCATTGCCACCTCGGCCCGGGCGCCGGCGCAATCGCCTGAACTGTTTGCGCGGCAGTCCTTTGCGCGCCAGCTTCCCTGAAACCAAACCAAGCACGATCAATCATGACTGCCGCCAAGATCAAGGTGCTCTGCGTGGACGATTCCGCGCTGATCCGCAGCCTGATGACGGAGATCATCAACAGCCAGCCCGACATGGAAGTGGTCGGCACCGCGCCCGACCCGCTGGTGGCGCGCGACCTGATCAAGCGCCTGAACCCGGATGTGCTGACGCTGGACGTCGAAATGCCGCGCATGGACGGCCTGGACTTCCTGGAGCGCCTGATGCGGCTGCGGCCGATGCCGGTGCTGATGGTGTCGTCGCTGACCGAGCGTGGTTCGGAGATCACCATGCGCGCGCTGGAGCTGGGCGCGGTGGACTTTGTCACCAAGCCCAAGCTGGGCATCCGCGACGGGCTGCTGGAATACACCCACACCATCGCCGACAAGCTGCGCGCCGCGTCGCGCGCCCGCGTGCGCGCGGCCGCGCAGCCAGCCGCGCCGACAGCGGCCGGCGCCGAGCCCGTGCCGATGCTGCGCAGCCCGCTGCTGTCGACCGAAAAGCTGATCATCCTGGGCGCCTCCACCGGCGGCACCGAGGCCATCAAGGAATTCCTGATGCCGCTGCCGCCCGACAGCCCCGCGGTGATGATCGTCCAGCATATGCCGGCCGGCTTCACGCGCTCGTTCGCGCAGCGGCTGGATGGCCTGTGCCGCATCACGGTCAAGGAAGCCGTGCACGGCGAGCGCGTGCTGCCCGGCCATGCGTACATCGCGCCGGGCGATTCGCACCTGCTGCTCGCGCGCAGCGGCGCCAACTATGTCGCGCACCTGTCGCAGGAAGCGCCGGTCAACCGTCACCGCCCGTCGGTCGACGTGCTGTTCGATTCGGCCGCGCAGCATGGCGGCAAGAACGTGATCGGCGTGATTCTGACCGGCATGGGCAAGGACGGCGCGCGCGGCATGCTGCGCATGCGCGAGGCCGGTGCCTACAACCTGGCCCAGGACGAGCACACATGCATTGTGTTTGGCATGCCGAAGGAGGCGATCGCCACCGGCGGCGTGCATGAAGTCGTGCCCTTGCCGGCGATGACCCAGCGCGTGATGGCGCGCCTGGCCACATACGGCACGCGCGCGCAGCGAGTGTAAACGAAATCGGGCCGAGCGGGGCGCGCATGCCGGCGCGCAGCGCTCGTCCTGGCAACAAGCCAACACTGTATTTTCTGGAGCCCTCAAAGTGGACAAGAGCATCAAGATCCTGGTCGTGGATGATTTCCCGACCATGCGCCGGATCATCCGCAACCTGCTCAAAGAGCTGGGTTTCGTCAACGTCGAGGAAGCCGAGGACGGCGCCGCCGGCCTGGAGAAGGCCAAGGATGGCAGCTTTCAGTTCGTGATCTCGGACTGGAACATGCCCAATATGGACGGCCTGACCATGCTGCAGGCGATCCGCGCCGACGCCAATATCGGCAAGATCCCGGTGCTGATGGTGACCGCCGAAGCCAAGAAAGAGAACATCATCGCCGCGGCCCAGGCCGGTGCCAACGGCTACGTGGTCAAGCCGTTCACGGCCGCCACGTTGGACGAGAAGATCACCAAGATCTTCGAGAAGCTCGGCGGCTGAGGCGGAGGCGCGTTTCCATGACCCCGACCCTGAGCAATGATTCCGCCGAGCAACTGATCCTGCGCATCGGCAACCTGACGCGGATGCTGCGCGACAATATGCGCGAGCTCGGCCTGGACAAGGAGATCGAACGCGCCGCGCAGGCCATCCCCGATGCGCGCGACCGGCTGAACTACATCGCCGCCATGACCGAGCAGGCCGCCGAGCGCACGCTCAACGCGGTCGAGCTGGCGCAGCCGATCCAGTCCGGTATCGAGCAGCAGGCCGAAACCCTGGACAAGCGCTGGGACGCCTGGTTCGAGCAGCCGGTGGAGCTGGCCGACGCCCGTTCGCTGGTGCTAGACACCCGCGCCTTCCTGTCCGAGGTGCCCGCCCAGGCCCGCGCCACCAACAGCCATCTGCTCGACATCATGATGGCGCAGGACTTCCAGGACCTGACCGGCCAGGTCATCAAGAAGATGATGGACATGATCCGCGCGCTGGAGCAGGAGCTGCTGCAGGTGCTGATCGACAACGTGCCGTCCGAGCGCCGCGTGGAAGCGCCGGCCGCCACGCTGCTGAACGGGCCGCAGATCAGTCCGGAGGGCAAGCCGGACGTGGTTTCGGACCAGGCGCAGGTGGATGATCTGTTGGCCAGTCTGGGGTTCTGAGAGCCTGGTGAGCTGAGCTCTCCCGCCGGTTTGCTCCCCTCTCCCGCCTGCGGGATAGGGGCAGGGCGTGAGGGCAGGCGCGTGCCTCGCGGCAAGGCATTTCGTTTATCGGCGCCCCGCCCTCAGCGGGGCGCTGCCGTCAACCTCCACCTCCTGTCGGGCCGGCGCCCTGGGCGCCCAAGGAATGTGAACGATTGTGATGGCGTGTAGGTGGAGCTTCTCGCGTGCGCTAGGCTGAAGCCCTTTGCGGCGCCGGATTGCGGGTGCGCGACGGCCTAGGTCATGCTCGGACTGGCTGCCACATTGCCCCGACGAACTGCGGAAATGTCCGCCACCCGATTCGGAATCCTCCGATCCCGACGCCAGACTGGGCTGGGTACAGTGGCTAGCCTTGGCCTCCTCTGGCGGGCGCCGCCGAATCGTCTGCGCTCCCGCGCCGTCGAAGACTGACCAGCGAGGTGACGCCCGGCTGCCCGGTCACCCGCCCGAACGGGGCGGAGTATCGACTTGCTGCTGTGCCAGAGCATGAATGTAGTGTTGACCCAACTGAAGGAGAAGATCGCATGAACAAAGTGACGGCCATATCCCTGGTCGCCGCGGCCGGGCTACTCGCCATGCTCGGCGGCTGTGCCACCGAATCGTCCACGGCGCTGCCGGTGCAGAAGGTCGAGAGCGCCAGCCGTCCCTACGCCGGCGTCCGCACGCCGATTTCGGTCGGTAAATTCGACAACCGTTCGAGCTACATGCGCGGCGTGTTCTCCGACGGCGTCGACCGGCTGGGCGGCCAGGCCAAGACCGTGCTGATCACGCACCTGCAACAGACCAACCGCTTCAATGTGCTCGACCGCGACAACATGGACGAGATCAAGCGCGAGGCAGCCATCAAGAGCCAGGCTCAGCGCTTGAAGGGGGCCGACTACGTGATCACCGGCGACGTGACCGAGTTCGGCCGCAAGGAAACCGGCGACCAGCAACTGTTCGGCATCCTGGGCCGCGGCAAGTCGCAGGTGGCGTATGCCAAGGTCGCGCTCAACGTGGTCAATATTGCGACCTCGGAAGTCGTGTTCACCGCCCAGGGCGCGGGCGAGTACTCGCTGTCGAGCCGGGAGGTAGTCGGCTTTGGCGGCACGTCCAGCTATGACTCGACGCTCAACGGGAAGGTGCTCGACCTCGCCATGCGCGAAGCCGTGACCAATCTGGTCAGCGGCATCGAAAGCGGCGCCTGGAAGCCCGTCACCCCCTGATTCCAAAAACCCAGTCAAGGACAAATCGTGAAGACATTGTTCCAGCCGCAGCGCCTGGCGGTGCCTGCCCTGGTCGCAAGCGCATTGTTGACAGGCTGCGCGGCTCCCGCCAAGCCCCTGTATCAGTGGGAAGGCTACCAGCCGCAGGTCTACCAGTACTTCAAGGGCGAACCGAAGCAAGCCCAGATCGAGGTGCTGGAGCGCGACCTGCAGAAAATCATGGCGGCCGGCAATACCCCGCCGCCCGGCTACCACGCGCACCTCGGCATGCTGTATGTCGATATCGGCAAGGATGACGAAATGGTCCGCGAATTCCAGACCGAGAAGGCGCTGTTTCCCGAGTCGGGAGCCTATGTGGACTTCCTGCTGAAGAACGTCAAACGCAAGGGAGAGAAGAAATGAGCAAGCTGTTCCATCGCGTCCTGATGCTGCTGGGCGTCGCCATGCTGGCAGCCGGCTGTGCCGCGCCGACGAAGAACGTGGATTACGCCGCCTTCAAGGAAAGCCACCCCCGCTCGATTGTGGTGCTGCCGCCGCTGAACAACTCGCCGGACGTGAAGGCCACTTACGCCATGCTGTCGCAGGCCACACAGCCGCTGGCGGAATCCGGCTACTACGTGCTGCCGGTCGCGCTGGTTGACGAGACCTTTCGCCAGAACGGGCTGACGATACCGGGCGACATCCACGCGGTGGCGCCCGCGAAGCTGCGCGAAATCTTCGGCGCGGACACCGCGCTGTACATCACCGTGACCGACTATGGTTCGAAGTTCCAGGTCGTCAGCAGCACAACCGTTGTCGCCGCCGAAGCGAAGCTCCTGGACCTGAGGACGGGCAAGACGCTCTGGACCGGACAGGCGTCGGCTGCCAACAATCAGTCGGGTAACGCTGGCGGTGGGTTGATCGGAGCGCTGATCGGGACGGCCATTGCGCACGCGATCAGCAGCGTGTCGGATGCCGCCTATGGGGTGGCCGGCAGGACGAGCCAGCAACTGCTCTCGGCGGGTACGCCTGGCGGCATCCTGTATGGGCCGCGGTCGCCGAAGTACGGCACGGACTGACTATCATGGCTCTGGTTTTGTGAGGGGACCGGCCTGACGTAGTTCGCGCGGGCATCTCCCGATGCCCGCCTCCCCATCCACGCCTAAAGTCCTCCCAATCAGGCGCCGTTAACGCCACCAGGCCCCTGATTTCCCAAACAACACCCAATTCCCCCGCCTTTTCCCATGAATGGGAAGGCTGTCCCGCTTCGATAATCCCTGCTGACGAATAGCGGCCTGCCGCTTCGCACGGAGCATGGATGTCCGAAGAAAGCGACCTCGAGAAAACCGAACCCGCCTCACCCCGGCGCCTGGAAAAGGCGCGCGAGGAGGGGCAGGTGGTGCGTTCGCGCGAGCTCGCCACGTTCGTCATGCTGATTGCCGGCGTGACCGGCCTGTGGACGCTGGGCGGCCATCTGGGCCGCAGCCTGAACCAGGTGATGCAGGGGGCGCTGCGATTCGAGCCGGCAACGGCGTTCGATACCTCACGCATGCTGTCGCGCTTTTCCATGATGGTGTGGGACAGCCTGCTGGCCTTCCTGCCGCTGCTGTTCCTGTTCGGCGTTGCCGCGCTGGCGGCGCCGTTGCTGCTGGGGGGCTGGGTGTTCTCGGGCAAGTCCTTCGCGCCGCAGTTCTCGCGCCTGTCGCCGCTGGCGGGGCTGGGCCGGATGTTCTCCGCGCATTCGCTGGTGGAGCTGCTCAAGGCCGTGGCCAAGTCGCTGCTGGTGGGCAGCGTGGGCGCCTGGGTGCTGTGGCGGCGCCTGCCCGAGGCCATCGCGCTGATGAATGCGCCGGTGCAGGAAGCACTGCTGCACATGGTCGACCTGGTCATGAATTGCTGCCTGGTGGTGTCGCTGTCGCTGCTGGTGGTGGCGGCCATCGACGTGCCGTGGCAGTACTGGGAGTACTTCAAGAAGCTGCGCATGACCAAGGAAGAGGTCAAGCAGGAATTCAAGGAAAGCGAGGGCGACCCGCATATCAAGGGCCGCATCCGCCAGCAGCAGCGCGCCATGGCGCGCCGCCGCATGATGACCGAAGTGCCCAAGGCCGACGTGGTGGTGACCAACCCCACCCACTTTGCCGTGGCGCTGCGCTATGAGGAAGGGCGCATGGGCGCGCCGCGCGTGGTGGCCAAGGGCACCGGCGATATTGCCGCCCGCATCCGCGAGCTGGCCGCCGAGCACCGCGTGCCGCTGATGTCGGCCCCGCCGCTGGCGCGTGCGCTGCACCGCCACGTGGAGCTGGGCCAGGAAATCCCCGCCGGACTCTATACCGCCGTGGCCGAAGTGCTGGCCTGGGTCTATCAACTGAAGCACTGGCACTACTCGCAGGGCCCGCAGCCGCAGGCGCCCGCGGACCTGCCGGTGCCCGATGAACTCGCCGTACCGGAAATGCGCGAATGAACGCTCTGAGCAACCTGTTCAACCTGCCCGGCCTGCGCTCCGCCGGCCAGCTCAAGGCCATGACCGGTCCGCTGCTGATCATCATGATCCTGGGGATGATGATCCTGCCGCTGCCGGCCTTTGTGCTGGACCTCCTGTTCACCTTCAATATCGCGCTGGCGATCATGGTGCTGCTGGTCAGCATGTACACGCAGAAGCCGCTGGACTTTGCCGCCTTCCCGGCGGTGCTGCTGTTCACCACGCTGCTGCGCCTGTCGCTGAACGTGGCGTCCACGCGCGTGGTGCTGCTCGAAGGCCATACCGGCCCGGACGCTGCCGGCAAGGTGGTGGAGGCATTCGGCCACTTCCTGGTGGGCGGCAACTTCGCGGTCGGCATCGTGGTGTTCGCGATCCTGGTGGTGATCAACTTCATGGTGATCACCAAGGGTGCGGGCCGTATCGCCGAAGTGGGCGCGCGCTTTATGCTGGATTCGATGCCCGGCAAGCAGATGTCGATCGATGCCGACCTGAACGCCGGCCTGATCGACGAAGCCGCCGCCAAGAAGCGCCGCGCCGAAGTGGCGCAGGAGTCCGACTTCTACGGCGCCATGGACGGCGCCAGCAAATTCGTGCGCGGCGATGCCGTGGCGGGCCTGCTGATCATGTTCATCAACGTTGCCGCCGGCATGGTGGTGGGCATGGTGCAGCACGACCTGGACTTCGGCACCGCCGTGCACAACTACACGCTGCTGACCATCGGCGACGGCCTGGTGGCGCAGATCCCGGCGCTGGTGATCTCCACCGCCGCCGGCGTGATCGTGTCGCGCGTGTCGAACGAGCAGGACGTGGGCGAGCAGCTCACCGGCCAGCTTTTCGCCAACCCGCGCGTGCTGTACCTGACCGCGGGCATCATCGGCCTGATGGGCATCATCCCGGGCATGCCGCATTTTGCCTTCCTGCTGCTGGCGGGCGTGCTGGTGTGGATGGGCCGTTATATGTCGCGCCGCGCCGCCACGCAGGAGCAGGTCAAGCGGCGCGAGGAGCGCACCCCGGCGGTGGCGCAGGAATCCACTGAAGCCAGCTGGGACGACGTCACGCTAGTCGACCCGCTCGGCATGGAAGTGGGCTACCGCCTGATCACGCTGGTGGACCGCGCGCAGGACGGTGAGCTGCTGGGCCGCATCAAGAGCATCCGCAAAAAGGTGGCGCAGGAGATCGGTTTCCTGGTGCCGGTGGTGCATATCCGCGACAACCTGGAACTCAAGCCCAACGCCTACCGCATCACGCTCAAGGGCGTGGAGATCGGCCGCGGCGAAGCCATGCCGGGGCAGTGGATGGCGATCAACCCCGGGCAGGTCAGCGGCACGCTGCCGGGCGCGGCCACGCGCGACCCCGCCTTCGGCCTGCCGGCCGTCTGGATCGACGCGGGCATCAAGGAGCAGGCGCAGTCCTACGGCTATACCGTGGTCGATGCCAGCACGGTGGTGGCCACGCACCTGAACCACCTGATCCACATGCACGCCGCCGAGCTGCTGGGCCGCCAGGAAGTGCAGGCGCTGCTGGACCGCATCGCCAAGGACTCGCCCAAGCTGACCGAAGACCTGGTGCCGAAGGCCATTTCGCTGACCGCGCTGCAGAAGATCCTGCAGAACCTGCTGGACGAAGGCGTGCCCATCCGTGACATGCGCACCATCCTGGATGTGGTGGCCGAGCATGCGCCCAAGATCAGCGACCCGAACGAGCTGACCGCGATGGTGCGCGTGGCGCTGGGCCGCGCCATCACGCAGCAGCTGTTCCCGAACAACGCCGACCTGCAGGTGATCGGCCTGGATGCCGGCCTGGAGCGCGTGCTGTCGCAGGCTCTGACCAATGGTGGCGGGATCGAGCCGGGCCTGGCCGATGCGTTGCTGCAGCAGACCCAGGGCGCGGTCACGCGCCAGGAACAGATGGGCATGGACCCGGTGCTGCTGGTGCCGTCGCAGCTGCGCCCGCTGATGGCGCGCTTCCTGCGGCGCACCATGCCGCAGCTGAGGGTGCTGTCGCATGCCGAGGTGCCGGACAACCGCAATATCCGCATCACCGCCATGATCGGCGCGTGAGGAGTCATAGATGAGCGTAGCCAAGTTTGTCGCGGCCAACGGCCGCGAAGCCATGCGCCAGGTGCGCGAAGCCATGGGTCCGGACGCCGTGGTGCTGTCCAACCGCACCATCGAGGGCGGCGTGGAGATTGTCGCCATGCGCGATACGGATCTGGGCAGCGTGCAGGCCACGGCGCAGGTCTACGTGCCACCCGCGCCGGTGGTTGAGCCCGCCGCCATCAGCGACCTGCGCGGTGAGCTGCAATCGATGCGCGCGATGCTGGAGCGCCAGCTGGCCGGGATCAACCCTGCCCCAAGCGCGGTTGCAAGCGCGGCAGCGCACGGCGTGGCCGCCAGCGACCCGCTGCGCGAATCCCTGTTTGAATGGATGGTCGGCGCCGGCTTCTCCGGGCAACTGGCGCGCACGCTGCTGGCGCGGCTGCCACTGGGCTACGACCGCCCCGCGGCCATGGGCTGGATCCGCACCGAACTGGCCAGCAAGCTGCCGGTGCTGGGCGACGAGGACAGCCTGTTCGCGCAAGGCGGCGTGCTGGCGCTGGTGGGCCCCACCGGCGTGGGCAAGACCACCACCACGGCCAAGCTGGCGGCGCGCTTCGTGCTGCGCCACGGTGCCGACAAGCTGGCGCTGCTGACCACCGACAGCTTCCGTATCGGCGCGCACGAACAGCTGCGCATCTACGGCGACATCCTCGGCGTGCCGGTGCATGCGGTGAAGGATGCCGCCGACCTGCGCTTCGCGTTGGCGGCGATGAAGGACAAGCACCTGGTGATCATCGACACCGTCGGCATGAGCCAGCGCGACCGCAGCCTGTCGGAACAGATCGCCATGCTGGCCGGCGTGCCCGCGCCGGTGCAGCGCGTGCTGCTGCTCAACGGCGCCAGCCACGGCGATACCCTCAATGAAGTGGTGCATGCCTACCGCCATGACGCCGCGCCCGATGGCGGCGGCATCGACGGCTGCATCATCAGCAAGCTGGACGAAGCCACCCACTTGGGCTCGGTGCTGGACGTGGTGATCCGCCATCGCCTGCCGGTGTTCTACGCCTCCACCGGCCAGCGCGTGCCCGAGCACCTTGAGCTGGCCAACAGCACCGCGCTGGTGGAGCGCGCCTTCCTGACGCCGCGCCGCGGTTCGGTATTTGCCGATGCGGACGCCGCACGCCGGCGCAGCGCCGGCACCGATGACGAGGTGCCCGCGCGTGGCGGCGCCGACGAGGTGCTGCGCTCGCTGAGCGACAGCGCGGACGCGCTGAGCCAGTGCGTGGCAGAACTCAATGGCGCGGGCCTGGGCCTCGACCTGGCCCGCTCGCTGTGGCAACAGCGCGGCGCCGACGCCCCGGCCCTGCGCGCCATGTCGCAGCAGGTGCGCGAAGCGGTCTGCCGCGACGTGACCCGCCAGTGCGAGCAATACGTGCTGGCCAGCGCCGCCACGCTGCAAGTGGCCGTGCCCGGCCGCCGCACGCCGCAGCCGATGCAGCACACGCTGTGGTTCGCCGACCGCGACGGCATGCCGCTGGCCGCCACCGTGACCTCGACCGGCCGTGCCGGCCAACCGCTGGGCGAAGCCGAGTCCGATGCCGCCAGCCTGCGCGCCGCCATGAGCGCCGCGCGCAAGGTGGTCAACCTGATTGATGCCATACCGTCCGCCGCCATGCTGGCACGCTGGCAGCAGGCCGGCGAGCGCTGGGTGGCCAGCGCTCGCAAGACCGCGCGCGTAGTCAGCGCCGGCGCCGCCTGGAAGCTCGATGCGCTGGCCGACACGCTGACCTTCCACGCCGTCGGCGAGGACACCGTGCGCGAGCGTGAAGCCGTGCGCTGGCTGGCCAGCGCCGAAGTGCGCGTACCGGACAGCCCGGTGCGCGGCAAGGGCACCCCCGAAGGCGGCATCGATGCCTGCCTGGTGGTGGCCCGCCTGGCCGACCGCGCCACCGGCGAACTGCTGGATACCCGTTACCTGCTGTGCGACCCGGCGCTGGCGCAGGAGGCCGCGCAGGTGGCGCGCTGGGCCTTGTGGACCGACGCAGCCGATGCGCGCCTGCGCACGCTGCGCCACGCCATCGACCACTTCGCCCAGGACGCCGAAAGCGGCCACGCCGCCGGCGCTGCGCTGGCCGCGCTGCAACTGGGCCTCTCGGTGCTGCGCCTGGAACACGCGCCGACCGCGGCCGCGCCCGCCTTCCTCGCGCGCCTGGCTGGCCGCACGGCGCGCCAGGGCGCGCCGGTGCCGGGCACGGTGCTCAATGAAGGCATGGGCCGCATGCTGGCATTGCTCGACGTGCTGGAAAACTATCCGGGCCGCGGCACCGCCGTGTCCGCTGAAGCCATGGAGGTCCTGCAGTGAGCGCCCTCGCCATGGACCAGGCCGAGAGCCTGCGCCGGATGCTGGCGCCGCGCACGACGCGCCGTATCGCCGTGGTCGCCAGCGAAGGCGGTGCCGGCGCGACCACCGTGGCCCTGGGCTTATCGCACGCGCTGGCCATGCAGGGCGAACGCGTGCTGCTGGTCGACGAAGACGCTGCCGCGGCGCGCGCCACGCGGCTGTCCGGCGCCAGGCCCGCCGGCACCCTGGCCGATGTCAGCGCAGGCCGCCTGCCGCTGGAAGCTGCTGCAGGCACCGGTCCCGGTGGCGTGCTGTCGGTACTGCCGGCTGGCCGGCCTGTGCCGGGCAGCGCCTTGTCGGCTGCTGCCGCGAGTGGCTTTCGCAGCGTGCTGGTGGATGCCGGCGTCGATGCCGACGGCGCGCTGTCGCCGCTCGCGGGCGGCGCGCACAATGTGCTGATCGTAATGCGGCCTGAGCTCGCGTCGATCACCGCCGCCTACGCCTGCATCAAGCGCCTGCATCACCTGTATGCCTGGCGCCAGTTCCACCTGATCGTCAACATGGCGGCGAGCGAGGCCACGGTGCAGGCAATCCTGCGCAATCTAGCGCGCACGGCCAGCCAGTACCTGGGCGTCGAGGCGTTGTGCGCGGGCTGGTTGCCATCCGACCCGCTAGTGGCGCGCGGCGTGCAACTGGGGCGCTGCGTGGTCGAGGCGTTTCCGGCGGCGCCGGCCACCACCGCGCTGCGCCGCACCGCCGGCGGCATCGGCGCCTGGCCGCTGCGCGCGGACGCGTCCGCCCCCGTGCCCGCAGCCGCAATGGCGTGAGCCTGCCAGTCATGCCATCTCACCGAACCAGACCCTGAGCCAGCCCCCGCCCACGTTGTGGCGGTCCAGCAATCCAGCATTCACGAGAATTGCACCATGTACACGATCCAGGGAAAGCTCGAACAGGCCGATGTGGTCAAGGCGCATGCACAGCTGGTGCGCCGCATCGCTCTGCAACTGGCCGCCAGGCTGCCTGCCAGCGTGCAGATCGACGACCTGATCCAGGCCGGCATGATCGGCCTGCTGGATGCCGCCAAGCGCTATGAAGACACCCACGGCGCGCGCTTTGAGACCTATGCCAGCCAGCGCATCCGCGGCGCCATGCTTGACGAGGTGCGCGCCAACGACTGGCAGTCGCGCAGCCTGCGCCAGTTCACCCGGCGCATCGAGCGCACGCAGCGAGGGCTGGAGCAGAAGCTCGGGCGCGCGCCGGTCGACTCCGAAGTGGCCGAGGCCATGGAGATGGCGCTGGACGAATACCAGTTGCTGCTCAATGAGGTCTATGGTTGCCAGCTACTGCACTACGAGGATTTCGAGCGCTCCGGCGAAGAAGACTTCCTGGACCGGCACCTTGGCGGCAGCGATGACGGCAACCCGCTGACCGTGCTGATGGAAAGCGGCATGCGCGAGGCGCTGATCCGCGCCATCGACCGGCTGCCCGAGCGCGAGAAGCTGGTGCTGTCGCTGTGCTACGACCAGGAGCTGAACCTGCGCGAGATCGGCGCGGTGCTCGATGTGACCGAGTCGCGCGTGTGCCAGATCCGCGGCCAGGCGATCACGCGGCTGCGCAACCAGTTGCGCGGCTTGCTGTGATGCAGAGGATGGGCCGCGCCGCGCGCGGCGCTTGCTGCCTGCTGGCTGCCGTATCGGCCTGCGCCTGGGCCGCCATCGAGGGCGGCACCCGCCATGCCTGGACCGGATCGGTCAACGGGCCGGCACTCTACGGCCGCGGACAGCGTGCTGTGTCGCCGCCGATCCTGCCCATCGGCGTCTTGCCGCAGTCAGAAGGGGTCATCACGTCGGTGCGCTGGCGCTACAGCTTCGCCAAAACCCCACCCCTGGAACTGCAAGCCTATCTCTGCAATGCCCAGCGCTGCGTGCTGCTGCCGCAGGCGGAAGGCAAGACCGATGCGTTCTTCGGGGATGATGCCACCAAGGGCTTTGTATTCGCGTTCCGGGTGCCGGGGCAGGGTAGCCTGGTGCCGGTGCTGCAGGGGCGCAGCAATGAGTTGGTGGTGGGGTTTCGGTAGGAAAGAACGGAACATCAGGCGATAGCTTCAACCCGCTGCCAGACTCACCCCACCCGCTCCAGCCGCAGCCTTCCCATCCTTCCCATACAACCCCGCATCCCCGCCACTATGCTGGCGCAGCGCCTGGATGGCTTCGCGGGTGAAGTCGAGGTGGGCGTTGACGACGGCGCCGTTCAGGGCGTTGCCGTCGCGCGCGGTGCGGGCGGCGAAGATCAGCTGGCGCCAGGCGTCGGCCACGGCCGGGTCGACCTGGCGGCCGAGCAGCTGGCCTTCGGGGCCGGCGCGCAGGCCCAGCGTGCCCATCTGGGCTTCGCGGGCCTTGAGCTGGCGGGACAGGGCCTGGCCCAGTTCAACCTTGCGCGTCAGCAGTCCGCTCAGGGACTGGAAGTCGCCCCGCTTGAGGGCGTCGCGCTCTTCGGCGAGGAGTTGGCCGAAGGCCTGGATGCCTTCGGTTTCGCGCTGCAGGGACTGGATCAGGCTCTGGTTCATTTGGGCTAGCGGGGTTCGGCCTGGCCAAGCTCGCGCAGGGTCGCGAGCAGGCCGTCGGCAATCTTGCCCGGGTCGATCCTGATCCGGCCCTCGGCGATGGCCTGGCGGATCTCTTCGACCTTGGCGGTGTCGATATCGTCGTCCGTGGGCTGCATCAGGCGGGCGCTGATGTCGCGTACCTGGGCGGCCAGCGGGCTGACGCTCAGGCCGGCGGACGGCGCCGCGGCGCTGGCCGGCGCGGCCTGGGGCCGGGCGGCGGCGTCGCCCGCGGGGGCGTCGGCGGGCCGGGACGAGGCGGTGTGGTTGATCTTCACGGGGCGTTCCTTGCTGGTTTCCTATGGCATTACGGTCGCGCCGGCGAATTCTTTAGGGCGCTCGCCCCGATTTCGACGCGCAGCGGTTTCGGCGGCATTTTCGCATGCCGCTTGCCACGGGTTTCCAGTCTTTTGGCCACGATCAAGGCACTTACGGTGGGCTACTGCAGCACCACGGTGTCGCCGCTGCGTACCAGCCCGTTGACCACCTGGCCGCTGCGCAGGCGTACCTGCACGGTGTTGCCGGTGGCGGCATCGGCCAGCACCTTGCCTTCGCTGGTGATCTGGAAGGCATCGCCCTCCACGGCCACGGTGACGGTCTGGCCCTGGCGCACGGCGATGCCCTTGCGCAGCAGGTCGGCGCGTATCGGCGAGCCCGCGGCAATACGGTTGGCGGTGACCGCGCCGGCAAGCTGCGCCGGATCGGTGATCACCGCGCGTGGCAGCGTGCCCAGGTCGCCCTGGCGGACTTCGATATCGGCCTGGCTGACCGGCTCGCCCGGGCCCAGCGCGCGTGCGGCGACGTAGTAATCAGTCAGCACCGACACGCGCGCCTGCATGTAGCGCACCCACGGCCGCTCGCCGCCGCAGCGCACGCCGACGGAGACGCGGCCCCACGTCGACGTGCCGGCGGGCAGGAACGGGTCGGGCGCAAGGCAATCCGGCGCGCGGCCGCCCGAAGGCGGCGCCACCTGCACGCTGACCTTGCCCGGCAGGCCGGCGGTCTGCTGCAGCAGGAAGCGTTCGACGGCAACGCGCGCGGGGTCTTCGGCAAAGGGGCTGGCAGCGGGGTTGCCTGCATAAGCAGCCTGCTGCTGGCCGTGCGCGGCCGGCGCCTGCATGGCGACGGGCATGACCTGCGCCGGCGCGGCACCGGCGGCGGCCGGCCCAAGCAGGCAGGCCGCCAGCAGGGCTTGCGCCAGGCTGCGGGCGTTGCGGCGATTCTGTTTCATCTGGACTTCCCGGCAAGGACGGCACGGCATGGATGGCATGCCTGGCGCACCGCCCCGTGACTGGCCGCGCGCCCGTTTACATCTGTCATCGGGGTCCCATTGTAGGCAGCCCCTCGCGCGAGGGCAGGCCGAAATGCATGGATTTCCCGTCCTTATTCATCCGATTGGCGTGACAGGTCGCCGCCTAAGATGGCAACCCTGAAGAAGGTCGTTCGCTCCGTTCATGTGAGCAGGGAGATGCCAGATGATTGACAGACTCGACGCGGCACTACGTTTCCAGCAGGAAGCGCTGAGCCTGCGCAACCAGCGGCAGTCGGTGATTGCCTCCAACATCGCGCACGCGGACACGCCCGGCTACAAGGCGCGCGACTTTGATTTTTCCAGCACGCTGGCGCAGAGCGTCGAACGCGGCCACCGCAATGAAGGCATGTCGCTGTCCACCACCTCGATACGCCATCTGCCCGCGCAGGCCCCGGGGCGCGAGGAATTCGACCTGGCCTACCGCATCCCGCTGCAGTCCAGCGTCGACGGCAACACCGTGGAAATGGATACCGAGCGCGTGGCCTTTGCCGACAACGCCGTGCACTTCGAGTCCGGCCTGACGGTGATGAATTCGAAGATCAAGACCATGC
Source organism: Cupriavidus sp. GW823-FHT06D04 (assembly GCF_058795055.1). Lineage (NCBI taxonomy): Bacteria > Pseudomonadati > Pseudomonadota > Betaproteobacteria > Burkholderiales > Burkholderiaceae > Cupriavidus > Cupriavidus sp. GW823-FHT06D04. Next base: position 293,148 of record NZ_JBXAHL010000003.1, on the reverse strand, counting down.
TGGCCGCGATCCAGCAATAAATCGAGCAGTAAGGGAGAGAGCGCATGCCGGCAATGAACATCTTCGACGTCGCGGGCTCGGCCATGGCCGCGCAGTCGCAGCGCATGAACGTGACCGCCTCCAACCTGGCCAATGCCGACAGCGTGGTCAGCCCCGACGGCCAGGCCTATCGCGCCAAGCAGGTCGTGTTCGGCATGGCGCCCACGCCGGGGCAGACGGACATCGGCGGCGTGCAGGTGCGAGGCGTGTCGGAAGACCCGTCGCCGCCGCGCATGGTGCACAACCCTACGCACCCCATGGCCAATGCCCAGGGCTATGTGGTGATGCCCAACGTCAACCCGGTGGAAGAGATGGTCAACATGATCTCGGCCTCGCGCTCCTACCAGGCCAACGTGGAAGTGCTCAACACCGCCAAGAACATGATGCTCAAGACGCTGACGATCGGCCAGTGACAAGCCCCGGCCTGTATCGGCAACGCCTCCACCCGCACGCAGACAACGAACCGACATGACAACCACCTCCGCGGTAGGCAGCAACAGCAACACCCAGGGTATCAACGATGCCCTCAAGAGCGGCAGCGCCAGTGCGTCCGAGCTGCAGAACAACTTCCTGACCATGCTCGTTACGCAGATGAACAACCAGGACCCGCTCAACCCGATGGACAACGCGCAGCTGACCTCGCAGCTGGCGCAGATCAGCACGGTCAGCGGCATGCAGACCATGAACGCCACCCTGTCGCAGTTGCTGTCGCAGGTCAGCGCCAGCCGCGCCATGGACTCCGCGGCGCTGATCGGCCATACCGTGATGGTGCCGGGCAAGCAGGTGTCGGTGGCAGGCGGCGTACCGGGCAAGTTTGGCCTGGACCTACCGTCGACCGCGGATGCGGTCACCGTCGACGTGCTCGACAAGGACGGCAACGTGGTGCGCACCATCGACATGAAGGGGCAGACCGCGGGCGTGCACAACGTCGCATGGGACGGCAAGAACAACGCCGGCGCGGCCGTGGCCGACGGCGACTACACCTTCAAGGTGACCGCCACCGCCAACGGCACCTCGGTGCAGCCGGTGGCGCTGGTCTACGGCAAGGTCCAGAGCATCAGCGGCGACGCCAGCGGCGTGCTGGTGGACCTGGGCGACGGACAGACCGCGAACGTCGACGACGTACGGCGCATTCTCTAAAACGCAGGTGCCGGCAGCGCACAGGCGCCGGCCGGCTTCAATGACAGCCTAGTCAAAAGGAAGCAATCATGGGTTTCGGTCAAGGGGTAAGCGGCCTGAACGCCGCCGCGTCCAATCTGGACGTGATTGGCAACAACATCGCCAATGCCAACACGGTTGGCTACAAGCAATCGGCCGCGCAGTTTGCCGACATCTACGCGGGCACCAAGATCGGCCTGGGCGTGCGCGTGAACTCGGTGGTGCAGTCCTTCAACCAGGGCAATATCGAAGCCTCCGGGCGTGCGCTGGACGTGGCCATCACCAACGGCAACGGCTTCTTCCGCCTGACCAGCCCGGAAGGCGCGGTCTACTACTCGCGCAACGGCCAGTTCCAGCGCCAGGAAGACGGCCGCATCACCAATATGCAGGGCCTGCAGGTGACCGGCTATCCCGCCGGCGTGGCCGGCGGTGCCGGTGTGCAGCCGCAGCCGCTGGTGGTCAGCAACGCGCAGATGGAGCCCAAGGCCACCAGCAACATCACGGCCAAGTTCCAGCTGGATTCGCGCAGCAAGGTGCCGGCCAACCCGTTCCCGACGGCAGCCGTGCCGCCGGCGACGACGCCCGCGCCCGACAGCAGCATGTTCAACTACAGCACGGCGATCAACGTCTATGACTCGCTGGGCAACAAGCAGCAGCTGATGGCGTACTTCGCCAAGTCAGGGGGCGCGCCCACTGTTGGCGGCGGCACTGACTGGAAGATGTATGTCACCGACGTCAACGGCAACCCGGTCGGCGGCGCACCGCTCACGCTCGCGTTCGACAACGCCGGCGCGCTGAAGTCGCCCGCGGCCAATGCCGTGACCCTGACCCAGCCGGCCGCCAACGGCGCGCAGGCCATGACGATGGCGCTGGACCTGACCGGCACCACCCAGTTCGGCGCCGACAACGACGTCAAGCAGCTCAGCCAGAACGGCTACACCTCGGGCAGCCTGCTGGGCTTCTCGGTCAATGGCGACGGCACCATCACCGGCAGCTATTCCAACGAGCAGACCAAGCCGCTCGGCCAGATCGTGATGGCCGCATTCGGCAACGTCGAAGGCCTGAAGCCGGAGGGCGACAACGTGTGGTCGGCCACCGGTGCCTCCGGCCAGGCGCTGGTCGGTACGGCCGGCGGCAGCATGGGCACGCTGCGCTCCAATGCGGTGGAAGCTTCCAACGTGGACCTGTCCGGCCAGCTGGTCAACCTGATCGTTGCGCAGCGCAACTACCAGGCCAATGCGCAGACCATCAAGGCGCAGGACACGGTCATGCAGACCCTGGTCAACCTGTGACCGCCACGCTGAGCTGAGCCGCCGCCATGGACCGCATGATCTACACTGCCCTGTCGGGCGCCAAGCAGATACTCGACCAGCAAGCAGCGGTATCGAACAACCTCGCCAACGTCTCCACGCCGGCCTTCCGCGCGCAGGTCAACCTGTACCGCGCGGTGCCGGTGGTGGGGCCGGAGGCGGGGACGCGCGCCTTTACGCTGGCCTCGACCCCCGGCGCCGACATGCGCGCCGGTCCGCTGACCTACACCGGCCGCACGCTGGATGTAGCGCTGCAGGGCAATGGCTGGCTGGTGGTGCAGGCACCGGACGGCACCGAGGCCTACACCCGTGCCGGCGCGCTGCAGGTGGCGCAGGACGGCCAGGTGCAGACCATCTCCGGCCTGCCGGTGATGGGCGACGGCGGTCCGCTGGCGGTGCCGCCAGGCTCGCAGGTAACCATCGGCACCGACGGCACCATCACCGCGCGCGGCCCCGGCGAAGCCTCCGCCGGCCTGGCGCCGGTGGGCCGGCTGCGCGTGGTCAACCCGCCCAACGACGCCATCGCGCGCGGCGATGACGGCCTGTTCCGCCTGCGCCCCGGCGCCCAGCCGCTGGAGGCCGATCCCACTGTGCGCGTGATCTCGGGCGCTCTGGAAGGCAGCAACGTCAACCCGACCGAAGCCATGGTCGAGATGATTGCCAATGCCCGCCGCTTCGAGATGCAGATGAAGATGATCCAGGGCGCCGACGGCAACGAGCAGCGCGCCAACCAGCTGCTCTCGACCAACTGACCTGAATGACTGACCGGCACGGCGCGCCGTGCCAGGACCAACGCAAGGACCACCATGATCCGCTCTCTCTGGATTGCCAAGACCGGCCTCGATGCGCAGCAGACGCAGATGGACGTGATCTCGAACAACCTGGCCAACGTGTCGACCAACGGCTTCAAGCGCGGCCGCGCGGTGTTCGAGGAACTGATGTACCAGACCATCCGCCAGCCCGGCGCGCTGTCGTCGGACCAGACCACGCTGCCTTCCGGCATGCAGCTGGGCACCGGCGTGCGCCCCGTGGCCACCGAGCGCATCCACACCCAGGGCAACCCGCAGCAGACCGGCAATGCCAAGGACGTGGCCATCCTGGGCCAGGGCTTCTTCCAGGTGGCGCTGCCCGACGGCACCACCGCATACACGCGCGACGGCTCGTTCCAGGTGGACCAGAACGGCCAGCTGGTGACCTCCAGCGGCTTCGTGATCCAGCCCGCCATCACCATTCCGGCCAATACGCTGTCGATGACCATCGCGCGCGACGGCACCGTGTCGGTGACGCAGCCGGGCTCCAGCGCCAACGTGCAGGTGGGGCAGCTGCAGCTGGCCACCTTCATGAACCCAGCCGGCCTGGAAAGCATGGGCGAGAACCTGTACGTGCAGACCGATGCCTCGGGCGCGCCCAACACCACCGTGCCGGGCCTGAACGGCGCTGGCGTGGTGCAGCAGAACTACGTGGAAGCGTCCAACGTGAACGTGGTGGAAGAACTGGTCAGCATGATCCAGACGCAGCGCGCGTATGAGATCAACAGCAAGGCCGTGCAGGCATCCGACCAGATGCTGCAGCGCCTGTCGCAACTGGGTTGATTGGTGTGAACATGGCCACCTTGCTTTCCCGCCTAGGCGCGCATGCGCTGGTTTGCCTGGCCGGCGTGGCAATGCTGGCCAGCGGCGGCTGCGCGCTGATGCCGCGCGAGCCGCTGGTGCAACTGCCCACCACCGCGCGCGCAGAGCCGCGGCCGATGGGCCCGGCTTCCGGCTCGATCTACCAGTCGTCCTACGCCGGCAACCCGCTGTTCGAGGACCGGCGTCCGCGCAATGTGGGCGACATCCTGACGATCCTGATCACGGAGAACGTCAACGCCAGCAAGAATTCCGGCACCAATGCCAGCCGCACCGGCAACACCGCGCTGGCGTTCGACGCCGTGCCGCGCGCGCTCAGCGGCCTGTTCAACAGCAGCAGCAACGCCAGCATCAACGGCGCCAACACCATGAAGGCCAGCGGCGGCGCCAGCGCGGCCAATACCTTCAACGGCACCATCACCGTGACCGTGCTGGAGGTGCTGACCAACGGCAACCTGGTGGTCTCCGGCGAAAAGCAGATGGCCATCAACCAGGGCGCCGAGTTCATCCGCTTCTCCGGCGTGGTCAATCCGCGCACGATCACCGGCGACAACGCCGTGCTGTCGACGCAGGTCGCCGATGCGCGCATCGAATACACCGCCAAGGGCGTGATCGACGAAGCGCAGAACATGGGCTGGCTGCAGCGCTTCTTCCTCAATGTTTCTCCGTTCTGACCGCGCCATGTCCGCTCCCATGCTCGCCCGTTTTCTGTCCCGCCTGCTGCGCCTGAGCGTGATCAGCCTGGCGCTGGGCGTGGCCTTCGGAGCCTTTGCCACCGTTGCCAAGGCCGAACGCCTGAAGAACCTGGCCACGTTCCAGGGCGTGCGCGAGAACCCGCTGGTGGGCTACGGCCTGGTGGTCGGCCTGGACAACACCGGCGACCAGACCATGCAGACGCCGTTCACCACGCAGAGCCTGACCAACATGCTCTCGCAGCTGGGGATCACGCTGCCGGCCGGCAAGAACATGCAGCTCAAGAACGTGGCGGCGGTGATGGTGACCGCCTCGCTGCCCGCGTTCGCGCAGCCCGGCAGCCAGCTGGACATCGTGGTGTCGTCGATGGGCAATGCCAAGAGCCTGCGCGGCGGCACGCTGCTGATGACCCCGCTCAAGGGCGCCGACGGCCAGGTCTATGCCATCGCCCAGGGCAATATGCTGGTGGGCGGCGCGGGGGCGTCGGCCAACGGCAGCAAGGTTCAGATCAACCAGCTGGCGGTGGGGCGCATCGCCAACGGCGCGATCGTGGAGCGCGCGGTGGCGCCGTTCCAGCCAGATGGCGGCGTGCTCAACCTGGAACTGAAGGATACCGATTTCGGCACCGCCGAGCGCGTGGTGGAAGCCATCAACCGCTCCATGGGCGGCGGCGTTGCCGCGGCGCTGGACGGGCGCGTGGTGCAGGTGCGTGCGCCGGCGTCGGCGGCCGCGCGCGTGGGCTTCCTGGCCCGCATAGAGAACATCGACGTGACCCCGGCCAAGGCCGCGGCCAAGGTGATCCTGAACGCCCGCACCGGCTCCATCGTGATGAACCAGGCCGTGACCGTGGAAGACTGTGCGGTCGCGCACGGCAACCTGTCGGTGGTGATCAACACGCAACCCGTGATCAGCCAGCCCGCGCCATTTAGCGAAGGGCGGACGGTGGTGGCGCCGGTGTCGCAGATCGACATGAAGCAGCAGGGCGGCTCGCTGCAGATCGTCAAGGCGGGCGCCTCGCTGGCCGCCGTGGTCAAGGGGCTGAACGCGCTGGGCGCAACTCCGGCCGACCTGCAGACCATCCTGGAAGCCATGCGCGCGGCCGGGGCGCTGCGTGCCGAGCTGGAAGTGATCTGACCATGAACACGGCACGACCCCCGCAGGCGGCGGAGCTGACGCAGCGCTTCGCGCTGGACACGCAGGGCTTCGAGGCGCTCAAGCACAGCGCGCGCGGCGGCGCCGACGCCAATACGCTGCAAGCCGTCGCCAAGCAGTTCGAGGCGGTGTTCACGCAGATGGTGCTCAAGAGCATGCGCGATGCCACGCCGCAGGACGGCCTCTTCGACAACGAGCAGAGCAAGCTCTATATGTCGATGATGGACCAGCAGCTTGCGCAGCAGATGTCGTCGCGCGGGATCGGCCTGGCCGATGTGATGGTGCGCCAGCTGGCGCGTGCCACGGGCACGGCGATGCCGGCCGGCATGAGCGCCATGAGCCCGGCCGAGTCAGGCAAGGCGGCCGATGCCGAGATGGCAAGGCTGCTCGACAGCCGCGGCGCCGGGGCGGTCCCGGCCGACGCCGGCGAGCAGGCCGACCTGCCGGCGCTCGGTACCATCGTGCCGGGGCAGAACTGGAATCCCACGGCCGGCCTGCGCCAGTACCAGCCGCAGTGGTACGCGGACCGCGGCCAGGGTGAGGACAAGCTGGGACGGCTGCCGGACGACGCGCCGGCCCACGTCAGCGCCTTTGTCGCCCGCATGGCCGGACCCGCGGAAGCCGCCGCGCGCGCCAGCGGCGTGCCGGCGCGGCTGATCGTAGGCCAGGCCGCGCTGGAATCCGGCTGGGGCCAGCGCGAGATCACGCACGCCGACGGCTCTACCACCTTCAATGTCTTCGGCATCAAGGCCGGCGCCAGCTGGAAGGGGCGCGTGGCGGAGATCACCACCACGGAATATGTCGACGGGCAGCCGCAGAAGGTGCGGGCGAAGTTCCGTGCCTATGGCTCGTATGACGAGGCCTGTGCCGACTATGCCCGCCTGCTGACGAACAACCCGCGTTACGCGGGCGTGGTCAGCGCGGCGTCTGCTGAAGAGGCGGCGCATGGCCTGCAGCGCGCGGGCTATGCCACCGATCCGGCGTACGGGCACAAGCTGGTGAAGATCATGAAGAAGGTGGCGGCCTGAGGGCAGGGGTGTTGCCCTAGCGCCGGCCGTAGCTGACACCGTATGGTCGCGGCACCCCTCTCCCGCCTGGCGGGAGAGGGGTGGGGGAGAGGGCAGGAGCGTCCCTTGCAAGAGAGGATATCGCGAGGCACAGGCCTACCCTCTCCCCCGGCCCCTCTCCCGCAAGCGGGAGAGATGGTATGAACACCGCCGCCCTTCGGGGCTAGCGTAGGCACTCGGCCGGAAATGCAAAGGGGCTCTCGCTTGACCGACGGCATCGATGTGCCAAGGTGAAAGTTCGACCAATCACTTGAGGTAAGGAGAGCCCGAATGAATGCTACGACATACGGACTGGATATTGCAAAGTCGGTTTTCCAGATGTATTGGGTAGACCCCTCCACTGGCCAGATCCATAACCAACGCTTCTCCCAGCCCCGGCTGATTCAGTTTCTGTCCAACTGTCCGGCCGGTCACTTTGCCCTGGAAGCTTGCGGCGGCTCACACTGGTGGGCGCGCAAGATCCAAAGTTTGGGGATCAAGCCACCATGCTCAATCCGCGCTATGTCCGCTCGTTCGTACGCACCAACAAGACTGATGCTGCCGATGCGCGTGCCATATGGACGGCTGCACTCCAACCGGGGATGCCCGGCGTGCCGGTAAAGACTGAGGCCCAGCAGGCTCTGCTGGGCTTGCACCGGATTCGCTCCGAGCTGGTCGACACGCGTACACGGCGAGTCAATCAGCTTCGCGGATTGCTGGGCGAATTCGGGCTGCACTTCACCGCAGGTCGCCACGCCGGGTTGGCCGAAATACGCGCCCGTCGGGAAGAAATTGAGAACGCCGTGCCGCCTGTGCTGTGGTCGGCCTTGGCCCGGCAACTGGATGAAATCCGGCGTGAGGATGAGCAAATCCTGGAAATAGAGCGCGAGATCGCCAACTGGCTGCGCAGCCATCCCGCGGGGCAGACCGTCGAAGAGATTCCGGGCATTGGTCCGATTACCGCCTCGGCCCTGGTGGCGACCATGGGCTCTGCCCAAGCCTTCCGCTCAGGCAGAGCCTTCGCGGCAAGCTTGGGTCTGGTGCCAAGACAGTCGGGCTCTGGCGGCAAAGTACAGTTGGGCGGGATCAGCAAACGGGGCGACCCATACCTGCGGCGCCTGCTCATCCATGGGGCTCGCATCGTGCTGACCCGATCCAGAAAACGGCCGGCCTGGGCTGAAGCCCTGCTGGCACGTCGCCCCACCCCATTGGGCCACCAAGCCCGCCATGAGAGATTAGGACGTTCCTAGCTACTTCCATCGAGGCCGCGGTCATATCACCGCACAAGGCCGGATATAAGACCGCAGCCGATACCTAACACGTCAAAACACTTAACCCAAACCTTGGCATCCGGGCGGTGTTCATATAAGGGGAGCAAACCTGCAGGATCTGGAGAACGCCACTTCCACACCTAAAGTCCCGCCCCCAACCAGCCGATAACTTCCACATCCACCACCGCCGGCCCTCGCCGCGGCAGTCCCATCCATCCGGGGTCAGAGCACAATGTCTCTCTTCAGTATTGGTCTTTCCGGCCTGAACACCGCGCAGAACGCGCTGACGACGACCGGCCACAACTTTGCCAATTCGGCGACCGAAGGCTATTCGCGCCAGAACACCATCGTGGCCTCGGCCGGCGGCCAGTACACCAGCCAGGGTTTCTATGGCTTCGGCTCCAACACCACCACGGTGATCCGCGTCTATGACGAGTTCCTGACCGGCCAGCTGCGCGGCGCCACCTCGGCCAGCGCATCGCTGGCGGCGTACTCGGACCAGATCGCCCAGATCGACAACCTGCTCGCCGACCAGAAGGGCGGCCTGGCGCCGCTGATGCAGAAGTTCTTCGCGGCGGTGCAGGCCGTGGCCGACACCCCCGCCGATCCGGCAGCGCGCCAGGGCATGCTATCGGCCGGACAGGCGCTGGTGGGGCAGGTGCGCTCGGCCAGCAACTACTTCAAGCAGCTGCAAGCGGGCGTCAATGAGCAGGTCGGCACCGCCGTCACGCAGGTCAACGCGTATACCAAGCAGATTGCCAACCTGAACCAGGAAATCACCCGCCTGAAGGCTGCCTCCGGCGGCCAGCCGCCCAACGATCTGCTGGACCAGCGCGACCAGGCCGTGGCGGAGCTGACCAAGCTGGTCGGCGCCAAGGTGGTGGTGCAGGACAGCGGCACCTACAACGTCTTCGTCGGTAACGGCCAGCCGCTGGTGATGGGCAATGACGCGTACGCGCTGAAGGCGGTTGCCTCGGCGGCCGATCCCAACCGTACCGTGGTGGCCTATACCCTGCCCAACGGCAATGTGTTCGAGAGCGAGCCGGGCGCGATCACCGGCGGCTCGCTGGGCGGCCTGCTGCAGTTCCGCACCGAATCCCTGGACGCGGCGCAGAGCGCCATCGGCCGGCTGTCGCTGGCGATCGGCCAGAGCTTCAATGCGCAGCACGAGCTGGGCATTGACCTGAACGGCGCCATTGGCACCGACATGTTTGCACTGGGTGGTGCCACCGCCATCCCCAACGCCAACAACACCGTGAAAACCACGGTGGCAACGGCCAAGATCGCCAATGCCTCGGCCCTGACCACCAGCGACTACAAGCTGCAGTTCGACGGCACCAACTACACGCTGACGCGCCTCTCCGACAACCAGCAAGTGGTCGCGCCGGTGCCCGCCGGCGGCGCCAGCTATCCGCTGCAGTTCAGCGCCGACGGCTTCACCGTCGAGATCAATGCGGCGATGGGCACCAACGATTCGTTCACGATCCAGCCCACGCGCAATGCCGCCACCGGCTTCGACATGGCGATCAGCGACCCGGCCAGGATCGCCGCGGCATCGCCGGCACACGTCGAAGCGGGAGCCTTGAACAAGGGCAGCGGCACGGCAAGCCTGAGCAACGTCGCGCCCGGCTTTACACTGCCGGCCGCCAATATCACTGCCGAGTTCGACGGCAGCCTCAACAAGTACGTCTTCAAGGTTGGCGGCACCGTGATGGCGCCACAGCCGGTGGGCGTAGCCAACGGCAGCAATACCGACTTCACCCTCAACGGCCTGACCTTCAGCTTCGGCGGCACGCCCAAGGCCGGCGACACCTTCACGCTGGTCAGCAACGCTGGCGCGGTCAAGGACAACGGCAACATGCTGGCGCTGGCCAAGCTGCAGAACGCCAAGACTATCGGCGGCGTGTCCAGCTTCAGCGAAGGCTACGCGCAGCTGGTCAACGACGTCGGCACGCGCGCCAAGTCGGTCAAGATCGCCTCGGCCTCGCAGGACAGCATCACCACGCAGATCAAGACCGCGCAGCAATCGGTGTCCGGCGTCAACATGGACGAGGAGACTGTGTCGATGCTGCGCTTCCAGCAGCTGTACCAGGCCAATGCCAGGGTGATCCAGACGGCCGGCACGCTGTTCGACACCATCATCGGCATCGGCAGGTAAGCGGCGGCACCCAAAAGCGTCAGCAGAGTCAGAAGAGGTAACCAATATGCGCGTTGCAAGCTCCACCCTGTACCAGCAAGGCCTGGCTTCGATGAACTACCAGCAGGGCTCGCTGCTGCATATCCAGCAGCAGCTCGGCACCGGCCGCAGCATCCTGACGCCGTCCGACGATCCCGTCGGCGCCACCCGCGCGCTGGGCGTGAGCCAGGCACAGGCCGTCAACGGCCAGTACGCAACCTCGCGCAAGCAGGCCAATATCGCGCTGGCCGCGGAAGAGAACGCGCTGCAGTCCGTGACCACCGTCACGCAGAACATCCAGACGCTGCTGGTCCAGGCCGGCAACGGCACCATGAGCGATGCCGACCGCGGCTCGCTGGCCACGGCGCTGGAAGGCCTGTATAACCAGTTGGCGGGACTGGCCAACTCCGACGACGGCAACGGCCAGTACCTGTTCGGCGGCACCCGCTCCGGCAGCGCGCCGTTCACGCAGAGCACGGGCCCCGGCACCTACATCGGCGACAACGGCCAGCAACTGCTGCAGGTCGATGTGGCGCGCCAGATGCCCGCCGGCAACACCGGGCGGGAAGTGTTCATGAGCGTGACCGGCGGCGCCGGCTATGTTGTCAAGGGCAATGCCAACAACACCGGCAGCGCCACGTTCGGCACGGTGTCGACCACGAACCCCAGCGATCCCAACTATGGGCTCTCGATGGAGGTCAAGTTTGCGACCAATGCCAGCGGCCAGATGGAATACACCATCACCGACCTGTCGGCAGGCACGACCCCCGCACCGGTCGTGAAGGGCCCCGTTGCCTACACGTCGCCAGCCCATATCGACGTCGCCGGCGTCAGCTTCAACGTGACCGGCGACCCCAAGGACGGCGACACCATGACCATGGATCCCGCCAGCAAGGCCGGCACCGACATGTTCGCCAACCTGCAGACGGTGATCGACACGCTGCGCCAGCCCATCCCCAACAACAGCGATCGGGCCCATCTTGGCAACGTCATCTCCACCGCCACGCGCCAGTTCTCCAACTCGCTCGACAACGTTCTGACCGTGCGCGCATCGGTGGGCTCGCGCATGAATGAACTGGATGCGCTGGACGACGTGGGGTCCAATCGCGACCTGACCTATGCGCAGACGCTGTCGGGGCTGCAGGATCTGGATTACGCGAAGGCGATCACCGAGTATTACCAGCGGCAGACAGCGCTGCAGGGGGCGCAGCAGTCGTTTATGCAGATTCAGGGAATGAATTTGTTTAAGTATTTGTAAGGCGGGTGGGGCGCCCGATATTGAGGAAGTGGCAATGAAAAATACATAACTGCGAAAACCACAAATAAATAGGTGCTCAGCACATCCCAATCAGGCTGTATTCCTTGTCCAGTAAGGCTGGCAGCTATATTTTTGCGATGATGCGCACTAGACGTTCCGGAGCATCACCCGCGGCTCCGCAGCGCTCAATGTAGATTCCTATTTCTTCATCGCAGTGAGTGCTTGCAAACTGTTATGTGGCCCTTCGTCGATATTATGATGTGAAATTAATCTGACTTATATCAGAGTTAAGAGTGGCAATGTGCGTTGAAGAACATTGATGACTCAGTCGGGTGAAAGAATTTATCTCCACTAGGACATACTGTCTAGAAGAGCGAGCCTTTAGCACGACGCGCTTTCGGGGGACTTTTATTGTGGTTAGCAGGACCGCCTTTTGATGAAGAGGCAGAAAATGTGACAGTATATTCCTCAGTCATTGACGTATGACACTGGCCGATATAGCAAATCGGGAAGACGCGCGGATGCACGGCGCACCTTTGTGAGGTGATACGCTCAATCGGTCGTACGCACGTCGGGAGGCCAGGATAAAAAGAATGATAAAAGACATGCGAATCCGGGCAGCCGTCCCTGCAGATATGCAGGCCGTCTCGCAGGTGCTCCACTCCTGCGGTTTGCCCATCAGCGATATGGACCACTTGTCCCGCCTCTTCAGTCTGGCGGTCCTAGGGGAAAAGGTAATCGGTTGCGCCTGCGGTGAAATATATGGCGAGACGGTCATCATCCAATCCGTTGCGGTTCTAGCGGAGTGTCGGGGCCACCAGGTTGCCACTCATCTTGTCGGGGCTGTCTTGATGCGTGCCCGCGCCCATGGCTGCACCAAGGCTGCGGTGCTCACGTCTGAATATCCCGCATTCTTTGCCCGCTTTGGGTTCACACTCACCGCCGTCGGCGAGATGCCGCAAGAAATGCAGCTATCGAAGGAGTTCGTTCGACGCTTCGGCGCGAGAACGCATTGCATGTGCCGGCGACTCGATTGACGAATTCATTGGTAGAGCTTGCATCAAGCTCAATCAGCCTGGCAAAAAGAAGGCCCGTGAGGCGCGAACCTCAGCGGGCACTATCAATCGGTCTTTCGACCACGCAGAGAAGGAGATTGCAACTGTTGCGGAGATACCCAACCAAGCTGTTTAAGAGTAAGGCAAGCCGAAGCAAATTGCTAGGCATGCGGACCGTTCAATCTTGAAACGCAGCCCGAACTTCGCCATGACGCTCGCAGCAACATGGTTCTGAGGAACGTTTAGATGCAGCCACGACTGAAAGTCGACTTACATTTCCGCTGTCGTCTTATACAACCGCCGAGTGAACAGGCCGTCAAACGAGATAGTTGAGAGTTGCCGGGAACAATTCCCGAACGTGCGCCGCTGGTTCTGCGAAATCAGGACCTGATTGGCCTCATTGCTTGCGTGCCCTAACAACGAGTTGATTTGAATGGAGCGACCGAGGTTGTCGGGTTCATGCGACATCTCAGTGGACATTTTAGATTCCCCCGCCCCCCTCGTTAGTGGGACCCATTTTCGGGCATTGTCGATTGCTGCTCACGCCGCAGCGGCCTATGATGGATTGCAAATATTGCACCACACAGGTATCTGGTCATGGCTACTGTCGCCTTGGTCGCATATGGAGGTGGCGCTCGGGTATCGGGGGTCAAATGGACGACGAGGGCTACAAGCCTTGGCGGCGTCGCTGGTTGCGCTTGCATTCGCGGTCGCTGCTAGCTAACTCGCTGGCATTGGCGGCGGAGGTCGAGCTGGAGGCGTATCTAAGAGAAATGCGCACCGCCTACCGCAACTATGGCGACTTCACTGAGAATGAGATTGACTTCATTTTTCGGCGAGTTCGTCGAGGCATCCAACGGATGCCGACGCCTCACAGCGCACCGCAGTGCGCGCGGCGAGCGCGTGGACGAATCCGGGCACTTGGCCAGCGTTTAATGACGGAGGCTGCATGGCTCAATGCACGTGTGCCGTAGTACTCGAGCGGCCCAACCACGAACTTTATTTTTCGGCAAATCCAGTCGCCAGGGCGCATTGCCCTAGCTCCTTCTCCGCGCCAACTGGCCGGAGGCCTGAAGAACAGAGAACCCCAAAACCGGTCGCAAAGATGGACCTTGTTTCCTAGCAGCCTTGGCATATTGGGCACCTGGCGTATCCGTTCAGCCTGAGGGGGCAGGTTTTGTCCTCATTACCGACGATGCCAAAGGAGGTCTAACCGATGTCAATGACAGCCGGCCTGTCGTACTGTCTGGCGTGAATGCCGCAGCATGGGTAGACCCAGAGTTAACGCCTCGGGGAGCGTCAGTGTTGATGCACCAGCATTGCCTCCCCGCCGAAGCCTTCCAGTGGTGGGAAGTAGGCGTGGCAATCGGCAACGTGCTGAATCAGGGCAAGGAACTGATACGGAGCGTTGCCGCAGTTTGAGCAGTCCCTGGGGACAGATACGACTGATTTTTCCTCTCGGCCATGGCATTTGCGGTAGAGGACGCGCTTTACTACTTGCTGGTCTTCTTCACTTTCTCCTTTGGCAAAGCAGATGGGGCTTCGGGTTCGGAAACGAAGGAAGTCGGGGCCACCGTACCAGGCGTTGCTGTTGCGCTTGTCTTGTCGGTGGCCTGGACCTGGGTTGCTTGACCGCTACAAGACTGAAACAAACAGCGCGGCGACTGTTCGACCGCCGCCGGGTCCTGCGGCGAGCGGAGCAGCATTCGTGTCAATACACCGGTTCCGTGCAGCAACAGCATTGGCCTCAGTCAGGAATTGGAGCAGGTCTCCAGCACCGTTCCGTCAAGCAGTTGTGCGCAACGCAAGATTCAATTGGTCCACGGCCTGTGCCCAGTCTGCATCCTCGTCAAATTCGTCGCGCAGCAAGGCTGCCTGGGCCGGCGTCCAGAATGGTGCTTCCCAAAGATTGATGTCTTGCGGTAACGGCGAATGCTTTGCAATGAACGCAAGGATGTCCGCTTTGCTGGATGGCAAGCCGAGCTGGGCGAACAGGTCAGAAAACTGGTGAAATGGGGTGTCCATGGGAAACGTCCGGGAAGCAGGGTTTTGGCGGATGAAATGAAAGTGTGGCCGTAGGACTGCGCTTTTCTTACCAGGGAGCGGCGCTCGCGTTAAAGGGCTGTTCTGCCCAGCTATGCATGGCCCGCGCAATCAGCGCGCAAACGGCGAGGGTGCCTGAGACAACGCCCAGTGACGAAGACGTGTGGGCGTGTGCATTAAAGCCGGTAAGGAATGCAAACGCCGCCATTTCCCACTTTGTGGCGATCTTCTTGTCGTGTGTCATTTTTCAGTGAGCCGTGGCGGCGTTGCAGCCGAAGGTTGTATGGCGCCGAAAACTACAGAAAGCTTTCGGCGCAGACTGGAGTTGTTTAGTTCTCGATCACTGGCGCATGCACGGGCGCGATCGACTCGTGCGTGGTTGCAGTACGTTGCGCGGCCTTGTGGACCATCGTGTAGGCATAGTCCACGCCCATGCCGTAGGCGCCAGAGTGTTCCTTGACGAGCTTCATCACGGCGTCATAGGTATCGCGGTGTGCCCAGTCACGCTGCCATTCGAGCAGCACCTGCTGCCAAGTCACCGGTACCACGCCGGCCTGGATCATGCGCTGCATCGCGTAGTCGTGGGCTTCTTTGGTCGTGCCGCCCGAGGCATCGGCCACCATGTAGATTTCATAGTCGCCTTCGAGCATCGCACTCAGGGCGAAGGTGGTATTGCAGACTTCGGTCCACAGGCCTGCCACGACGATCTTCTTGCGGCCATCAGCGGCCAGCGCGTCGCGCACCTTCTGGTCATCCCAGGAATTCATCGAGGTGCGCTCCAGCGTTTCCTTGCCGGGGAACACGTCCAGGATCTCTGGGTAGGTATAGCCGGAGAACGACTCGCTCTCCACCGTGGTGATGGTGGTCGGCACGTCGAAGATCTTGGCCGCCTTGGCCAGGCCCACGACGTTGTTCTTCATGGTCTGGCGGTCCATCGACTGCACGCCAAAGGCCATCTGGGGCTGATGGTCGATGATGATCAGTTGGCTGTTGTGCGGGGTCAGGACTTCCAGCTTGGCGTTCGACATGATTTCTCTCCAAAAAATTTGATTCAACGATTTGAGTTTTGGTTGCCGGCGCGAATTCGCAACACTGCGTTGTTGCGCTGTCCATGTGCAGAACTATACCGATCGACACATCCCAGAGAGCGGCCTATCTCCGCAATAGTTATTCAAAAAAATTGAATTCCGTTCGTCGAGACGCGAGAGAACCCTGTCCTGGTGGGTCCATCGCCCTTGGAAGAAGCGCAACATGAGTTCCGCGGCGTCGAGCGTCATCGTCTTGCAAGTGCGTACCTTGTTAAGGTCGCTGGGTGACCAGCCGTTTGTTGAAAATCGCCGCGCGAGCGATATAGCGCGACAAATAGAGAGCAGGTTCCTACGAATGGACGACCGGCGTAGACCGCCCAATCACATGTGCGTATGCAAGGCACTGGGTGAAGCCGGATGGCCAGAGTGGCCGCCGAAGAAGTGCAACCGGCCACCGGCGATACGCCACGTCGAGAGCTTCGAAGTAGCGGCGGCAGCCGTAAAGTACTGCCTCGTTGTACTAGGCGATGGCCTTAATGGGTGCCGGCAGCGGCAAGAGCGCCAATTGTCGACCCTGTGAGCCGCAGCGCGTACATCGTCACCGGCTCGTCTACAAGGCTTTCAGTGCGCGGCAAAGGAAGTGAGCGGCGCGAACCGCCAGGTCGAAGGACGGGTCACGCGCCAGTTCGCGACCGGCCACGCAAATGATCCAGTCTCCCCTTTTGCGTTCGCAGCTCATCATCTGGTCTTCCATCTGATCTGAGAACCAGCGCCACAACGTCGCGTCTTGTTCATTGGCATGGGCCGCTGCCTGGAGCTGGGCCGTCTTTAAGCAGATGTTGCCATTCATGGAATCTCCGTGTTTGCTCATCCCGTGTCTGTCTCAAGTGCCGGGCTAGCGCGGCCAAATGTTGACTTGGGGCTTGTGCACTTTATTCGGATGAGCCCACAGTTTCCATCGTCTTCTGGTATGACTGGCCTACACGCTTGGCGCGTCTGTAACGTATTCGGCATCCAGGCCGGCAAGCATGTCGCGATCTGCTTGAAGATCGGGGGGCGATATCAGCAGCCTTAATTCCTTCGGAGTTGGCGATGATAGTATGTTCTCCAGGCAGTCGTCTGACTGCAGGAAGGCGGGCGCTTTTCGAGCTGCCAGCGTCAATGGTATTTTCAGTAACGCAAGGTCGCCCGGTCGTGTCTGGCTTGGCGCGACGATCATGACTACCTGGCCATGCGACTCTCCACATCTACTCACGAATCTGCCAAGCCGGCCATTCAGCGCGACTCATTGGGGTGCTTGTCGGAGGCATTGCGATACGATCAGGCGCTTGCCGCCGGCGATCTCAATTTCTACCGCAAGAGTTCCGTGATTGAGCGGATGAGTCAGGTAGTGACCCCAGCTTCAGCACGAGGGTTTCTGGTTGGCGTCTCTCTGATGGAAGGCCATCGTCGACGCATTTTTCGTCCGAATCAGGCGAACATGCATGCATTCGAGGCAGGTTCCATCTATCTGCGGAACTTCCAGGATGACTACAAGGCGGACATGTATGGGACGTTTGATTTCGTACTCATCGAACTGCCGCGCCCCTTCATGGAGCGTACAGCCCTGGAACTTGGCTGCCCCGCAGGTCTTGAACTGCGGCATGCCGCGGCGCAGACGGACGCCGTGCTGGCCCATCTCGCCCAGGCACTCTTACCCGCGCTCGCGCGGCCTGAAGGCGCGAGCAGGTTGTTTATCGATCAACTCGGACACGTGATCGGCACATACCTGGTCGAACACTATGGAGGTGTCAATCGGGGACGCATTCCCTCCATTGGCCGACTTTCGCCTCGCATACTTGCGCGGGCGCAGGAGTTCCTCGCGGCGCGGCTGGACGACGGAAACGTGTCCATTGCCGAGGTTGCGGATGCGTGTCAATTGTCCCGAAGTCATTTTTCCCGGGCATTTCGGCAGAGTACCGGCAAAACACCGCATGAATGGCTGCTGGAGCGTCGCCTCGAGCGCGCGGCGGCACTGCTGCGCACCACGGACTTGCCGATAGCTGGGATTGCCGCGTCGTGCGGCTTTGCGGATCAGAGCCATCTCACACGCAGCTTCTCTAAGAAGCTTGGCCTCACGCCGGGTGACTGGCGGAGCGGTCGGCAGGACTAGGCACGCCTGGTGCCAGCACTTGCCAGCCATTATCTGGCCCGCGCTGAGCACAAAAAGACAATGGAGCGCACACGCGTTCAAGCCAAAGGGCTGGCGTAACACTACATTGCTGTCGGGTGCGTCGTATCTCCCCACATGGAGTCATGGGGTGATCGCGCCTCTGATGTCGATGCTACGTGGAGGGCCCTACCGTGACTGCTGTATTACCGATGCGCGCCGAATCAGCGCCGCAGGACGACGCGGTGGTCCTTGTTGTCGATGATGACTTGCAGGTCCGAAACGCGCTGGGAAGCCTATTTCGTTCAGTCGGCATCCACGCCGTGCTGCTCGGATCGGCGGCCGAGCTTTTTGCCTTCGGCTTCCCAGATGCGCCTTGTTGCCTGGTTCTCGATGTGCGCCTGAAGGGGCAAAGTGGCTTGGATGTGCAAGCCCGCATGGCAGAGCTCGGCATTCATATTCCCATCATCTTCATGACCGGCTACGGGGACATTCCGATGACGGTTGCTGCCATGAAGGCGGGGGCAGAACACTTTCTTTCCAAGCCGTTCCGTGAACAGGAACTGCTCGATGCCGTCACGGAGGCACTACAGAAGGAGGGCTCGCGGCGTGAGCGCTTGTGCCGATTGGCTGCAGTGCGCGACTGCTTCCGTTCCCTGACGCCGCGGGAGAGTGAGGTCATGGCGCATGCCGCATCAGGTTTGACAAACAAGGAGATTGCCGCCGCCATGTGCATCAGCGTGGTGACTGTCAAAGTTCATCGATGCCAGGCAATGCGAAAAATGAGAGCTCGGAGTTTCGCCGATCTGGTGCTTCTTGCGCAAACTCTCGGTCTCGTGCTGCTTCCCTCTGAGTCCGAAGCTGATGAGCAGCCTGCCATCCGGCTGCAGCCTAGACAGCTTGGAACCGCAACCATAGCGTAGGGACGGCGTCGGGCAGCGTGCAGAGGATGAAGGTGATGTAAGGACGTCTCATCGATCCACTGCACGACACACTCACGATGGAGGAGAGTCCGTCTTGCGAGGACGAATTGCTTTTTCAATGCATCGGATCATGTCCGTGTCCTGAAATGGCTTGTAAAGAACGCACGTCGCACCCATTGCCTTGGCACGCTGATCGAATCCCTCATGCGCAAATGCTGTCATGAAAATGACAGGCATATCGAGATTGCGTGCGCGCAAGGCCTCTATCAAAGCGAAGCCGTCCATGCCGGGCATTTGCGCGTCCGTGATCACGCAGGACATGCAAGGCAGCGAAGTGCACCGCAGTAGCTCTTGGCCGCCTCCGAACAACTGCACGCCAAAATCGAGCGAACGCAGCAGCCCCCCCATGGCATTTCGGACGGCGACATCGTCGTCAACTATTGCGATCGTGGGGCGAGCTATCACACTGACTCCTTGAACACGCGCTGAGCGCCGGCATTGCTCTGCTGGAAGAGTAACGCCGAACCTGTGCACACCCTATCATACGATGGTATCGCCGATTCCTCGGGTGCACGTCCCACGCTACGTTGCGATGAAGTCACGCTGGCCAGGAAAATCAGTCCCCCCGCGATAGTGAGGCAGCCAGCTATTCTGTCCGTGTCATACCAAGGTATTACATGCATAGCTGCGTCGAAATGGCGCCGCTCTGGGAGTTCTGATTGTCGGTGACCGGTGCGCCCGCAGCCGTGGTGAGAGTGTCTCTGTTCATCGTGATTCTTCTTGTTGGTGAAGGAGATTGGGGGGCTTCGTGCCGGCGATCAGTACACGGATGCGAAACCAGAGGGGGCAGCCGATGAGTCACCCTTCCCCGCGCAGGATGCGCAGGACTGTCCGTCGCACAGTGCACTGATCCGGCTACACAGGACCTGGCTATGGCCGACCACTTGTTTGGGGGCGAACTCCGGACCCGTACAGCAAGGTGACCGGACAGGCTTCCAAACGCCGATTGAGGTCAATGTCAGTTGCAGCGTGTCGTGATCCTGCAAAGCCAGGAGAGATTAAATGGCGATGCAGGATGTGGCCATTGTCTGTTCGTATTAGTCAGTATGACTCCCCTGGGGGCAAGAGGGCTGGCCCGCCGCGAGGAATCAAACGCGGGTTAGCATCACTGCCAGAGCCGCATGGTGTGGACAGTGCCACACCCGGCGATTTCCAGCGCGGAGGCCAGCATGGAACACGATAGCACTTTGTATGTAGGTCTTGACGTCCATAAGGACTCGATCACGGTCGCCTATGCAATCGGCATGGGTGAGGTCGAGCTGCTTAGCAAGATCGGTACTTCAAAGGCCGATATCGATCGCCTGTGCAAGCGCCTGCAGTCCAAAGCGCGCCGGATCCGCATCGTCTACGAGGCGGGCCCATGCGGATATGGCCTTTACCGGCAGCTTGCAGGGAAGGGATTCGAGTGCATGGTGTGCGCGCCGTCGCTGATCCCGAAGAAGCCCGGCGAGCGCGTCAAGACCGATCGTCGCGATGCGGTCAAGCTCGTGCGATCGCTGCGCGCCGGTGACCTCTCGGCCGTGTACGTGCCCAGCGTCGAAGACGAAGCATTCCGGGATCTGTCACGCGCCTGGGTCAGCGCCAAGGACGATCTGAAGCGGGCCCAACAAAGGCTGAAAGCTTTTCTGCTCTCGCACGGTGTTCGCTACACCGGCAGAGCCGACTGGGGACCGGCGCACCGGCGCTGGATCAGTGCCTTTGCGTTCGACGCCGTGTGGCAACAACTTGCCTTTGACGAATATCGACGGACCATCGAGGATCGGCTCGCCCAATGCAACCGTCTCGAAGCGGCCTTGCGCGAAGCCGTGGTCAACTGGCACTTCTATCCGGCCGTACTGGGGCTGCAGGCCATGCGCGGTGTGCAGTTCACCACGGCGATAGGCATCCTCGCCGAGTTGGGCGATCTCTCGCGCTTTGTCCATCCGCGCCAACTGATGGCCTGGCTCGGGGTGACACCCGCTGAACACTCATCGGGAGAAAAACGACGGCGGGGCAGCATCACCAAGAACGGCAATAGCTATGCAAGAAAGCTACTGATCGAAGCCGCTTGGAGTTACTGGCACCCCGCACGCGTGAGCCCCGAGATTCAGCGCCGGCACGAAGGCATCCCTAAGGCCATCGTTGACCGGTCCTGGGACGCCCAGACTCGACTGTGCCGGCGCTATCGGAAACTTGCCACACGCGGCAAGAACCCGAACATTGCGGTGGTCGCGGTGGCCCGCGAACTGAGCGGGTTCATCTGGGACATCAGCCGGCTTGCGATGTCGCTTGCCGAACCGAACGAGGCAACGTAACCCAGCACCTAGCAACATCTCAGTTTCCTGAAGGCGGCGTAGCCCGGCACCACGAGCAACCCGCGCTCCAGCTAGGCAACGGACTTCATCCGACTTGCGGCATTAGATAGCGGCAGGCTCATTGGGCGGACCTCTGTAATGCGGTAGCCAACCCGCGGATATCAGCCTGATCCACCGTCGAGACTTACTGCTACGTCGCCCTCAGGAAATTGGGCCCCCTCAATATGGAACTGTGAAACTGAACCAAACCAATCTCGATTGACACCGGGAGTCATATCAGCTGGCTGGGTCTTCGGCCTGGTCGCGGACTTTGGAATGCTGTTTGCTCAGTTCGGCACTGGTAGCGGCGATGTGAGAGCGGTGAACCGAGGAAGGCGAGGGCGTCTCGAATTCACACGTCTGCCAATTCACTTCTGCAGGCTGTTCGCGCCATTGCGCCAAGTCAGGAAACTGAGCGCCGTCAGCAATACGGCTGGCAGCATTACACACCAGAGCGAAAGCATCGAATAGCCAAGGGCGCCGAGAGCGGCGCCCGATGCGAAACCCGCGAGCGCCGGTACCATCTTTTTGAGCCGACCGCGTATGGCTTTGCCTTCCGCCTCAGATGCGGATGGCAGGTCCACCAGGTCGATGATAATTTGCGTCGTATTTCCGGTCATGATCGTGGTGGGGCCGAGGTCTGACAAGGACGTCCGGGACAGTGAGTTCTGAATACCCATGGCCACTACGGCAAGCATGCCGGCGCCGACGGCTGCAGGCGTACTTGGATCGGAAATGGGAGAGGCGTGGAACCCTGCAACTATGAAGAGAACCAGCGCCAAGGCCTCGGCAAACAGCAACAGCGAGGGTGCCGATTGTTTGTCCCGTACGATGCGTGACTCGGTCAGCCTGGCGGCGGCAACCGCCAAGGCAAAAGTCGGAAGCGCAAGCAGTTTTGCGAGCAGGCCCGCAGAATCACCGGCGATGTCGACGCCGATCATCACGAAGTTTCCTGTCACGTGCGCAGTAAACAGGCCGAATAGTGAAATGAACCCGACCACGTCTACATAGCCGGCGACGAAGGCCAGGATGCAGCCGAACGCCGGTCCTGAAAGATCCGCGCGGCGACCGGCGTCAGGAAGCTGTGTGGGTGTCAATGCGGTCTCTCACGTTGGTTGGTCAGCGGACGGTCAGAAGCTGTGCCGCATCGCAATGGCGAACGTCTGCGGGTCTGCGCCAGCCTTGATACCGAGGTTGTTGATGGCGAAGTCATAGTTCGCATTGCTGCGGTTGTTGATGCGGCTGTAGTAGGCGTATAGCGCGGTTCGCTTGGAAAGGGGGTAGTCATAGCCGACGGTCACCTGAAATGCGCCGGTATCCGAACCACTTCGGACGGATCCAATCGTTTCCATAGCTGTGCCGGTGCCATCGCCGACAAAGGCGAAGCCGGCGCGTATGCTGCCGGGGCCAAACTCCTGTATCAGCGAGACATAGTAGCCATTGCGCGTAAGGTCTCCGGTGGCGGTACGATAGTGCAGGCGTTCATACAGGGCACTGATGCGCGTCGATGGGAACTGGTAGGAAACTCCTGCCTTGATTGCGTCGTCGTTGCGTCCGCTGGTCTGATAGTGCTGGTGGATTTCATAGGCAAGCGTCAGGTTCAGGTTGCCGTGACCATAGGCCGTGGCAAAGGAATACAACGCTGGATTGCGCGGCACCGTGGTCTTTTCCTCCGGCAATCCCCAGGCAATGGCGCCGCTCAAGCCGTGCCACGTCGGCGACTGGTAGTGCAGCGAGTTCTTCTGCCGTCGATCAAATGAGCTGGTGTTCTGGACATTGTCGCTGGTAGACGCAGCGCCATTGCCTATCAGCGCCATGTAACCCGCAGTGGTGGCGTAATACGGGTCGTAGCTCTTGGTTGCACTTGTGTATGGCGTGTCCCAGTTGCCCATGAAGAGGGTGCCGTACGGGCTCTGAAGGCCGAGCCGGGTATCCCGCGCGGCGATTTGCCCAGCGCCGTTGTCAACCGACAGGGCGCTTTCGATTTGCCAGATCGCCTTGATCCCATTGGCCAACTGTTCCTCGCCCCGCATGCCGAACACAGAGCGGTTATTCGTGAGGCGCGCCGTATTGCCCAATCTGGTGCCGTCGGTTGCGGTGGTCACGGTCACATACTCGATTGCCGTGTTCAGCCGACCATAGATCGCGACGTTGTTGTCCGCCACGGCAGGTGCCGCGGCCGCGGACAAAGACGCTGCCAGGGCGACGTGAATGCGCCGGGGCGCGATTGCGTTAGTACGGCTGGCAAGTGCTTCGGGCTGCTTTCGGGAGCGACTCATGCTGTTATTGGTTCCCTTCCTTGCTACGCGCGGGGAGGGATGCCGACGGTTCAACGGCCGTGTCCGCATTGGGCGGTGTACCCGTAATCTTCGGGACGCATTCGCCGCGGAACCATGCAATGGTGACTGGCTCGCCGGCCAGCATGCGCTTGACCGGCGGCACAACCTGCTCGCCAATCAGCATGCCCAGCAGCCCGATCAAAGCAATTGCGGGCGGCGCAGGCGAGCGGACCTGCATCAGTGCATAGATAATGCCGACCAGGATGCCGGCGCCAAGGGAGATGAGATAGAGCTTCATATGTGACAAGGTTGGAGAGGGGGAAATCGGTGCGACGTCACGCCGGCGGCAAGCCCAGGCCGAGCAGGTGTCTTACGTGGGGCGGCTCGGCGCCCACGTGGAAGCTGGCTACGTCGCGCTGCACATCGGCATCGGCATGCGGTACGCGCTGGTGCTGGCGCAGGTGCTCGGCCCACGACTCGACCAGGAACCATTCGGTCAGCAGTTCGGGATTGGCCGGATCTTCCATCACGCCCCAGCTGAACGCACCGTCACGCAAACGCTCTTCCGACAGCTTGTGGACCGCATGCAGGAACGCATCGCGGTTGGCGGGCGGGATGCAGTATTCGATCAGGATCATCACCGGACCACGGTCCTGCGCGATCTCGCCGGCCATCTCCGGTTCGGGCCAGTGACGTGCGGGACCGAGGTCTTCATCGCCGCCCGGCAGCCGCATGCGGTGCAGGATCAGCGCGGTAACGACCAGCCCCGCCGCGGCGATCAGCAGCGCGTGCGGTGTGCCCAGTGCCTGCGCCACAAAGCCCCAGACCAGGCTGCCACCGGCCAGCGCGCCGTTGAACACCATCTGGTAGACCGCCAGCGCGCGGCCGCGAACCCAGTTCGGCAGGATCGCCTGCGCCGCGCCGCCGAGCGTGGTCAGCGCCATGATCCATGCCGCGCCAAGCAGCAATAGCAGCGGCAATGCCAGCCATATGGGTGGTGCGCTCGACAGCGCCGCCATGACGACCGCCGTGACGATCGCGGACAACAGCACCATGCCATCTGCATCGAGCCGCTGCTGCAGTCTGGACATCGTCAGCGCGCCAAGGATCGCGCCAGCGCCCACTGCGCCCAGTAACACACCATAGAGGCCGGCGCCGCCATGCAACAGCTGACGGGCCACCAGCGGCAACAACGCCCATACGCCGCTGCCGAAGGCAAAATGCACGGCGGCGCGCGCCAATACTACGTGCAGCTTGCTGTGCGCGCGCGTGAAGCGTAAGCCTGCTCTGAAAGCGCTGAAGAAGTGTTCGCGCAGTGGATCGCTTGGCTTTTCGGGACGCTTCCACCAGATCAGCGCAGCGATGACGAACACATAGCTGAGCAGGTCTGCGCTATACGTGGCAGCCGCGCCGAATGCCGCGAGCAGCAGACCCCCGGTAGCCGGTCCAATCGCACGGGCGACGTTCACGCCCAGCGAGTTCAGCGCCACGGCCTGTCGCAGCGTGCTCGGCGGCACGAGCTCGGGCACGATCGACTGCCACGTGGGCCCCATCATCGCCGCACCCACACCGCCGACGAACGCCAGCGCAATCAGGATTTCGATCGTCAGCGCCTGGCGCCACGCCAGCAGCATCAGCGTGCCGCTGACCATGGCCAGTCCGATCTGGATCACGATCAGGAAGCGGCGCCGGTCGAGGATGTCGGAGAGCACACCGGCCGGAATCGCTAGCAGGAAGACGGGCAGCGTGGCAGCCGCCTGGATCGTGGCGACCGCTGCCGGTGAAGTGGAAAGATCGGTTGCCAGCCATGCGCTGGCCACATCCCGCATGAAGCTGCCGATGTTACCGAGGATCGTGGCCACCCACAGTACCGCAAACGTGCGCTGGGCCAGCGGGGCAAACGTGCCTCCCGATGCAGGCTTGGCCGCCGAGATGGCAGATTGCGTCATGGTTGTCTCCGCGTGCGAAGGTCATCCCACGCCACGAGCAGGAACCCACCCACCAGGCCCAGATGTTCGAAGAACGCGTTAGCCATCATGAACTGCGCCTCGGGCGGTGCGCTCCAAAACCGGTTGGCCAGGAACGTGGCCATCAGCGTGAACGCCGCCAGCGCCAGTGCGCCTAGCCAGCGCCAGAAGCCGGTCAGGATCATTGCCGACGCACCAAGCTCCAGCGCAATCGTCGCCGCAGCCAGCGGCACGGCGGGCGACAGGCCGAAGTGCTGCATCTCTGTCACTGCGCTGGAGAAGTCGAACAGCTTGACCAATCCGCCCTGCAGGTAGGCTGCGCACAGCAAGAGCAGGGCGATCCAGCGCAGCCAGCGGGGCAGCCGGTGCGTGTTGTTGCCGGCCGTGGCTAGCGGGGGCGTCGAGATGGTCATGGCCGCTCTCCGATGTGGTCAACGTAGATCAGAATGCCCAGCACGAGCAGCCCAGCGCGCCCCAGAACGTGCTTTCGTCCGACGTCGGCACGCTCGAGGTCCACGCATTGGCATGTGCATGGCCATGCACGCCGCACGAACTGGCGCAGCCGCACGCGGTGTTCAGCGCCAGTGCGCGCGCCTGGGCCTGCGGGCGCGGCTGGTACTGGCTGCCATGGCGGGCCGGTGACCAGTCGGGCATCGCGGGCGGGATTTCGGGCGAATGCTTGCCGAATTCGCTGTCGCCATAGACCACCTTGCCGCCGAGCACGGTCAGCACCGACGTGATGTCCTGGATGTCGTCGCCGGGCACCGAGTAGTAGTCGGCCGACAACACGGCCAGGTCGGCCAGCTGGCCCACCTTGATCTGGCCCTTCTTGCCCACTTCGGATGAGAACCACGTGTTGGCCTCGGTCCACAGGCGCAGCGCCGTTTCGCGATCGAGCAGGTTGGCCTGTGGATACATCGACATGCCGCCGACGGTCTTGCCCGTGGTCAGCCAGTACAGCGAGACCCACGGGTTGTACGAGGCCACGCGCGTGGCATCGGTGCCGGCGCCGACCTTGACGCCCTTCTCCAGCATCTTCTTGATCGGCGGCGTGGCTTCGGCGGCCTTGGCACCGTAGCGCTCGACAAAGTACTCGCCCTGGTACGCCATGCGGTGCTGCACGGCGATACCGCCACCGAGCGCGGCGATGCGGTCGATATTGCGGTCGGAAATCGTCTCGGCGTGGTCGAAGAACCAGTTCAGGCCGTTGAACGGGATGTCCTTGGCGACCTTCTCGTAGACGTCGAGCGCGCGCGTGATGGTCTGGTCATAGGTCGCATGCAGGCGCCACGGCCAGCGCTTTTCGGCCAGCAGGCGGATAACCGGCTCCAGATCGGCTTCCATCGACGGCGCCATGTCGGGGCGCTCGACACGGAAGTCCTCGAAGTCGGCCGCCGTGTAGACCAGCATTTCGCCGGCGCCATTGTGGCGATAGAGGTCATCGCCCTGGCCTGGCTTCACGGTCGACGTCCAGGTCTTGAAGTCGCTCAGCTCTTCCTTGGGCTTCTGCGTGAACAGGTTGTAGGCCAGGCGCACCGTGAGGTGGCCTTCCTTGTGCAGTTCCTCGATGATGCTGTAGTCCTCGGGATAGTTCTGGTAGCCGCCGCCCGCATCGATCACGCCGGTCACGCCCAGGCGATTCACCTCGCGCATGAAGTGGCGCGTCGAGTTCTTCTGGTACTCGGGCGGTAGCTTCGGGCCCTTGGCCAGCGTGGCGTAGAGGATCGTCGCGTTGGGCTTGGCCAGCAGCAGGCCGGTGGGATTGCCGCGTGCATCGCGCACGATCTCGCCGCCCGGAGGGTTCGGCGTGTCCTTGGTGTAGCCAACGGCACGCAGTGCGGCGCCATTCAGAATGGCGCGGTCGTAGAGGTGCAGGATGAACAGGGGAGTGTCGGGCGCCACGGCGTTCAGTTCGTCGATGGTCGGCAGGCGCTTTTCCACGAACTGGTGCTCAGTGAAGCCGCCCACCACGCGCACCCATTGCGGTGCGGGGGTGCGTGCCACTTGATCCTTGAGCATGCGCATCGCATCGGCCAGCGAACGCACACCGTCCCAGCGCAACTCCATGTTGTAGTTCAGGCCGCCGCGGATGATGTGCATGTGGCTGTCAATCAGCCCGGGAATGGCCCGCCGGCCGTTCAGGTCGATCACCCTGGTCTGCGTTCCTGCCAGCTTCATGATGTCCTGGCGCGTACCCACCCCGACGAAGCGGCCGTCCTGGATGGCCACGGCGTCGGCCTGCGGATTGGCACGGTCGAGCGTGGCGAACTTGCCGTTTACGAGAATGAGGTCGGGAGTCGGGTTCGGTGACATGGCGAATAGTTCCGAAGAGGCTGCCGCACCGAGGGCGGCAGCCGAGGCGATGAAGTGCCGGCGGGTAATGGACATCTCGGCTTATGCGTTCAGGAAGGCCAGCAGGTCGGCATTGACCTGGTCGGCGTTGATCACGCACATGCCATGCGATGCACCTGGATATACCTTGAGCGTGGCGTTCTTGACGATCTTGGCCGACAGGCGGGCCGAATTGTCGATGGGCACGATCTGGTCGTCGTCACCATGCAGGATCAGCGTCGGCACGGTGATCTTCTTCAGGTCCCCGGTGTAGTCCACTTCCGAGAATTCCTTGATGCAGGCGTACTGGCCCAGGAGGCCACCGGTCATACCCTGTGCCCAGAACGCATCGATGGTGCCTTGCGAAACCTTGGCGCCGGGCCGGTTGAAGCCGAAGAACGGCGTGGTCAGGTCCTTGTAGAATTGCGAGCGGTTTTCCGCCACGCCCTTGCGGATGCCGTCGAACACTTCCATCGGCAGGCCGTTCGGATTGGCCGCGGTCTTGAGCATGATAGGCGGCACCGCGCCGATCAGCACCGCCTTGGCCACGCGCTTCGTGCCATGACGGCCGATGTAGTGCGCCACTTCGCCGCCGCCGGTGGAGTGGCCGACCAGCGTGGCGCCCTTGATGTCGAGGGCGTCCAGCAGCGCGGCCAGGTCGTCGGCGTAGGTGTCCATGTTGTTGCCCTGCGCGGGCTGGTCCGAACGGCCATGGCCGCGACGGTCATGGGCGATCACCCGGAATCCCTTCTGGACCAGAAAGAGCATCTGGGCGTCCCAGGCGTCGGCATTGAGCGGCCAGCCGTGCGAGAACACCACCGGGCTGCCCGTGCCCCAGTCCTTGTAGAAGATGCGCGTGCCGTCTTTGGTCGTGACGTAGTGGCCCTGATTCGTGGCGCGGCTGCTGGCCGGCGCGGCTTCCGCGGCCGTGGGCGTCAGTGCGGCAAGCGACGCCACCGATGCGGCCGCGGCGCCAACAGTGCTGCCTACCAGCAGTTGCCGGCGCGATGCATCGATGTTGTGACCTTGTTCCTGGGTGTGTTCTATTTGCATGGTTAGGGCTAGCTGAAAGTTGGCTCGAAATCCTGGATGAATGAGATCGCTGGTTGCATCGGCCTATGCACGGAAATCGTGCGTAGGCCGATGACTATCTTCTTCCTGATCAGCTGTTTAGCGTGCGGGCACCGGGGCGATGGATTCGTGCCCCGTAGCCGTGCGCTGGGCGGCCTTGTGGACCATCGTGTAGGCGTAGTCGACACCCATGCCATAGGCGCCGGAGTGTTCCTTCACCAGCTTCATCACGGCGTCATACGTGTCGCGGTGGGCCCAGTCGCGTTGCCATTCCAGCAGCACCTGCTGCCAGGTCACCGGCACGGCGCCGGCCTGCACCATGCGTTGCATGGCGTAGTCGTGGGCTTCCTTGCTGGTGCCGCCCGAAGCGTCGGCCACCATGTAGATCTCATAGTTGCCTTCGAGCATGGCGCACAGCGCGAAGGTGGTGTTGCAGACCTCGGTCCACAGGCCGGCCACGATCACCTTGTTGCGGCCGTTGGCCTTGAGCGCATCGCGCACCTTCTGGTCGTCCCACGAGTTCATCGAGGTGCGCTCCAGCGTCTTCTGGTCCGGGAACACGTCGAGCAGTTCCGGATAGGTGAAGCCAGAGAACGACTCGCTCTCGACGGTGGTGATCGTCGTCGGGATATTGAAGATCTTTGCCGCCTTGGCCAGGCCGATGACGTTGTTCTTCATCGCCTGGCGGTCCATCGACTGGACGCCGAACGCCATCTGCGGTTGGTGGTCGATGAAGATCAGCTGGCTGTTTTGCGGGGTGAGGACTTCAAGCTTGGGGTTCGACATTGCGTTGCTCCTGTTTGGGGGGGCGAGAGTAAGGCTGCCGTGGCATCACCGCCAGGGCAGAGCCGCGTCGGGGCGGCTTGGCACAAGGGCCGCGACCGGCGTTTGTGTCCGGAACGCAACCTGAGGGAAGAATAGTCGGCGCTGTCGGCCGTCGCTATTGTCGATTCGTATTAGCCGTCCGCTGCCTTGGTTTCATCGCGAAGCCGCCAGGCTGTGCTACAGCAAATAGGGAGTGGCTTCGCCAACCCTTTGGGGCGTAGGAAGGCATTGGGGCTGCGTGCGGGTTCGTTAGCCTGCAAACTGGCCGGCCGGGGCAGCCGCCTACAGTCACACTGAACTAACCCCATGGTATAAGTAGTCCATGATCCCGGTTATGTGATGTAATGGAGAGTTTTGCGGGGTCAGGTCATGGTGGCGAGAGTGGGCCTGCCCAGACCCCGCGCACCGATGAGTGCACTGGAGATAGACTTTGACAATCAACAGCTTCGTAACCGCGGACACCAGTGCGAGGGATGAAGCGATGGTGCTGATCGTTGATGACGACGCGATGCTTCGCGGCGCGTTGGAGAACCTCTTCCGATCAGTCGGGATGCGCGTCGCACTGTTCGCATCCGCTGCCGAACTGCTAGCATTCGCGTTCCCGGACGCGCCCACTTGCCTTCTGCTCGACGTCAGGCTCCGCGGGCAGAGTGGCCTGGACCTGCAGGCCCGGCTGTCCCAAATGGGCATCCAGGTCCCAATCATTTTTATGACTGGTTACGGCGACATCCCCATGACCGTTGCCGCTATGAAGGCTGGTGCTGAGGATTTTCTGGCGAAGCCATTCCGCGAGCAGGACCTGCTCGATGCCGTGGCCGCCGCCTTGCAAAAGGATCAGCATCGCCGCCATGGCATGCGTAAGCTGGATGAACTGCGAGCCAGCTACCAGAGCCTGACGCCGCGTGAGGCCGAGGTCATGCGCATGGTGGTGGCCGGTCTGCTGAATAAGCAGATCGCCAGCGAGCTAAGTATCAGCGAGGTCACAGTGAAAATTCATCGCGGCCAGGCCATGCGCAAGATGAAGGCGCGCACCTTTGCCGAGCTTGTATTGATGGCACAGCAACTCGGCATTTGCGAGGCGCCGCATTGAGCCCCTGTAGCCTCCCGCGGTCTAGTCTTGAGGCGGCAGGGTGAACTGAAACACGGCCCCGCAAGGCACATTGGGGCTCGCCCACAGCCGCCCTCCGTGTGCCTCGACGATCAACCGGCAGATCGCCAGGCCCATGCCCAGACCCTCCGCCTTGGTAGTGAAGAAGGTCTGGAAAACCCGCTCCAGATCTTGCGGCTCCAGCCCGATGCCAGCATCCTGAACGGCAACCAGCACAGCCCCCGATGCGTCGAGGCGCGACCGAATCAGCAGTTCCCGCGGCCGCTCTGCCACCTCTTTCATTGCCTCGATGCTATTCATCATCAGGTTCAGGAGCACCTGCTGCAACTGCACCCGGTCACCCACAACCGGCGGCAGGTCAGGCGCCAGCTCCGTCCGGAGCAGGACTTGATGGCGGCCTACCTCTCCCTGGATGAGGGCAATCGTGTCTTCGATAAGGGTGTTCATGTCAAGGCGCGCCGTGACGGCGGCCGTCTTCTTAAGCAGCGCACGCATGCCTCCAATCACTGCGCCAGCCCGATGGCCATCCTGAACGATGCGCCCCAACGTCTCTCGCACCTCGGCGAGATCGGGCGGCTGGCGAGCGAGCCAGCGCAGGGCCGCATTGGCGTTGGTGACGATGGCGGCCAGTGGCTGGTTGACCTCGTGCGCGATCGACGCGGTCAGCGCGTTCAACGTCGTCACGCGGGTAACGTGTGCCAGTTCGGCCTGTGCCTGGTGCAGCGCCTCCTCGGCGCGCTTGCGCTCGGTTAGATCAAGTATGTAGGAGACACCTTGGTCCCCACCCTCTTCGAATGTCGCGCACCCTAGCAGGACGAGCACGCGGCTTCCATCCTTGCGGAAGAACTCTTTTTCGAACGGCGGCAAGGTCCCGCTGATCCGAAGGTCCTGGAGCAACCGTGCGTCACGCTCGCGCCAATCCGGGGGCGTCAGGTCCGTCCAGCGCAAGGGGGCCGAGGCGAGGTCCTCGCGATCGTAGCCCAGCATGCGGAGGAACGCGTCATTGGCCTCGAGGATTCGGCCGTCCAGGTGCCAGATGCAGATCCCGATGATGTTGGCCTCAACCAGGCGCTGGATCTTCGCTTCGCGTTGTGCGAGATCCCGATACAAACAAGTAATCTCCAGGGCGATCGCGGCCTGCGAGGCGAGCATCTTCAGTACGGCGGTTCGGCTCGGCGCGAAGACGCGTGGCGAGAGGTTGTTCTCGAGGTAGAGCACCCCGATGAGCTTGGCCTGTGTGAGCAATGGCAGGCAAAGAATCGATCGGGCATGATGCTGCAGAATGTATGGATCGGCGGAAAACGGATTCTGTGTCGCGGCATTGTCGAGAATGATGTTCTCGCGGGTGCGCAAGACATAGTGGAGCATCGATACCGGCAGCGCAGTCGCAGTCACGCTCTCGTCGCGCAGCTGCACCGTGACAATATCGCCACTGGTCGTAGCCTCTGCTGCGATGCGCTGCTCGGCCCCTCGGGGCAGGATCAGCAGTCCCCGTACCGCGCCGGCCTGTTCAATCGCGGTGCGCATGAGTGTGTCGAGTAATTTGTCCAGGACGATCTCGCCGGACACGGCTTGCGACACGGCAATCACGGTGGCGAGATCCAGGTGTTCGACCGGCGCCCCGATCGTCGTCGGTGCGGGTGCTCGCTCTTCCCCCCGGAGGTGCGGATACAATGCATCGAGTTGCCGCACCTTGCCGCCGGCGCCCCAGCGGAGATAGCCATGGCGGGCATCCTCCAAATAGACGCGGGCAATTTTCTCGAAGCCACGCGCAGCATAGAATCGCGCGGCCAGCTCGTTGGCGAGTGCCTGGTTATGGATGAAATCATTGTCCTGCGCGGAGCGGATGGCCTGCTCGTAGAGGCGCATTGCATCAACTTCGCGCCCATCGAGGCGGGCGATTTCCGCGCCAACCAATGCGGCTCTGTTCTCGAAATTCTCCGGACAATGCTCGGACCAGACAAGGAGCTGGCGATGATGGGCGGCCAATGCCTCCAGGTGCCGGGTCCGTTCTGGCGCGGCGGCCGTGCCGCAACATGCGGCCCGCGCCAACGCTGCGTAGAAGTGGTATTCCGCCTGCTCGAAGAACGATGGCGATGTCCAGAGGAGACGTTCCGCCTTGTCCGCCGCCGCTATGGCGGCTGCGTGGTCGTCGGCGAGGAAGCGTGCCTGCAGTTTTCGGATCCAGTACCAGCAGGTGGCGAGGGCGGGGCCCGGAGCCTCATCGAGATACCGCTCAAACTGCTCCTCGTTGAAATCATCATCATCGAAGACGCCGAACACCGGGGTCAGTCCGCGCAGAGTTCGCGCTAGCTGGAGCTGGGGGGTGACCCGGTCGACGGCGAGACCGAAGCTCGCGCGGCGCGCGAAGCCGATCGTGGCCTCAGCTTCATTCTGCACCTCGGCAAGCGGATCGCCGCAGGCGAGCAACTGCGTAATGAGGTTGTTGCGTGCGAAGGACGCGTAGGTAAGGTCACCAAGCTTGCTGGCCACGTCGAAAGCGCGCCGCACCAGGCTGCGCGCGGCACGGATGGGTTGCGTCCATTGCATCACGTGGCCGCCGAAAGCCTGGTAGACGCGGGCCCTGAAGCGGTCCAGCCCGCGCTGCTCGACCAGGTTCAGGCCGAGCTGGCCGAAGCGGAATGCCGCCTTGTAGTCGCCGGACCGAGGCCCCAGGAGCATGCCGAGCCAGGTATAGGCGAGGCACGACGCGTCGCTGTTGCCATGCTCGAGGCTGAGGTTTGCCATCCGCCCGATGATGAGGGAGCCCAGGTTCACGTCGGTGTACCAGGCCGGGAGCATCAGCGCGGTCAGGACATCCATGGTCTCGCACGCGACCGCATTGGTCATCATCGGCAGGTCGAGCAGCGCCTCGATCGGGCGGTCGCCAAGTTGCCGCCACATCCGGTCGTATTCCTGCAGAACCTCCTCATCTGTCGGGTGTGCCGAACACTGGACGCCGGCGCGGTACAGGTAGTCGAGGCCCACCTCGACGGCGCGCTCGCGCTGGCCGAGGGCCAGAAACAGCTCCAGCCGCAGCTGGGTGACGGAGGCCAGATCGGGGAGGCTGGCGGCACCAAGCTCGGCCAGGCGCGCGTCCGCCGCGGCCGGCGCGCCGGTCAGAAATTCGCATTCGGCGAGGTGGAACTCGAGCGCGAAAGCAAACTTGGGCCGGCGCTTCCAGGCGTCCTCCTGCATGAGCGCTGCACCGGCGGTGAGATAGGTCAGCGCCGAGGCGTAGGCCGTGGACGCCTTGGCGCGCTGGCCGGCGAGCAGATTCAGCTCGGCCACTTGCTCTCGCTCCTCGGCCGCGGTGATAAGGTCGGCGCCACGGTTGAGCTGGCCGACGATCTCGAAGACACGCTCTGCTATTGCCTCAGGCGGCGTGCCCGCAGCGAGCCGTCTGCCAATAGCGAGGTGCGCTGCCGGCCGCGCGTCTTCAGGAATCAGCGCGTAGGCCGCCTCCTGGATACGATCGTGCAGGAATCGGTAGGTATTTCCCAAACGCAACACAAGTCCGGCGCGTACTGCCGGCCACAGAGCCGCGTCCAGCACCGCCTCGCTGGCATCCTGGACCATGGCCAGGGTAGCGATCGCCGCGTCATTACCGAGACACGCCAACTGCTTCAGGGCGCTACGGGTCGCCGCTGGAAGGCGCCTCAGCTTGGCGAGCATGAGATCGAC
The DNA here is from genome assembly GCF_058795055.1 of Cupriavidus sp. GW823-FHT06D04. Taxonomy (NCBI): domain Bacteria; kingdom Pseudomonadati; phylum Pseudomonadota; class Betaproteobacteria; order Burkholderiales; family Burkholderiaceae; genus Cupriavidus; species Cupriavidus sp. GW823-FHT06D04. The sequence continues at coordinate 258,561 of NZ_JBXAHL010000003.1, read as the reverse complement.
CACATTGTCGGTGAAGCCCTTGGACCGAATCTGCTCAAGGTCCCAAGACCAGCGCGCGCCACGATGATCGAAAACAAGCAGCCCCTCTTCGGTCAGGGCGGTAAGGAACTGGATGGCGAAAAATGGGTTACCGCCAGTCTTCTCCTGCACCAGGCGGGCCAGAGGTGCGGCGTCCCCAGGTGCGCAATGCAAGGCATCGACGATGAGTCTGCTTACATCTTCGAACCCAAGGGGGGAAAGTGCGATGTCATTTACCCGCCCCCCGGCCTGGCGGATTGCCGACAATCGCAGTAGCAACGGATGTCCGGGCTTGACGTCGTCATTCCGATAGGCTCCGATCAGCAGCACGTGGCGTACCTCCGGCTGGGTCGCCAGATACTCGAGCAGATCGAGTGTTGCCGCGTCCAGCCACTGCAGGTCGTCGAGAAAGAGTGCCAGCGGATGCGCGGGTTGGGCAAAGACGGCAAGCAGGCGCTGGAAAACCATCTGGAATCGGTGCTGCTCGTCGCGCGGCGGCAGCTCCGGAACCGGCGCCTGCGGCCCCAGAATCAGCCCGAGCTCGGGTATGAGCGGCACCATGAGGCCGCCATTCGGGCCCAGCGCCTGCGCCAGTGCGGCGCGCCAGGGCGCCAAGTCGGCCTCGCTCTTGCCCAGCAGTGGGCGGATCAGATTCTGGAAAGCCTGTGCCAACGTCGCATACGGGATGTCGCGCTTGTACTGATCGAACTTGCCCGAGGCAAAGAGGCCATTCCTGAGAGCCAGTGCGCTGCGCAACGCAAGCACGACCGAGGTCTTCCCGATACCGGCGTAGCCGGAGACCAGCACAATCTCCGGCGTGCCCTGGGTTACTACCCTGTCGAAGGCAGCGAGCAAGGTCTCAATCTCGCGCTCCCGTCCGTAGAGCCGTTCCGGAATCAACGGCCGATCAGGCAGGTCATGCTCGCCAAGCGGGAAGGTGTTAACGCGTCCCAGGCTTTCCCATGCGGTCAGGCTGCGCCGTAGATCGGCCTCCAGTCCGGCTGCCGCCTGGTAGCGTTCCTCCGCCGTCTTGGCGAGCAGCTTCATCACGATGGCGGAGAGCAAGGCCGGGATCGACGGTACCCGCTCCGCCGGCGGTACTGGCCGCCGGGCGAGATGGCTATGCAGCAGATCCATCGGGTCGTCGGCGGCAAAGGGCAGCGCGCCCGTGAGCATTTGGTAGAGCGTGACGCCGAGCGAATACAGGTCGCTGCGCGCGTCGATTGGCCGGTTCATGCGTCCGGTCTGCTCGGGGGCCATGTAGGCCAGCGTGCCGGCGATCTCTTCCGGTGGCGCCAGTCCCTGGCGCTCGCGCGACAGGCGCGTGGCAATGCCGAAGCCTGTCAGCCGCGCCTCGCCAAGGGCATCATTCACCAGGATATGGGCCGGCTTGAGGTCCTTGTGAATAAGACCTCGCTGGTGGAGCTGGTCCAGGGCCGCGGCGATGCTGATCGCCTGGCGCAAAAAACGACCTATCTCCATGGGGGCGCCCAGTAGCCCGGCAAGTGGCTCGCCGCCGGGGTCCTCAAGCAGCAAAACAGTCCGACCATGTTCCCGCACAAGCGCTAGCGGCCGCACCGCCCAACTGCCGTCCAGCTCACCCTTCAAGCCGTATTCGTGTGCGAGGCGAGCGAGGGTAGAGGGGGGCGGGTGCTCGGCTGCGGGCCACACAGCCAGCATAGCCTTCGGCTCGCCTTCCGGACCGAGGAGCCAGCCTCGACCGACAACGCGATCGCCGTCCTCCCATGCGACCTGGAAGCCGACGCCCGTCTCAGTGCCGAAGGAAAACAATGAGTTCATCTGCCGTGTTCCGCTCTCAAGTCGATAACTGCCGGTGTTTCCGGACCGGATGCATCGAACCAATGTCTCCGCAACTGTCGTACCAGTGAGCTGGTCACGGCGGCCGAGTGAAGCAATTTTGCCACGTGGACGCCTTAACGGTTCGCGTGTCTGCCTTGCGCCACATGTCTTCCACCAGGCACGCCACGAAGCCCGATTCACAAAGAGTGCGAGCTGCTGCACCTTCTGCCGCAATGGCAGGCGGAGCCTTTGCCAATGTACTTGATCTATCCCTATGCCCGCTTCTCCCAGCAAGACTTCGGCTCTTTGTCGACGCAGTGCGCCAGGGAATATCCGGCATGGGCGTTGTCGACCTGCCGAGCGCGAGGCGTCACGGCGGCGGGCGGACTCGCCGGCCCGGGCAGTAGCTGAAAGATACCCGGTAGCGCGCGTTCCCTGCGTGGGCAGGCATCCCACGCAGGCCTGGCTCAGGTAGCACTCGGATAGTCGATGTAGCCACTGGCCCCGCCGCCAAAGAAGGAAGCGGTGTCGGGCGTATTCAGCGGCAAGCCGTTCCGGAAGCGCGCTGGCAAGTCAGGGTTGGCAATGAACGGACGGCCAAAGGCGATGATGTCCGCACGTCCGTCGGCAAGCGCCTGTTCCGCGCTGTCGCGGTCGTAGCCGCCAGCGAGCATCAGCACGCCGCGGTATTCCGTGCGCAGTTGCCGAATGATCGCGTCCCAGCGCGGATCGGTGTCATCGTCCTTGTCGGTTCCGACCATGGCCGGCTCGACCAGATGCAAGTAGGCCATGCGCCGCTCGCTCAGCGCGCGCACAATGTGGCCGAAGGTGGCCTCTGGGGTGTCATCGCCCATGCCCATGAAGCGGCCCATTGGCGTCAGCCGCACGGCAACCCGCGAAGCCCCGATTTCCGCAATGACGGCGTCGACGACTTCGAGCAGCAGACGAGACCGGTTCTCGATGCTGCCGCCATAGGCGTCAGTACGCGTGTTGCTGTTGGAGTTGATGAACTGGTCGAGGAGGTAACCGTTGCCGGCGTGGATCTCGACCCCGTCCATGCCTGCCCTGATGGCGTTGCGGGCGGAACGCCGGTAGTCCTCCACGATGTCGCGAATGCCCGAGGTGGTCAACGGCTGGGGAACCGGTACGTCGCCCCAGACACCGTTGCCGCTTTCGTCCAGAATGAACGTCTTTCCAGGCACAGGCAGCGCACTGGGTGCCACGGGCAGCGCACCATCAGGCTGGAAGACCGGGTGAGATACGCGACCGACGTGCCAGAGTTGCAGAAAGATGGTGCCGCCGCCCTCATGCACGGCATCACTGATGGCACGCCAGCCCTGCACCTGTTCTTCGGAGTGGATCCCCGGCGTCCAGGCGTAGCCCTGGCCTTGCTGTGAGATTTGCGTTGCTTCCGTGACGATCAGTGCTGCGCTGGCGCGTTGGCGGTAATACTCGACATTCATCGCGGTTGGAACGTTGCCCGGTTGGCCTGCCCGGGAGCGCGTCAACGGCGCCATCGCGACGCGGTGCGAGAGCGTATGGTTACCAATGCGAACGGGGGTCATCAGATGCTTGGTCACGGTGAATCTCCATCAAGTCGGTACGATCAGTGCGGGGCGGCAGGGCGATGCCTGGCGTGCCCTGATCTCGGAAGAGATGGTTCACAGAGTAGGGGCCGGTGCATCCGGGGAGAATCGGTCTGCCGCGCAAAGAAGCATTGCGTGGGCGGCAAGGTGAGGTTGCGTTGGTTGGTACCCCGGCTGCCGGATGAGTGCTTGACGGCGCACGATGGTTCAGGCGCCGGGTACGGGTACCATCACAGGATTCCGTGCCACCATGGCCAGTGTTTCGCACTGGCAGTGGCGGGGGACTACCGTGCGGTATTGCCCCGATAAGTCGGCCCGGGAATCTCGCCAAGAAAGTCGAGAAACGCGCCAATACGCCTTGACCCGCGCTGGTTGGGCAGGAAGAGTGCTGAGATGGCGGAAGTGGCGCGGTTCGGGTTGACGGACCAGTCATCGAAGAGCGACGTCAGGTTTCCGCGTTGGATGTCTTCTGCGACAAGCCAGTCCGGCAACAGCGCGATACCTGCTTCGGACATCACTAGCTCGCGCAGTACCTCGGAATTGTTGCTTCTGAAGTTGCCACGAACGGGGACTTGCATCTCTTCGCCGTCACGGACAAAGGTCCAGACTTGCTGCCCCACGTCATAGCTGAACCGCAAGCACTCGTGCCCCGCCAGGTCCAGTGGTGCTGCGGGCAGGCTGTGGCGCAGGAGATAGCCCGGGCTGGCTACTACCTTGCGGCGGAACGTGCCGATCTGGCGCGCAACCACATCATCCAACGATGCCGCACTGCCAAGCCGGATGGACAAGTCAATACGCTCGCTAAGCAAGTCCACGATCTCGTCCGTCAGCGTCACTTCCAGCTCGAGCTTGGGATAACGTGCCAGCAGACCGCCCAGAAAAGGCGCGATGCAACGCCGCCCGAACGCAACCGGCAGCGAGACGCGCAGTTGGCCGACTGGCGTGTCGCCGCGGTCGGCGATCTGGGCGTCCGCTTCCGCAACGGCATCCAGGATCTTTCGCGCGCGCTGGTAGTAGGCGGCACCGGCTGCGGATACCGTGACCTGCCGGGTCGACCGGTTCAATAGGACCGCACCGAGATCTTCCTCGAGACTGTCCATCATGCGCGTCACGGACGAGGTGGCAAGGCTCAACCGTCTGGCCGCAGAAGAGAAGCCCTTGGCGTCGACAGTCTCGACAAAAACTCTCAATGCCAGCAGCTTGTCCATGTCAGAGCACTCCGGGTGGCAGGGATCGGCGTGGACCCTCAGGAAAGCGTATCACGCCGCCTGTCGCCGTTGACAAGATCCTGCCTCCCGTCTCGTTGATGGTGGGCTGCACGAAGCGTTGGTCTGACGGGAGGGCGTTCAGGCGGTTCAGACATCCGCACTGGCAATGCGCTTACGCTATGCGGCATGCGACGGCATCAGGCGACCGGACGCCGAAGGCTCAGCATGACGGCGGGCGCGCCCTGCAGAAAAATATCGACCTTCTGGCGCACAACGCCGCCCAGGTCAGCCGGGACCTTGAGCCCGTAGACCCATTTGCGCACGCCCAGATAGAAGATGGCGGCGTGCAGACTCCAGATCATCTCGACCTCGGCATCAAGCTCGGCGGCGCTGCGCGGTTCCGGGATACCGTACTCTGCCCGGACTTCGGCCAGCACGGGCAGGAAGACCTTGCTGCGAAGCTTGCTGAGGTATTTGTTGTTGATGCCTTCGCGCGTCAGGCCGGCGAAAATGAAGATCCTGATCCACTCCTCGCGCAAGATCACTGACGCATAGTCGAGGTAGAAGGCGTAGAGCCGCTGCGCCAGCGGAGTAGACCGGTCGGCGATTTGCCGCTCCCAATCTGGCCGCCATTGGAAGACCTCATTGTAGACGCGCTCAATCAGGGCATCTTTGCTCTCGAAATAGCGGTAAAGCAGCGGCTGCGTAACGCCGATCTGCTTCGCCAGCTCCCTGGTGCTGCCGGAGAAACCATTCCGGGTGAAATGCTCGATGGCCTTCTGGACAATCTGCTGTTCCCGCTCTTCCGGGAGCAGCCGTTTGCCGGGCTTGGCCGGTATGCCGTGCTTGGCTGTGGTGGCGCCTCGTTCCATTTGTTCACCTGTGCAGAGCCCCGGATGGGGGTTGCCGCTTCCATTGTACCAATCAAGTGATAAATTGGAATATGCCGAATCAGCCCGGGCGTGCACGGCTAGCCCTCCGCCGCGGTGATGGGAGTCCGGCGGAACTGGCGCCGGACACTCCGCCGCAGCCCCCGCTTATTGACGCTTGATCAAGCCCAGCTCGCAATCCACCAGCTGATTGCGGAAGGCACCGCGCTCCCGCGCGCCGCGAGCGGATTTGTCAGTCACAGAGAAGACGTAAATTCCCGCAAACGCGACCAGCATCGAGAACAGCGCCGGATATTCGTAGGGATAGATCGCCTTCGCGTGTCCCAGCACCTGGACCCAGACCGTCGGGCTCAGCACCGTCAGCAGCACCGCAGTCAACAAGCCGAGCGAGCCGCCGACGACGGCACCCCGCGTGGTCAGCCCGCGCCAGTAAATGGAGAGCAGCAGCACGGGAAAGTTAGAACTGGCGGCGATGGAGAACGTCAGGCTGACGATGAAAGCGATGGTCTGCTTCTCAAAAAGGATGCCCAGCAGGATCGACAACACCCCGAGCACCAGTGTCGTCATGCGCGACACCCGCATTTCGTCCTTGTCCGTCGCCGTGCCCTGGCGCAGCACCTTGGCATAAAGGTCATGGGAGATGGCCGATGAGCCAGCCAGCGTCAGGCCCGCAACCACCGCCAGGATGGTAGAGAATGCCACCGCGCAGATGAAGCCAAGGAAGACGTTGCCACCTACGGCATGCGCCAGATGCACGGCGACCATGTTGACGCCGCCGATTACCGCGCCCGAGGCGTTGTGATACAGCGGGTCGTTGGCAACGAGCGCAATCGTGCCGAAGCCGATGATGATGATCAGCGCGTAGCCACTCCCGACGATGCCGGTCGCATACAGGATGCTCTTGCGCGCCGCCTTGACGTCAGCGACCGTAAAGAAGCGCATCAGGATATGCGGTAGTCCCGCTGTGCCGAAGATTAGCGCGAGCCCGAGGGAGACGGCCGAGACCGGATCGGAGACAAGGCCTCCCGGACTCATGATCGCGGCGTGCTTGCCGTGGGCCGCGATAGCCTCGGCGAACAAGGTATTGAGGCTGAAGCCAAAGCGGCCCAGCACCATGAACGCCATGAATCCCGCGCCTGCCAGCAGGAGGACAGCCTTGATGATCTGGATCCACGTCGTCGCCAGCATGCCGCCGAAAAAGACATAGATGACCATCAGCACACCGACCAGCACTACTGCCGCCGTGTAGTTGAAGCCGAACAGCAGCTCCACCAGCTTGCCCGCGCCCACCATTTGCGAAACCAGGTAAAGCAGCACGATGACGATCGAGCTCGACGCCGAGAACGCGCGGATCGGGCGTTGCTGCAAGCGGTAGGAGACCACGTCGGCCAGGGTAAACCGGCCCAGGTTGCGCAGTGGCTCTGCAATCAGGAACAGGATAATGGGCCAGCTTGCCAGAAAGCCGATCGAATAGATCAGACCATCATAGCCGCTGGTGAAGACAAGTGCGGAGATGCCGAGCAGGGACGCGGCGGACATATAGTCGCCGGCGATGGCCCAGCCGTTTTGCATGGCGGTGATCTTGCCCCCCGCGGCGTAGTGATCTGCAACGCTGTGGGTGTTCCTGGCGGCCCAGCGCGTAATCAGCAGCGTTGAGGCGACGAAGACCAGAAACATCACGATGGCGATGACGTTCAGCCCCTGGCCGACCGTCGGTGTGGCGGCGATGGCTGGCAAGGTGGCCGAAAACAATGCAATGAACAGTGAGAGTCGCTTCATTTTTCCGCCCCTTCGCGAATCGCGTGAATCATCGCGTCATGCACGGTGTTGGCACGATGGACATACAGGGCGACGAGGAAGAAGGTGATCGCGAACATGCCGAATCCGATCGGAATGCCGATGGACATTGGCTGTCCCGGCGTCAATGGACGTCCGAGCAGCGCCGGGTTGAAGGCGAGCGTGAGGATGTACCCGAAGTACACCGCCAGCATGAGAGTCGTAAGCGTATACGCGAAGCTGCGGCGCGCGCGGACCAGCGCCTGGAATGCCGGGTTGCTGAGCACCGGATTGGGTGGGGGAAGCGGCGTCGATGTTGCCTCATCACCGCTTGGCGGATACGTTGCGGCAAGGTGTTCCATGCTTGTCTCCATTTGGACGGATCTTCTCTATTGTTGGCGGCAGCGTAACTGGCTGGCAGAGCACCGCCGCCGGGGATAGCGGTATGCGGTAATGCGATCAGAATCGCGTCGACACCGCCGTCTCGCGCATGACTGCTTCCGGCGTGCGATAGCGCTCGGCCATCTGGCGATCGGTCTCGTCCTTGAGCTGGGCCTGCATGTAGGCGCCGAGGTGGCGGGCGTGCTGGACGATCGCCGCCCCCACCTGAACGCGCTCAGCGCTGTAGCCTTCGAGCGCCGCCGGCACGGTGTCGTGAGCCCGCAGCGCCTTCACCAGTGCCATGGCATCGCCTGCAGCCTTGGTCACACCCATACCGCAGTGGGGTCGCGCCACGAAGGCGGCATCGCCCAACAGCGCGACGCGATCGAACGCCATGCGCGGGACTTCAAGATCAAAGATTGGCTGGAACAGCGGTTGCGCGGCCTTTGTCACGACTTCGCCAAACTGGGGCGCGAGCAGGGTCAGCGCCGCTTCTTCCATGTCCGCGAGCACCTCGGGGCGGATCAGCGTAGGGGGAATACCACCCGACCAGCGCTTGCCGCTGGCGTCGGTCAGCAGATTGGGCAGATCGATGTCCTCGCTGGTGGCGCGATACCACACGAAGTTATAGCGTCGCTCGCCGGGCTGGGTGCTGTTGTCTTGGCCGGCCACCGGGTAGCCGAGAATCTGCTCGTGCGGTGGGAGGCAAAACGCGAACTTTTCGAACAGCGCATCCCGCGTGGACTCGCTGAGCGCCATTTCGTCCACCAGGCCGCGCCACGCAATGTAGCCCGCGTACTGGAGCTGGACATGAGGCAGCAGACGCTCGCGCAGCGCGGAGCGAAAACCGTCGGCGGCAATGACAAGATCGGCAGAATGCGCGGAGCCATCATCGAGGGTCACGACGGCACGACCCGGCTCGCTCTCGACGGAAACCACGTTTCCCCCCGGTCGATAGCAACCCAATTGGAAGGCTGCGCGCAGCACCTGATACATCTTGCCCCACGCCGTCAGCGTCTGAGGCATTTCTCGCTGCGAGAGCACTGAACCGTCCTGTGACAGCGTCAGGCGCGACTGCACGCGCACACCGATCGAATCGTCGACCTGGACACCTGCCGCGGCCAGCGCTTCGAACAACTCGGGGTGCGTGACAATGCCGGCACCGCGGCCTGCGAGCGCTTCAGGAACACGCTCGAAGACTTCGACGTCCCAGCCGTCGCGAGACAGAAGATTGGCCGCAAAGAGCCCGCCCAGCGAGCCACCCACTACGATCGCCTTGGGCTGCCTGGAAAACATTGTCATGATCATTCTCCTGTCACTGCCATGCTGTGCGCAGTCGCGCTGCCACCTGGGATGTCAAGGCCCGCGACTTCTGCGGCGGGGTAATTCAGCTCGATGGTGACGCCAGACGGGTCTTCGATGAACACCTGGTGCAGGCCGAGGCTCGGCACCGTGCGGTCGCGCCAGGCCATGCCTTCGGCTTTCAGCTTCGCCCACATTTCCTGAACACCGGTGGCAAGGAAGGCGATGTGGTCGACGGTGCCGGTGCCGGAAACCGGGAGATGACGGTCACCCAGATAGGCACTCAGGCCGCCGAGGTTGTCTGGATCGACGCCGATGATGTGCACCACGCCGAACTCGCTTTCGTCATCTCCCAGGTACAGCCAGGTGCCGGGGAAATCGAACGGCGGGCGATATCCCTGACGGAAACCAAGAATGCGTTGATAGAAGGCGCACGACCGGTCGAGGTCCGTGGTGCGGATCGAGTAGTGCGCTAGTTTCGTAATTGCCATGGTTGCCTCTGCTATTTATCGAGCGATAAGTGATCGATAGATAAATTGTAGGCGAGCTGGTTCGGAGGGCCAAGCGTGATGCGTGTGAGGATTTACCCTAGGTGCTATCGGCTGGTGTGCGACCAAGAGAGCGTAGCTGGACTCTTATCGGGCCGCGTCCTGGCGCCGATCCCCGCCGCCGGCGCACATCGAGCCGCGACAATAGGGTAATCCCCGATCTTTCTGCGCTTTCTGATTGGAGCCCACCGTCCTACACTGCCACGCAAATAATCATTCGATAAATTGACTGGCGTTGTACTCCGCGTATGCATGGTCAGCGCCCTCCAAGTCGCGCTGGCCACACGCCGGAATAGGCCGGATGAAGGCAAGTGGTGCTTGAAACTTCAACAATAAAAGGAGACAGAGACATGGATTGTCCTTGCTGCGTATCGCCCAACCGGCGTCGACTGCTTGGTTCGGTGAGTGCAATCGCCGCGGGCATGATGGCAGGATTGCCAGCGTTGGCTTCGCAGCCGTCCACGGCCGCTGCGAGCACCGGCAAACCGCTTTCGATCGACATACACGCGCACTATTATTCCGAAAGCTTCCTGGGGCTTCTGGGTGGTGAAGGGAAGCAGTTCGGCGGCCACTTTTTCCGCAACGACGACTCCTTCACGTTCCAGACGCCTGCCGGCGGACTGGGGCCCCTGCCCATGAAATTTATCGACGTGGAGCAACGCGTCCGGGACATGGACAATTCAGGGGTCGACGTCCAGGCCATCTCCCTGAGTGTGCCAATGGTCTACTGGGCCGATCGCACACTCAATGCAAAGCTCGCCAGAGCATGGAACACCGCGGCCTCCGATGTCCACCGGAAGCATCCCACCAGGTTTGTCGTACTGGCAACGCTGCCGATGCTGAATGCGAACGACGCGATCGATGAACTTGAATTTGCGGCGGGATTACCGGGCGTGCGCGGCATCTACATGGGAACGAACATCAACAATCGTGACCTCGATGCCCCGTTGTTTTCGCCGATATTCAAGCGCATCGAGCAGCTGAATCTGCCGATCTTTCTTCATCCCCAGCAAACAGTCGGCGGCGCGCGACTGGCCGACTTCTATTTGAGCAACTTGCTCGGCAATCCGTTTGATACCGCGATCGCTGCGTCCCATCTGATTCTGGGCGGGGTGTTGGACAAGTATCCCGCGTTGCACTTCTCTCTGCCTCACGCGGGTGGCGCTCTGCCAATCCTTGTCGGGCGGATAGATGCGGGCTGGTCGATGCGTTCGGAAACGAAGCGCCTGGCACAGAAGCCCAGCAGCTACCTGCGCCGGTTTAGCTACGATACGATCTCGCACTCCGGCCCAACCCTTGACTTTCTCATTCGGAACATTGGGGCGGACCGCCTCGTGCTGGGCAGCGACTATTGCTTCGACATGGGCTATGAGCAACCCGTGCGCTTCCTGGATCGTCTCGCTCTGCCTGATGACCAGAAGCGCATGGTCGTTGGGGGCAACGCGGCACGTCTGCTGAACCTTTGAGTTCTCAGGCATAGCCACTGGCTGAATGTAGTCCATGCTGGCGGCACGCTCACGCGGTCGCCGGATTGCACCAATGACGAGCCGTTGCATGGTGGTAGGCTCAGGCTAAGCGCCCCGTCTACTGGCCATCGTGTGGCCCGCTACCTGCTACAACCCCATGATCGTGCTGCCCAACGACATGCCCCATTGGGCCATGCGCTTGCCCTCTGCCCACTGGCTTTGCTGCCAAGTCGCGAGGCCTATATCTATGTCCGTTCCTGTATCACGCAGCGCCTTGCCGAGTGCCAGGGCATTGGCGGCTGCCTTGCCCGCACCGGCCCCGGTATGGGGCCGGGCGACGAAGGCTGCGTCGCCAAGCAGGATCGCGCGTCCAAAGACCATCTTTGGAGCCTGATAATCCTGGATGACCTGCATGAAGGGCTCCTTTGTCGACAGCAGCAGTCGCTGGAAGACGGGCGCCAGACTCAGGCTTGCTGCCTTCCTCAACGCGTCGCCATGGAGATATTTCAGCGCGCCCGGCGGGATGGAGTGGGAGCGCCGACGGCCGTCCCGGTCCGTCAGGGCCGCATCCAGCATCGCCCTGCGGCCAGGTTGCGGTACCACACCCAGTTCAGGCGCCGCTCGCCCGGGCGTATGGAGCCGTCTTCGCCTGGAATGAGGTAGGTCAGCATTTGATGATCCGGGCCTTGCTGAAATGCAAACGCATTGGTAAGGCGTGCTGTAACCTCCCGATCGAGGCTTCCCTCAGGCAGCAGCCCGCGCCACGCGACATAGCCCGCATAGGCCGGCGCATCGCCCCGTGACAACCATTGCCGTACGGTGGAACGGGGCCCGTCGGCACCTACCAGGAGGTCAGCACGCTCCACCCGGCCACTCGCAAAGGTTGCCAGCATCTCATCTCCAAGCTGCTCGAGACGGACAAGTGCCTCGCCAGCATGAACCAGGCCGGGATGCAGCGATTCCTTGAGAAGACTGTACAGGATGCTCCATGCAGTCTGCGTTTGCGGCATAAGCAGCCGCTCGACAATCTCGCCATGAGGGTCCAGGAAGATTCGATACTTCGACCGAACTCCCATTTCCGGCGGCCTCCGGACGCCGCCAAATCGAAACGCTTCCAGTACGTCCGGTTGCAGGACCAATCCGCCGCCCCGGCTTTCCAACTGCCCGGGAGAGCGCTCGAATACGGCCACTTCCCACCCGATCGCCTGCAGCACAGATGCAGTGAACAGTCCCCCCAGCGAGCCGCCGATCACAATGGCCCGTCGACGCTTGTGCGAAGTCATAGCACGGACCTCACCGCGCCGGCACTGAAGCGAAAGCCAGCGCGTATGCGAGTCAAGCTCGCGAGCGCGCCTGGGGGCCATGGGCATATCAGATCGTCGGTCATGTCAAATCTCATCCAGAAAGTCGGCTGCCCCTGACAAGGGAGTGTGGGGGCAAGCATAGGCATGGTCATGACAGATCGGAAGAGGGTGCCCGCGCAACCGACCTTTGCGTGCCAAGCAATGCTTTGCAGCCGCGGTGCGCTACTAGAATGGCTGAAAGCTCGCTCGGGAGGCGCGCCCAGGGTTGTGTCAGGCGAGCGGGTGTCTGAGGCGCCCGTCCTCCCTTTGAGCGACAGCGCGTATCGTTGCTGGCCCATGGCGGGCACATCGGGGGTGCTGCCGGCAAATTGACATCGAGTGAAGTGTTGATCTCCAATGGTGCAGCGATGAGAAAGAGGAATCTGCTAATAGCTGCACTGAGCGCCACGGTGGTGGCCTGCAGTGCTGCAGCAGTAAACATGTGGGAGCCGACCCTTGCCAGCGTGCCTGCACCGCCGGTCAGTTCATGGGACAGTCAGACGAGGATTTATGGCGCTCGGGTCGTCGCACTTGGTGATTGCTTCGTTTGCCATACCGCCAAGGGCGGGAAACCGTTTGCTGGTGGCTTGCCGCTGGAGACGCCCTTTGGCACGATCTATTCGACCAACATCACCCCTGACGCCGCCACGGGCATTGGCTCGTGGTCCCTGGAGGCATTTACGCGAGCGATGCGTCGTGGCATAGCGCGCGATGGTCATCAACTTTATCCGGCATTCCCATACACTCACTTCACCAGGATGTCGGACGGCGACATTGCCGCAGCCTATGCCTACCTGATGAGCCTGGATCCGGTTGAAGCAAAAGCTCCGGACAATGATCTGATCTTTCCCCTTAACTTTCGGCCGTTTGTGGCCTTCTGGAACGTCCTGTTCCTGAAACCAGGGGAACAAAAGCCCGAGCCATCCGAGAGCGCAGAGTGGAACCGGGGGCGCATGCTGGTCGACGGCACCGGACATTGCGCGGCGTGCCATTCGCCCCTCAACCTGATTGGTGGCGAGAAGTCCGGAAAGGCCTTCGGGGGAGGGCTGGTCGACGGTTGGGAGGCACCGGCGCTGGATGCGCTGGGCAGTGCGGTAGTCCCCTGGACCAAGGCGCAGCTCGTGACTTACCTTCGCACCGGCCGCGCCAGCGAGCATGGTGCCGCAGCAGGTCCAATGCTCCCGGTGACGCAGGAGCTCGCCACTGTGCCCGTGAGCGATGTCGAAGCAATCGCGACCTACATCCTTTCTATTCAAAAGCCCGGCACTGTGGCCGCCATGCAGCCAGTCTCCAATGTGGGAAGGCCGCCGGAAGGCGATAGCGTGCGTCGCGGCGAAGCGCTCTTCAATGCTGCATGCGCCGCCTGTCATGGCAATGGCGCACCGATGCAGGCGATTGGCGGACGTCCAGGGCTTGCCTCCAGCACGGCCGTGAATGCGCGAAGCCCACGCAATGTCATTCAGATGTTGATGAACGGCGTCCCTTGGCAAGGCGCGGGGTCAATCCATTTCATGCCCCCGTTCTCTGAGTCCTTGCGTGATGACCAGCTTGCTGATCTTGCGGGCTATCTGCGTGCCGCCTATTCTCAGGAGCCGGCATGGACGGAAGTCGCGAAAACGGTGTCCGAGATCAGAATGGAGAACAATTCGAGATGATTAATATCACCGTAAACGGGGTTCGGCACGATCTCGACATCGATCCGTCCACGCCGCTGCTCTACGCCCTGCGTAATGAACTGCAACTCCATGGTGCGAAGTTCGGCTGTGGCCTTGGCCAATGCGGCGCATGCACTGTGATCGTGGGCGCCCGTCCGGTCTTTTCCTGCCTGATGCCCGTTTCCGCCATTGGCAGCCGGCCGGTGCGAACCATTGAAAGCCTCGGCACCAAAGAGAAGCCCGGGCCGTTGCAAAAGGCCTTTATTGATCATCAGGCAGCGCAGTGCGGCTACTGTATCGCGGGCATGATCATGCGCGCACAGGCACTGCTCGAGCAGAACCCCAGGCCGACGGAAGCGGAGTTGCGGGCGCATATGGAACCGAACCTTTGTCGTTGCGGCACGCATATGCGGATTCTGGCGGCGATCCGAGCCGCTGTGAACACGCAGGGGAAGGGGCGCCACGGCAAGGTGGGAGGCGCGTGATGAGTACCGACGACAACGATTTCGATCAAAGTCGGCGGAGCTTCCTGATCTCGGGGTCGCTGGTTGTCGGCTTCAGTCTCCTGCCGGGCGCTAATTCCAGGGCTCAGAAAGTCATTGCCGACGAAGGCGCGGCGGTGTACGTATCCAGAGAACTGGAGACGCTGGCCGGGAGCCTGAAGACCAATCCGTTCCTCGATGCGTGGATCAAGATCGCGCCGGACAACAAGGTGACCGTATACACAGGAAAGGTCGAGCTTGGTACCGGGGTGCGCACGGCACTGCTTCAGGTCGCCGCGGAAGAGCTGAATATGGCGCCATCCTTGATCACCTTCCTGACGGCAGACACTGGCGCCTCCCCGGACGAGGGACTGACAGCTGGCAGCCATACGATGGCCGACAGTGGCAGCGCGCTGCTGAATGCCGCGGCCCAGGTGCGGGGACTGCTTGTCGAGGCTGCATCCAGGCGGCTTCGCGTGGACCGGGCCAGGTTGACCGTGGCGGATGCCAGGGTCAGCGCCCCGGACGGACGCTCACTCACTTTCGGTGAACTCGTGCAGACCGTGAACCTGCACCGGAAGGCCACCAGGACATCGCCGCTAAGGGACCCTTCGACGTTTCGGGTGATAGGCACGTCCGTGCAACGACTGGATATCCCCGGTAAGGTCACCGGGGCTGCCAGTTACGTCCAGGATATGCAAATGGACAACATGATCCATGCCCGTGCCGTGCTGCCGCCTTCCTATGGATCCAGATTGCTCGGGATAAACGAAGACGAGGTAATGCGCCTGCCTGGCGTGCTCAAAATCGTCAGGGACGGCGATCTGCTGGCGGTGGTGGCAAAAGGCGAATGGCAGGCCGTGGAGGCGCAGCGGAAGCTGTCTGCGGGCAGCCGTTGGAGTCCCGGTCGGAAGCTTCCCGACCCTTCCACCGTGCATCAAGAGCTCAAGTCAATTGCAACCGAAAGGATAGAGGTCGCCAACACAAAGTCGCCATCTCCCCCGACGGCAAAAACCCTTAGCGCCAGGTTTGCCAAGCGTTACCTGATGCATGGCTCGATCGGGCCGTCCTGCTCCATTGCGCGCTTCGAGAACGGTCGTATGACCGTATGGACGCACTCGCAAGGCGTCTATCCGTTGCGCGACGCGCTAGCCGAGATGCTTTCCATGCCGAAGGACAAAGTGCGCTGCATCCATGTGGAGGGATCCGGCTGCTATGGGCACAATGGCGCCGATGATGCGGCGGCGCATGCCGCGCTGCTCGCCCGCGAATTGCCCGGCAGGGCGGTGCGTCTCCAGTGGATGAGAGACCAGGAGCATATGTGGGACCACTTCACACCGGCGATGGTCAGTGAGTTAAGCGCATCGATTGACGCCAGTGGTGCGATCGTAAACTGGACGTATGCGCTTTGGAGCAGTTCCCACAACGAGCGTATAGTGAATGCCGGACGTCTGGTCCCGGCGCGGTTGCTTGCCAGGCCTTTTGTCTCGGCGCCTTCCGTGCCGATGCGTCAGCCGGAAGGGGGAGGGGACAGAAATGCGATACCCCTTTACAAGCTCCCGAACATTCAGGTAGTCAACAATTTCTCGCCGACCATGCCCCTCAACACGTCGGCGATGCGATCACTCGGGGCGCATACCAACGTGTTCGCCATCGAAAGCTTCATGGATGAGCTTGCCTCAGCGGCGCACATCGATCCGGTGGCATTTCGCCTGAAGCATCTCGACGATTCACGGGCACAGGATGTCATTCGTCTCGCGGCAGCAAAGTTCGGATGGCCTCGCCCACCACGCAAGCCTGGATACGGGGTTGGATTCGGCTTTGCGAAGTACAAGAATCTGATGGGCTATGTCGCGATTGCTGTCGAAGTCTACGTTGAGAAGGCCACCGGCGATGTGCGACTCGAGCGTGCGGAGGTGGCGGTCGATTGCGGCCAGATCGTCAATCCGGACGGCATCCACAACCAGATCGAGGGCGGTATTATTCAGTCCGCCAGCTGGACGCTTTATGAGGAGCTGAAATACGATCAGGAAAAAATCAGAAGCTTTGACTGGAGCAGCTACCCGATCATGCGCTTCTCGGCCGTGCCCGCGAGCATTAACACTCATCTGATCGACCGGTCGGGTAGTCCGTTCCTGGGCGTCGCCGAGGCGGCAATGGGGCCGACCAGCGGTGCCATCGCCAATGCGATTTTTGATGCGACGGGCAAGCGGCTTCACGAAATGCCACTGGCCGGAGAGAGTCTGCGCAGGTTAATTTTGGATTCAGACCACTGAATCAATGCGGCACGGCTATTCTCGCACCGGTTTGGCTCGAACGTTCCTGCCTGACGCATGAACTTCTACCTGTCAGCGCGCCACGGCGGTGCGGGTGCGCAGAACCTCTTCTTCCTGTCGTTGTTCTTCCTGTCCGCCAGCAGGTTATTCCTCTCGGTGGGCGCAGCCGGCCTGCGTATCGGAAACCTGATGTACTTTGCTATCGCAGCAATCGGGGTTCTGCTTGGCGCTCGCTTGGAAAGATAGGGCGGACGGCTTTTTCCAACGGATTGCGCAAGGGAGTCTCGGGCCCCCTTACTCTGGCGAGCGGCGTGTCGGTTCTTTTACATGGATGAAGGAGGCACGCGCGGCGATGCGGGCGCCCCGGCATCAGGCCATCCTAGCGATCACCCCCCGCCTGCGACAGCACCCACAGCATTGCCCCAACGGCTTCCGCTTGGGATCGCGTGTTTGTCTTGTCGAAAATCGCCCGCAACTGCGTACGCACGGTGGCGAGCGAGACCCTGGCGCTGGCGGCGTACTCGTCAGGGGTCTTGCCGCAAATCAACGCTTCAGCCACAGCCGCCTCGGCCGCTGACAGCCTGAAGGCCCCCTGCAACTGTCTTGCGGTTACCAGCGGCGCCGTGCCGCGCCGCCTGGCTGTAACCAGGAGGGTTGCATCGCCAAACGCCGCGCGCGTGTCCTGGCCGGGAACGCATGCGATGTTGAGGAATATTTCGGGAGAGGCTCCCGATGCGGCCCGCAACGCCGGGCTTTCGCCCTTGCGCGTCTTTCCCACGCGCGCCATGGCCGCCTGCAGGCCATCATTCTCGGCGGCTGTGGCCGCGGCCAGGCGCCCATGCTCCAGTTTCAAACAGGCGCTTGCGCGCAGCATCGTTTCGGCAGCCTGGTTGGCAAAGACCAGCCGAAAACGCCTGTCCAGCGTGAACACCGCAAGGCCCAGCTGCTCCATCAGTTCATTGCCAAGCGCGGCGTCGCGATGCAGGATCCTGGCGTCCTGCCAGAGGTTGATGGAGCGCTGCAGGTGCCCGACCAGGCCCGCCGCCGCGGCGCGCTCTTCCAGTGTGTATGGCGGCCTGTCTTTCGCTCGCAGCAAGCCCAGCAGAATGTCATCACTGCCGGCGCGAGCCAGGCGTACGCCCTGCAGATAGCGCAACCCTGACGGAAGCTGGTAGTCCTGGAAAAACTCGCTGCGCGCAACGTCTTGCTCGGTAAGGCG
Source organism: Cupriavidus sp. GW823-FHT06D04 (assembly GCF_058795055.1). Taxonomy (NCBI): domain Bacteria; kingdom Pseudomonadati; phylum Pseudomonadota; class Betaproteobacteria; order Burkholderiales; family Burkholderiaceae; genus Cupriavidus; species Cupriavidus sp. GW823-FHT06D04. The sequence continues at coordinate 240,611 of NZ_JBXAHL010000003.1, read as the reverse complement.
GTCCTGGCAGCAGACAAATTCGCCTAGGGCCGCGGATTCGACAAAGCTGCGCCGTGGATCCAATGCGCCGTAGTACTGATCGTAACTCTCGACGATGGCATCCCAGTCCCTGTCGGGCGTGTAGATGGACAGACGCGGGGCGTTGCGCAGTGCATCCCAGCTGAACATATGGAATACATTGGCGCCCAATGATTCGGCGACTGTCTGAAACACCTCCAGAAAGCCGTCCTCCCGGACTGCGGCCTCATAGAGGTCCCCGATGAGATGATCCCTTGGCAATTCCCCTTCTCCCCAAAGCTCTCTAATTCAGCGATTGCCTGATTGTCGCGACGCTGACGGTCTCTTACGGACCCGCCTAGCTTGCCCAAGCTGTCAGGGGATTTATGCCCCTCTCATTGGGGGTATCTGCAGATTTTCATCTGAATGAATGATGCGCGTCGCTCTGCGTTCTTCGCAGAATCGCCCCCGGGTGGTTTCGATCGCCCACAGGGAACGGGTGAGGCAACGAGCTTGCATTCATTCATACGACAGGGGGAAATCAAAACCATGAAAATCAGACTTCTAATATCCGCTATTGCAGCGGCAGCACTGACCGCGTGCGGAGGCGGGTCCTCGGACACCCAGTCGTCGGCGCCATCGACGCCGTCGACGCCTGGCACACCGGCCACCACCATCGCGGGAACGGCCGCCGTGGGTTCCGCGTTGCCCAATGCCACGGTCCAGGCCAAGTGCGCCAACGGCAGTGGTACCGCCACCACAGCCGCCGACGGGACGTTTACCATCAGCATTCCCGACGCCACGCGTCCGTGCGTGCTCAGCGTAACGACCCCCGACGGCACGATCCTTCACTCCGTCGTGGAAGCTGGAACCGGCACGACTGCCGCCGCCAATATCACGCCTCTCACCGAACTGATCACTGCGTCGATCGCAGGCGGCAGCACCCAGGACTTCTTCAACAGCTTTGACGCTCAGGCACAGGCGAAGCTGACCACGGACGGTGTAGCCACTGCGGTGGAGTCCGTCAAACTGATCCTTTCCGGGACGGTCGATCTCGCTGGTGTGGACCCGCTCAAGGGCACGCTGGTCGCCGCGCACGGCGACACGCCGGGCAATGCGCTTGACCAGAAGCTCGATACGCTCGGCGCCGCGCTCGAGTCGTCGCAAACCTCCCTTTCCCAGCTGTCTGCTGCTGTCGCGTCCAATAGCGGCTCGGCAGCCGGCGTGCAAACCATTCTCCAGCCCGCGTCGGCAACCTGCGCGACGTTCCGCAGCGGCAAGTACCAGAAGGTTGGCCTCACTGCCAACAGCGTGCAGAGGTTCACAATCGATGCGGTCAAGCTGACGCAGACGAACGATACGACCGGGGCGGTCGAACAATTCCAGGCGAACGACACGCAGGCCTGCCGCTTCGGCAACACCGACGCCAGGCTGCTGGTCTCCAAGTCCGGTATCGGCCTTGAGCGCCGCAACGGCCCATCCAGCCTGGTGATTCCTGACCAGACCATTCCGCTGAGCGAAATCACCGGAGACTGGATCGCCATGGGCTTCGAACGGCCCGAGGGCGGCGGCACGCTCGCGCCGGGGCTGATCAAGTTCACCGTGGACAGCACTGGAAAGTTCGCCAGCGGTGCCGACTGCGGGTTGAGCGGCTGCTCGCCCTGGCCTGCGGAAGACCTTCCGGTCGTGTCAGTCAACGCGGATGGCGGATTCAATGTCCCGGATTCGACAGGAACGGCCCGAGCGTTCGCCTTCAAGGGCGTCGATGGCGGCGTCGCGGTTGTGATCGTGCACCAGGGCGGCTTCATGATCGCAAAGCGGCCGACGCCGCGTGGTCTGCCGGCCGTGGGGGCCGTCAACGCCTACTGGGATGCTGTGATCAATATCAACGGGGGGACCGAAATCTCGGAGTATTCGAACACGGTGACGTCCGTCGACACGGCAGCAAATACCTATACTCGTCAACGTAACGACGGTCGCGTCGATCTTTGGCATAACAACATGCCGTCGGATGGGCTGCGTTATCGCCCTGCCGCACCAAATGCCGCTGAGGTTATCGGCATGAACGTGGCAAACACAGGCCTGACCGTGGCGATCAGCGTCAATCCGGCCAATAGTTTCTACGATATTTCGGTTGACCGGCCGTAAGGCGACTTGCCTGCAGTTCCGTCTGGCCCCACGTAACCCGTGGGGCCTTCTTATTTCTCCGGAGCGCAAGAGTTTTCGTGCTGGGTTCGCCGCAGCTCTATAAGTAGTGCGCGGCCGTTGCAGGCAGTCCGTGGCCGCATGAACGGCTTACGCGAGCACGTGGAACGGGCGTTGGAAGGCTACGGACCCGGCGTCTTGCCCGGGCGGGGCTTCCGCAGCGGACGGAAGCTCCAGTAGCGCGCGCACGTCCCGTTCGACCGTTGCGAGCGAAGCGGACCTGGATAGGGAGCGGGCAAATCGGCCGTCGAGGCCTGGCGGCAGACGCAGCCACATATTATCCGAGACCAGCAGCAGGCGCCTTGGCTTCAGCACCAGGCTGGCCAGGCGCAGCAGGTGCCAGCCGTCGGCAAGATCCGGCGGCATGCCGAACACGAGCAATGCCGGAGCCGGCAGGCGCGCATTGCGTGCCGCCAGCGCATCCGTCTCCACGAGTTCGACCCGGCCAATGCCCGGCATTTCCCCGAGCAGCCGCATGACTCCGTGCCGGTACACCGGCATGTCATCGATCACCACGGCATGTGCCTCGCGGCTGCGCCCCAGGACTTGCTCCCAGGCGGCCGCTCCACGGTTCGTCCAGCTCATCCTTGTCTCCTCCGGTTTGCCGGCGTTGGCTTCGTGGCCAGCGCCCTGCACCAGAACCAGCAAGGGCAATGCCAACTCTGGCAAGGCAGCCTCGTGCCATCGCGCGCAAGCGCGGGAGCCAGGCCCGCTGCGGGTTTCCGGGAGGCTGACGCAGACCTGCCGGCCTTTGCGGGCGACTGGCAGCCGCGGGGGAGGCGTTACGTGTAACGTAACGTGTTACGCGACCGACCCCGGCCGGAAGTTGGCGGCCGTCGAAACCCTCGTGCCGCGCAGAGCACGACGCCAATGAGCGAAAGCTGGTGCTCAATTGCGATTGGTCTCAATTCGCTTTAACCTGTCACGAAGCCCCAACCTGGAGCCGCGTGATGCAAGCACATCCCTTACGCCTCTCTCCCGGCGACGATCTGCGTGCCGCACTCGAAGACGTGCTGAGTCAGCTCAAGCTGCATGCGGCCTTCGTCATCCAGGGCATCGGGAGCCTCAGCGTTGCCCAATTGCGATTTGCCGGGGCGGAAGGCCCTACCGAACTGCGTGGCAATCTGGAAGTCCTGACGCTCGCCGGATCCCTGTCATCGGATGGAGCGCACCTGCATATGTCGGTTGCGGACTCGCGCGGGCGAGTGTTCGGTGGTCATGTGGCACGCGGTTGCACGGTCCGTACAACCGCGGAGATATTGCTGGCGCTGCTTCCCGAACATCGTTTTGCCCGGGAGTACGACCAGAACTCAGGGTTCATGGAACTGGTGGTACGGACTGAACAGCCCATGGAGTAGCCTCGAAACAACACCCGGGCAGCGTAGATGAATGAGGTCGTTCGACCCGTTTCAGCCAGTCGGTGCGAGTGTCCGGGCGATCGCCTTACGCATAAGGCCTATGCCCTGGCTCACTTGATGACCGTGTAGAGCGTGCGAGTGGTGATGTCCTTTCCGAACGAGCGTTCGAGCAGGCGCATGAACACCGGGCCTTTCTTCGGGTCGGGCACGTAGGCGCTGAAGACCTCCGTGGCACCGGCCTTGACGATGCTTGCGCCGTCGCGCTCGATGGGCAGCTTCACGTCTGGCGGCACCGGGCTGCGGAGAAAGGTGCCAATCCGCTTGGCCGAAGGCGCAAGGCTGAGCTCGGCGAAAGGGTCCGAGTCGATGAGGTCCTGGAGATAGCGGGCCGGCCGGACGAAGGTGTCGAAGCTGTGGCCCAGTTCAGACTGAATCGCCTTCTCGGCGCGTCGCTCCAGGCTGGCCAGTGACCACGATCGCGCGTCGAACACGACGTTGCCGCTGGAGAGCAAGGTTTTCACTTCGGAGAAGCCCGCGGCCTCGAGCAGCGCTTGAGTTCGGGCATCCGGGCGTTCATCGGGCTGACGCCGCGAAGAAAGGCAACGTATCGGGGCATGGCTATCTCGTAATTGCTGGCGAACCGCTACACGGCTTGCGGTCAACGGTAAATGCAGGGTGATGTTGATAGTAAGGCGTTCGCTGGCCAATTGGCCAGCGCAGCGGCTCGTCAATGGAGCTATGTCCGCAGTAGTTACGAGGTCCCCGCTGCCCATCAATCCTGCAGGCCGCGGCGGCAAGGCTTACCTGGACCGGGGCGTCACCCAAGACGCCGTCGGCACCGTCAGTGGTTTGCGGCCTGTGCGGCCCGTGGGACGATCAGTCAAGCAACTGACCCGATTCGTCAAATGGATGTGTGGGCCAATTGATACAATCGCGAGCCCTATGCAGGCTGGTCCCCCGGCTGGTCGCGCCACCCCGATTCATTCATTGTGCCGCTGAGCGAGCGAAGGCATTTCTCGCCTCAAGGCCGGACCATCCATTGCAGGCTGTAGTAGCAGATACCCTCCCGGAGCCGATCCGGGGTGTGGAGAATTAACGCGCATGCCACCACGTACCATCTCCGCCGTGATCGCGGACGATCACCCGGTGATTCAACTCGCCGTCAAGACCACCCTGAGCGAGATCCCGAATGTCCAGGTTTCTGCGATGTGCGCTTCCGGCAGGGAGCTTTTCGCTGCGCTGGAGGCGCACCGGCCCGATCTCATTGTTACGGATTTCACAATGGGACGTTCCGAAGAGAGCGATGACGGACTTCGCCTGATCCGGCGACTCAAGCAGTCCAGCCCCGACACGCCGATCGTCGTCTTTACGATGCTGACCAACGGCGGTCTGCTCACGCGCATCCAGGAGACCGGTATCGCCGGCATCGTGGGCAAGAACGAGGACCCAGGCATCCTGCGGCAGATCTGCATTGATGCGATCGGCGGCCAGGGCCTGCGTTTGTCGCCGGGGATATCGGCCAGGATGTCGAGCGCCGGCGCGCTGGCAGGCGCAAGCGCCAGCGCGCTGTCTCCGAAGGAGATCGAAGTCGTGCGGATGTTCGCCGCGGGAAGCACCGTCACCGCAATCGCCGGATACCTCCACCGCACGCTGGCAACCGTGGCGACACAGAAGCGCTCGGCCATGCGCAAGCTGAACATCACCAGCAACGCGGACCTCGTCGCGTACGCGCGCGACAACGGTCTGACCTGATGCAGGGCACGTTCGAGCCGTCGCCCGACCTCCGCGCGGTTGAGCGGAATCTGCAGCGGGAACGCCGGGTCTTCTCGCTGGTGATTGTGTTGCTGGGGCTGCTTGCCGTGGCAATCGCCTCCACGGGCGTGTTCGTTCAGCTAAATGGCTCGCTGCGCGCCCAGGAGCAGGTGGCCCGCCTGTATGAGCAGGGTGTCGTCGATGCCGTCCTCGAACGCCGGAGTACACTGGCCGCGAGCAACCTGATCCTGGAACTGCGTGCCAATGGCACGCTTGCGCTCTCACCGGGCAGTCAGGGCGGCCTCTGCACGCAGGTTTTTCCGTCCGCGCCGGCCGACGACGTGCTGCAGCAGAGCTGCGACCAGTCGGTCGGCACGCTGATTGCCGCCAGCCAGAGGCCGTCGATCGAAATGATCTCGATCGCCAGCGGTGCGACGTATCGTTATGGATCGCCCGATGCATCGGGATCGGCGGCGCGGTCGATACCGCCGCCGATGCCGCCGGCACTCATCACCAGGACGATCCTCGATCGCTTCCGGAGCCGCGATATCGATGTTCTGCAGGCCGCGAGGGAAAAACGCGTCGAATGGCTGGGCGTCCCGGCCAGTGCGGCAGGCACCGATCCGGAGATGGTTGGCGCATCGCTGGTCGCGAAGGGAGACACGCTTTACGCGGTCGTGCTGACACGCATCCCGCTGCACGAGCTACTGCGGCCTGCCGGGCCCAACCTGTCGATCCCCGAACCGATCGTGTTCGACAGCCTTGGCACTCCGCTGGTCGCGGCCGGCGCACGGGCCAACGCGCAACACCTGAATGCCAGGCTGGAAGCGCGGCCGGACGGATTATTCCACTGGGTCCCGGACTATGGCTGGGCAGTGCGCCGCCCGCCACTCGTGGCAGATTTCGGGCACCTGATCTTCGCGCTCCCGATCGGGCATCAGATTCGGGGGATGACGGAGGAACTGATTGTCATCGGCGCAATCACAGCCGTGCTGATTGCATTGCTGTTCGCGATGTACCGCTACTGGAACTATCGCTTCCTGACCGGCACTTATGCGGAAGCGGCACGTGCACAGCGGCTCCTGCATGAAGCCCGGCTCGCGACCGAAGCGGCCGCCAGGGCCAGGGTGGCCTTCTTCGCGTCGATGAGCCACGAGATTCGCACGCCGCTTGCCTCGCTGCTGGGTAACATGGAACTCGTCGCAATGGGGCCTCTGGGGCCGGAGCAGCGGATGAGGGTGGGCGCGATGCAGGTGTCGGCGGAGGGACTGCTGCAGATCGTCAACGACGTGCTCGATTTCTCGAAGATCGACGTGGGCGCATTGAGCATCGAGGTACAGCCCGTATCCGTCACGGAGCTTCTCGGCCGCATCGCGATCGCCCATGCCCCGCTTGCCGCGCAGCGCGGACTGAGCTTCCTGGCGGTGTACAGCAGCCGCATTCCCTCGCAGCTCGATCTCGATCCCGTGCGCCTGACCCAGATCGTCAACAACCTGCTTGGCAACGCGTTCAAGTTCACCCAGGCGGGCAAGATCGTCCTGCGCGCGCAATGGCTGGAATGGAATCTGGAGATCGTCATCGCCGATACCGGCATCGGCATACCGGATGAGTACCAGGACCGGCTCTTCCAGCCGTTCTCCCAGGTCGCCGACAATCGGATCGCCCAGGCGCGGGGAACCGGGCTGGGCCTGTCGATCTGCATGCGGCTGGTGGAACGGATGGGTGGCCGCATCATGCTGGACAGCACCCTGGGCGTGGGAACGCGCGTCACGGTTCGTCTGCCGCTGGGCGTGTCCGACGCGGTGCCGCCCCCGGTGCGCCCAGGCTTGCCGCCGAACCGGACGCTGGTGCTGTCCCGCGAACCCGAGTGCATCGAGGGATTGTTGAACCACTTCGACTGGGGCGCGTGCCAGCCGTCGGCGCGCTCAAACCTGGATGAGCCCGTGGATGCAGACAGCTATGACTGCCTGCTGGTGACCGAGGCATTTGATCCTGGGCACGTCATGGCCTGGTGGCCGAAGCCGGCCTCGGTCGTCTGGCTGAAGCAGTTGGGGCCGCTGGTTGCGACGACACGGCCGGATGGCGGCCGCGAGGTTTCCAGCTATAGCCTCGCAGGCATCCATGCAGCAGCGCTGGCGGTCATCACCGGAGCACAGCCACCGAAGCGGAGCGAGGAAGGCCTTGTCGGGCGCCCCACATCGCCGCTTGTGGGCCACGCCGTGCTGATCGCGGAAGACAACTTGCTGAACCGGAATCTGCTGCGCGACCAGCTTCGCGCGCTGGGCGCGAGAGTCATCGTCGCGGGCAATGGCATCGAGGCCATGGCGGCACTGAGGGGGAATCGCATGAACGCGGTCCTGACCGATATCGACATGCCCGTCATGAACGGCTTCGACCTGCTTCGGGAAATGAGGCACGCCGGCATCGACATCCCCGTCTATGCCGTGAGCGCAAGCGCACGGCCCGAGGATGTCGCCGAAGGGCGGGCGAGGGGATTCACTGGCTATCTGACCAAGCCGATGTCTCTCGCCGCGCTGGCGTCGGTTCTTGCACGCGGTGACGATGGCGTCGGCCATGAGGACGTGGAGCAGACAGCCGCATCGCCCGGTGACGATGCTCTCCCCGAGTTGCCACGGATTCCTGCCGGATATGTCGAAGCATTCCTCGCCCAGACCGGAGCGGATCTCGACAAGTACGACGCGATTCGGGCCGGACGGGACATGACTGGGCTGGCGCAACTGCTGCACCGTATCGCGGGCGGCCTGGCGGTCGTCGGGCCGTCAGAACTGGCCGAGCTGTGCGAAGACCTGCGCGACTACGCCGCGGATGCGGACGGCTGGGACGACGAGATCGAGCTTCAGTCCGCGTATATCGCACAAAGCCTCAGGCAGTTGTGCCAGTGCCTGTCCGCTGGCTAGCAGCATTGCCGGCACGCCGGCCCGCCTCTTTCTAATTCCTGTGATTGCGAACGCACCCCTGCGCAGTCAGCATTGAGGGGACGGGTACTGACCGTCTTGCAGGCACCCGTCTTGGGTATTTCCCCAGGCAAGACCTCGCAGTTTGCCCGCCTCCCCGGCGGGCATTTCTTCCTTGGCCAGGGACAAGCGGCGCAGCGTCGGCTGCCACCGCCGGATGCCGTCACGCCTGGGCGTGCGCCGGTATCACCGGGGCATGACGGACCGACGCCCGTGGGTGCCCCGGACCTGGCACCTCATCAGGAGAGCTTATGAGCAATCGTCCAGACTTTGCGCTTGCCGCGTGTACGGCATTCGTTCTGATGTCGGGCGCGGTACCCGGCACGGCCGCAACGGCGCGGGCTCAGACCATGCTGCAGAAGCCCTACGCCTATCCGGCGCGAGGGCAATCGGCGTATCAGCAGACCAATGACGATGGCGCCTGCTACGGCTGGGCCAGACAGCAGACCGGCATCAATCCGTACCGGGTGGCAAGCACGCCGGTTCCGGTCATCGTGCCCGGTGGTGAGCGTATACGCGGCGCGGCGGGCGGGGCTGCTGCTGGCGCCGTGGCGGGCGCGATCGGCGGCGACGCAGGCAAGGGCGCCGCGGCGGGCGCGGCAGTCGGAACCATCGCGGGTGGCGTGGCGCATCGCCAGCAACGCCGCCAGGCCGTTGCCGCCAGTGCACAGGTGCAAGCCAGCAATGACTGGGCCATGACGTCGTACTGGCAAGCCTGGCGGGCCTGCATGACGGGCCGCGGCTACTCGGTGCAGTAAGCGCTGTTGTCAGGTGGACCGTGCTGAAATGGCCGGTCCACGGTGGCTCAGTGCGCCAGCCTGTGGAGCCCTGCAATCCTGCAATCGCGATCCGCTACAGAACAGCGCAGGCTTGCGCGCTGGCGGTGACGGTCAGGCTCACTCGCGCATCATTGCGCAACAGCACGCACAGGTAGCCGCCTGTCAAGTCCTCGGGGCGGGGATCTTCTGGCCACAGGGGCGGAAGCGGCACCGTGGAGGCGTGTTGCGCACCGGCGCCGGCATCGTTCCAGGTGATTGCAATGGGCCGCTCGGGCTTCTTGCCGAGGAAGCAGAACGAAGGCGCGGATTGCGATTGCCGCAACGAGGGCCCGGTCTCGCAATGGCCGGCGCGCACCGCCAGCACATCGTGATCGGTCCGATTGACGGCGACGAGCTTCGTCCATGGCCACGGCTCCTGGAACGGGCTCAAGGTCTCGGCGGTTGGGATTGCGCACCCGGACAGGGCGCTGGCGGCTGCGACGGCGACGAGGCCCGCAACGATAGGGGAAACAGCATTCATTGGGCTCTGCGGGTCGGGCGAGCCTGGACTACACCCGAGCGATGTACGACGGGGAACAGGGTAGGTCGGTCACGCCGTGGGGGCTATCAAAGGAATTCGAAAAGCGCCGCCGTACCGAAAGCGGATCCATGCCGCGCACCCGGACTTTCGAAGTTCTTTGATAGCCGCGACCGGCCCGCTGCCATAAGGTGTGGGCCTCATCGAGACGTGACCGGCTGCGCCGGTGCACGTCGTCGGCATCCGAATCCAATCGAAGGAACCTGCAGACATGATCAACAACTGCCGCCCGGCCGTCCGGGCCTTTGGCATTGCGCTGCTGATCGCGGGCGCCGGGCAAGCGTATGCGCAGCTCCCGCGCGGACTGGAGTCAAAGGGTCTGCGAGATCAGCCCGATGCGTGCGCGCAAGCCGGACTTGCCTCGAAGCCCGCGGTCTGCCGCGCTGCCGGCGAGCCCGCCAGCAGCAAGTACAACCTTCTGTACGCCGACGCTGCGTCAGCGGACGAAGGCGAGGACGAATCACCATCCCACCGGCACGCGGGACACGCGCGCGATGACGCCTACCGGGGCGGCCCGCGCAACGAGGCAACCGGCTCTTGACCGGCCCGTGCATTGTGCAACCGAGCGCCAACGCTCCATCTCAAAAAAATTCGATGAAACTGCGCCCCTATCTACTGGCGGGCATCGGCCTGCTGGCATCGAGCGAACCTGCTTTCGCATCCGTACTCAGTGGCAAGGCCCTGGAGACCGCGGCCAATGCCATCTCCTGGGTGGTTCTGTTCTTCGTGCCGGTGGCAGGGGTCTACCTGTTCTGGATGCTGCATATCTGGCCCGAGAAGATCGCACATCGCAAGCGCCATCCGCAAAAGGAGGCCATCCATTCGCTATGCCTGCTGTCGCTCTTCTTTGGGGGCTTGCTGTGGCCACTGGCCTGGCTCTGGGCGCACACGAAACCCGTGTTCTACCGGGCCGCGTACGGCACCGACAAGGCACCGGAAGACGATGACGCGCCAGGCCATGACAAGGTGCCGTCGACGCAGGTAGCTGGGCATGGAGTCTCTTACGGGCCGAGGAACATCGTCACCTTGCGGGCATCCACGGCGATGGACATCGCCAGCGGCAAGCACGCCGGAAAGGAGCAGATCTGAATGGATGCGCTGCTGCTTGGTGTCTACGCGCTCGCCGTCTGGCTGATTTTCTTCAAGTTCAGATGGCTGCCTTGGAACACGACGTCGATGGTCATCGTGTTTACGATTCCCGTGGTTGCGATGACGATGCTGGTCCTTACGCTCAACGTGGTGGCCCCGTCTTCCCATGACGTGCGGGTGGTGGGCAAGGTCCTGCAGGTGGTGCCACAGGTCCGCGGCCGCATCGTCGAACTGCCGGCCGAAGGCAACCGGCGCTACAAGAAGGGCGATGTCCTGCTGCGGATCGATCCGACTCCCTATCAGGCCTCGGTCAGGCAGCTCGAAGGCAGGCTGATGGCCGACGATGCCGCGCTGGCTGAAGCCGAGGCATCGGCGCGCCAGCTCAGCGAATCGGTGCGCGGCGCGGCTGGACGGGTCAGCACTGTGCAGGCCAGGCTGTCGCTCGCCCGCCAGCGGGCCAAGGAGCATGACGCGCTGCTTGCGGCGGGGGCCGGGTCAAAGTTCGACCGGGAAGATGCACTGACCCGCCAGCGTGAACTGGAAGGCGAGCTGGTCAGCGCGCAGGCCACCGAGGATGAGGCCCGGCAGAAGCTGTCGGCCAGAAGCCAGGGGGAGTTTGCCGCCATTGCAACGGCACGCGCGAAGCGGGCGGAAACCGAAGTCATGCTCGAGAACGCCCGATGGGAGCTTGAGCAGACCGTCTACCGGGCGCCCTCCGATGGCAAGGTCGTGAACCTGCAGGTGCGCGTGGGCACCATGCTCGTGCCGTTCCCGTTCTCGCCGGCGTTCAGTTTTGTCGAGGATTCGCAGGAGGTTGTTGCCTTCTACAACCAGAACGAGCTTTACAACGTCAAGGAGGGCGATCGCGCCGAGATCTATCTGCCGACGAATCCGGGCGAGATCATCAAGGCGAAAGTCAATTCGATCGTCTGGGCACAATCGCAAGGCCAGATTGCGCAGGGCGGCATGATCCCGAACACCGGGGCCACCGAGGTGGTGCCGAACCGGTTCGCGGTCAAGCTCGATCTGCGCGACCAATCTAGCGGGCTGATGCTTCCGGTTGGGGCAGTCGGAGCGGGCGCAATCTATACGGAGCATATGGAGATGTTTCACATTATCCGCATGGTCTTCCTGCGCGTCAGTTCCAAGCTGAACTACCTGGTGTTCAAGCTTCACTAGGCTCACTCGATTCGATTTGCCAGAGATTTGGAAGAGGGAAGTCCGTGTCGTCGTTTCAACTGAAGAAGACCTTGCTGCTGGCGCTTCCGGTCGCCATGCTTTGCGGCTGCGCCCTGCAGACACCGCCCGAGGGCGCGGCCCTTCGACGCCAGGCCGTGCCGGCGCTCGAAGGACAGGCCACGTGGGCGAACGCGGCAACGGCCGGCGCCGCCGCAAATGGCTGGCTCGCGACCTTCGACGATGCCGAGCTGCAGCGGCTGGTGCGGGAGGCCATTGCGTACAACGGCGATCTCCGGCTGGCCGCGGTGCGCGTGCATCAGGCGCAGGCGCTGGTCGCCATCCAGCGCAGCGGTATGCTCCCGAGCGCAGGCGTGAAGGGCAGGGCGGGCAATTCGGAAACGCAGATCCTATCGATCGGCGCGAGCTGGGAGATCGACCTCTGGGGACGCATCCGCGCCCAGTCGCGCGCTGCGGAATCGCAATATGCGGCCACGAGGGACGATTATCTCTGGGCCCAGCGCGTGGTCGCGGCGACCACTGCCAGGGCATGGTTCACGCTGATCCAGAACGCGACGCTGGAGGATCGACTGCGGCAGATCGCCGCCATTCAGGATGAACTGGTGCGGATCACCGGCCAGCGCGTCGAGATCGGGATAGCACCGGAGACCGAGCTGCTGGAAGCGCGGAATGCGCTCCGCGCGCAACGCGACGCAATCGGGAAAGCCGAACTGGCCAGAAGCCAGGCCGCGCAAGCGCTGGAACTGCTGCTGGGCCGCTATCCCGCCGGAGAAATCGCGACCGGGCCGGAACTGCCGGCCATGCCCCCGGCCCCGGCTGCGGGCTTGCCGGCGAACCTGGTCGAGCGTCGGCCCGACCTGACGGCGTCGGCGCACCGTGTTGCGGCGGCCTTCGATATGCGGCAGTCGGCGGAGGCAGCGCGCCTGCCGGGCATTTCCATCAGCGCAGCCATCACCGGCATCCGGAGCGACGTGTTCCTGCTCAACCAGGCCGGCAGCCCGATCAAGGGACTCAGTGGTTCGTTCTTCGCACCGATCTTCACGGGTGGAGAGCTCAAGGCCAGGGCGGACTACTACAGCGCCGAAGAGAAAGCCGCCCTGATCGCCTATGGCAACACCGCGCTGCAGGCACTGAGCGAGGTGGAGGCGGGACTGCAGGCCGAATCCGGTTATGACGAGCGCACCAGGCAACTGCGGGAGCGGGTGGATGAAAGCCGTGGACTGGTGCTGCGAGAGGAGGCGCGCGCGGGTATCGGCGCCTCGGATACGCGGAGCGTGCTGAAGCAGCGGCAGGCACTCGTGGCCGCCGAGATGGATCTTATCAACGTGCAGGCCAACCATCTTAACCAGCGCATTGCGCTATTGTTGGCGTTGGGTGGTGATTGGAAGGACGAGGCGGGTGCCGGTGCATGAAGGGCTTGTGCTTGCCTCCAGACGAAAATTCTTGCACCAGAGGATGGGCCGGGGCCTGGCTGTAGCCGAACGAAGTCGGCCGCGATATTTTCCCAAGCGCTTGCCGAAGCCATGACTGCGGTGAAGAGAAATCGTTGAGCAAATTTCAACGCCACGGACATTCGCACCTCGCATTCCGAGGCGATGGCGCGCACGCACTGACGGACGTCTCTACGATCGGGCTTGCCCACGTCGGGGTGCTGGCCATCAGCCCCCATCTCTACACGAGTGTTGGCTACGATTCGCTCAACGACTTTGCACCGGGTCGCGCAGATCAGTGAGTACGAGAAAATCCTGTTGATCAACACCGCCCCATACGTGGACAAGTAGAGTCGGCAGTGGCTACGCCTTGATGGCCTCGCTTGCAGCCTCGTCGATCAAGGCCGCGACTTCTGCTGCCTTGGACGCCAGCGAAGCATGGCTTGCCGCCAGAGTCACGACTTTCCTGGCATTGAGCCGGGCCGCCATCTTCTGCTGGTTCTCCGGGGCGATCATCCGGTCTTCGCTGGAGACCTGGTACCAGGACGGCTTTTTCTTCCACGCCGGCGCAGTGATGGTATCGCCAAAGGTGCTGGCAAGCGGCGCCTTCTGCGTCACCGCCATCACCAGGGCTTCGTCGGGCGACAGATCCCGGCAGAAGCTCTCGTGGAACTTGTCGGGGTTGAGCCACAGGTAGCCATCGCTGTCGGGCACCAGGTTCGGCGCTGCGGCAGGAAGATGCTGCTGCGTGATTGCGCCGGGGCTCTCTCCCGCGTCGGGAGCAAAGGCGGCGATATAGACAAGCCCGATCACATTCGGCTGGTCACCCACCTGGGTAATCACGGCGCCGCCGTATGAATGCCCCACCAGCAGGACAGGGCCTGCCTGCTGGGCAATCATCTTGCGGGTACGCTCGGCATCGTCAGCCAGCGAGGTCAACGGGAGCTCCACGGCGCGCAGGGACGTATAGCCCTTGCGTGCCAGCTCAATGATGACGTTGCGCCAATGCGCGGCGCCGCCCCAGAACCCGTGCACCAACACAACCGTAGGCTTGTTGCTCATGACCTGGACTCCTGTTCGTGGATGAATACGGCTCGCCGATCATGGCGGCACGCCGTGGGTCTTTCGGCGGCGCGGCCCGTGCTTCAACCGATGCCACGAAGGCTCGGCCTGGCGCCCCATACGACTATAGAAACAATGGCGCAGCGGAGCGAGCCATGATCGCGAGCGTTGACGTATGCGGAATACGGCGCCCCTGGCAGGGGGTAGCTCATGATGGCCTGTCAGGCGGCAGCGATTGCCGTGGGCTGGGTCTCCCGTACCGCGGCCAGTGTCTGGCGGATACCCTCGACATATGGTGTCTTGCGAATTGGCCCGACCAGCCGCTGCAGCGCGGAGTCGTCCATGACCAGCGGGTCCGTCATCAGGTAATGCATCTCGACCAGCTCGCGCATGAACGGGTTGAACAGGCCCAGCAGGCGCAGCATCGTCTTGCCGGCGACGCGCAGCTTCAGCGTGCGCCCGGTCTGCCGTTCCATTTCCGAGACCAGCTCGCGCTGCGTCGTGACACCGGCGCCCGCCAGGTGCCAGATCTTGCCGAAGGCCGCCGGCGTGTCGATCAGCCGCGCCACCACTGGCCCCACGTCGGGCACATAGACGAATTCGTGCGGCTGGTCGAGCGGCCCGATCATGTCAGCCGTGCCACCATTCACGGCCGCCTGCGCGGCGCGGTGCAGCAGGCTGGCTTGCACGCCCGGGCCATAGAAGTCAGGCAGCCGCAGCACCGTGGCGCGGATCCGCCCGCTGGCATCGGCCTGCATCAGCAGATCCTCCTGGGCCTTGCGCATGCGGCCTTTGAACGTGTGCGGCTCGGGCGGATGGTCTTCGCGGACCGGGTTGCCGGTCTGGACCCGGCCGTAGGGATAGACGGTGCCGATCAGGATGAAGTACTTGACGCCAGCGGCCACGGCGCCATCCAGGGTCTTGCGCATCAGCTCGGGGTGCAGCTGGAACTGCCAGTAGTTGACGCCGACCATGTAGATCAGCGTCTCGATGCCGCTGGCGGCGGCTTGCACCGACTCGGGCGAATCGGGATTCCAGGTGACGACCTCGGCGAGCGGGTCCGTCCCGAAGGCTGTGCGCAGGCTGCCCGCGCTGCGGCCGACCACGCGATAGGGCCGGCCCTTGCTGCGCAGCGCGGCGGCCACGCTTTGCCCGATCGCGCCGGCTGCGCCGAAAAGAGCGACTTTGGACATGACGAATCTCCTTTTGAGTTGGCACCAGTGCTGAAAGCGGCTTCAGTCTGCAAGCTCGTGGGCTAAAAGGAAATTGCCTATAGTCGGCTGGTCACTATAAATAAATGCATAGCCATGCCCAAGCGCGAACCAGACTGGGAGTGGTACCGGGCCTTCCTTCATGTGCTGGAAACCGGCTCGCTGTCCGCAGCCGGGCGGGCAATGGGCCTGACGCAGCCGACCGTCGGCCGGCATATAGACAGTCTCGAAGCCGCCCTCGGGCTGAAGCTGTTCACCCGCTCATTCGACGGATTCGCGCCGACCGACGCGGCGCATGAGCTGAAGCCCTATGCCGCCGGCATTGCCGCGATGGCCGCGGCGATGCGGCGGGTCGCCAGCGGCCACGGCGCGGGCGTGCGTGGCACGGTGCGCCTGTCGGCAAGCGAAGTCATCGGCGTCGAAGTGTTGCCGCCGATACTGGCGGCGCTGCACAACGAGCATCCGGAACTGGAAATCGAACTGGTGCTGTCGAACCAGGCCGACGACCTGCTGCGCCGCGACGCGGATATCGCGGTCCGGATGTTCCGGCCCGAGCAGGCAGCGCTGGTGGCCACGCGCGTCGGCGGGATCGAACTGGGTCTGCATGCCCACGAAAGTTATCTGGCATCCCATGGCGTGCCGAAGTCGCTGGCGGATCTGTCCCGTTTTGCGGCGATCGGCTTCGATCAGGAGAACGCCTTTATCCGCCGCTTGCAGGCCAGGTTCAAGGCCTTCTCGCGCGACGCCCTGGCTTTCCGTGCCGATAGCGACCTGGCCCAGCTGGGCGCGATACGCGCGGGATTTGGCATCGGCGTGTGCCAGTCAGCGCTGGCGGCGCGGGACCCGCGGCTGGTCAGGGTTCTGCCCAACCAGTTCTCGATGACCATGGATACCTGGGTGGCGATGCACGAGGACCTGCGCGAGAGCGCGCGATGCGCGGTGACGTTTGCCGCGCTGGCTGCGGGGCTGCGCGCCTACGCCGAAGGGGCGTAGGCGCATCGGCAAGCTCAGCCCGCAGCGTTCTCCTGCGCCGCGTCGTATTGCCCCAGGCAGGCCATGGCATTCAGCCGTGAGCGCTGCAGCAGCGCCCGTTGCGCTTGCGCCGCGTTGGCGGCATCGCCACGCCAGGCCAGCAGGGGCGGTTCCTGTAAGGCGCGCCCGTAGGAGAAGGACAGCCGCCAGGGCAGCGGGGCAAGCCGGTTCATGGCGTCCAGATTGACGGTGGCCTCGGTGGGAGTCTGTCCGCCGGACAGGAAGAAGATGCCCGGCACCGCTGCCGGCACCGTGCGCTTGAGCACCTGGACGGTCTGCATGGCGACCTCGGCCGGCGGCGCGTGCCCGGCGTCCTTGCCGGGCAGCACCATGCTTGGCTTCAGCAGCATGTGTTCCAGCACCACCGCATGCCGGTGCAAGGCATGAAAGACTGCATGCAGCACGGCCTCGGTGACCTCGGCACAACGGGCCATGGAGTGCGCGCCATCCATCAGCACCTCGGGCTCGACGATGGGTACCACGCCCGCTTCCTGGCAGATCGCGGCATAGCGCGCCAGTGCTTCCGCATTGGCCTGCACGGCAGCCCACCCCGGCAACTTGTCCGACACGTTGTAGACCGCACGCCACTTGGCAAAGCGCGCGCCCTGCTGGCGATAGCCGGCAAGCCGCTTGGCCAGCCCGTCGAGACCTTCGGTGACCTCGTCCCCGGGTGCCAGGGCCAGCGCGATCTTGCCCTTGTCCACCTTGATGCCGGGCACGATGCCCTGGCGCGCCGCCAGTTCCGGCAGCGGCGTGCCATCGTCGGCTCGCTGGCCCAGGGTTTCCTCGTACAGGATCACGCCGCTGATGAACTCGCCAAGACCCGGGGTCGACAAGAGCAGGTTGCGCCACGCGCGGCGGTTTTCCTCGCTCGACTCCACCCCGATGCGTTCGAACCGCTTGGCGATGGTCGGGCCGCTCTCGTCGGCTGCCAGCAACCCTCTGCCCGCTTGTGCCAGGGCGTCCACGGTGGCTTGCAGTTCGCTTTTTCTGTCCATGATCAGGCTCCGTGCAGGTGACATAGGAACAAGCATTGGCGCGAAAATGCCGTCGCGCAAGCAAGGCGGGGCGCGCAGTGCCCGCTCAAGGTGGCCGCCCGAACGCTTCGCGCAGCTTGCCCTTGGCCTTTTCCAGCGTGGCGCGACGCGCCTTTGGCAGATGACGGCCGGCGCGATTGATGTAGAAATTGAGCATCGACATTGCCGACTGGAACGCCGTGCCCTTGCGGCGCCGGCTGCTCACGGCGGAACGCTTGAGCGAAGCGGCAATTTCCTCGGGATTGTCCGAAGCGAAGAGGTGCGGTTCGAGGTCCAGCGCGTCGCTGTGCTCGGTTACCTGCTGTGACCAGCGCCGTCCCTTGCTGGTGCCAGCTTTGGCGCGGCCCTTTGCCGGCCGGCGGGTGGATTTCGTGGCAGCCATGTCCGGTCCTCCCACAGCGTTATCGGGATCCGTCTAGCCTAGGCAACTTCTCGCCGTCAGTGGGGGCTCAGGCGGGACAGGTGCGTGGTGGCAAGACAGCCCCGGCGGTGTGGGATAATTGCCCCTTTGCCCAGGGCGCAGCTCAAGAGGTTGTTCGCACGGGCGCGCAAGGGCCCTTATTCCCGTGGCCCGCTTCCTTTCTGCGATATTTCTTCAGCAATAAAATGCCCACATACCGTTCCAAAACCTCCACCGCCGGCCGCAACATGGCGGGGGCGCGCTCCCTGTGGCGCGCCACCGGCATGAAAGACGAAGATTTCTCCAAGCCCATCGTTGCGGTGGTCAATTCCTTCACCCAGTTCGTGCCCGGGCACGTGCACCTGAAGGACCTGGGCCAGCTGGTCGCGCGCGAGATCGAAGCCGCGGGCGGCGTGGCCAAGGAGTTCAACACCATCGCGGTCGATGACGGCATCGCCATGGGCCACGATGGCATGCTGTATTCGCTGCCCAGCCGCGACATCATCGCGGACTCGGTGGAATACATGGTCAACGCGCACTGCGCCGACGCCATGGTGTGCATCTCCAACTGCGACAAGATCACCCCCGGCATGCTGATGGCCGCCATGCGGCTCAACATCCCGGTGATCTTCGTCTCCGGCGGCCCGATGGAAGCCGGCAAGACGCGCCTGGCCAACCCCGTCACCAAGGCCATGGAGTTCAAGAAGCTCGACCTGGTGGACGCCATGGTGATCGCCGCCGACAGCGCCTATTCCGACGCTGATGTGGCCGAGGTGGAGCGCTCCGCCTGCCCCACCTGCGGTTCGTGCTCGGGCATGTTCACCGCCAACTCCATGAACTGCCTGACCGAGGCGCTGGGCCTGTCGCTGCCCGGCAACGGCACGGTGGTGGCCACCCACGCGGACCGCGAGCAGCTGTTCAAGCGCGCTGGCAGCCGCATCGTGGAACTGGCCCGCCAGTACTACGAGCAGGAAGACGCGCGCGTCCTGCCGCGCTCGGTAGGCTTCAAGGCGTTCGAGAACGCCATGACGCTGGACATCGCCATGGGCGGCTCCACCAACACCATCCTGCACCTGCTGGCGATCGCGAGCGAGGCGGGCATCGACTTCAGCATGACCGATATCGACCGTCTCTCGCGCGTCGTGCCGCAACTGTGCAAGGTGGCGCCCAACACCAACAAGTACCACATCGAAGACGTGCACCGCGCGGGCGGCATCATGGCCATCCTGGGCGAGCTGGAGCGCGCCGGCAAGCTGCACACCGACGTGCCCACGGTGCATGCCCCCACGCTCAAGGACGCGCTGGAGCAGTGGGACATCAGCCGCACCCAGGACGAAGCCGTCAGGAACTTCTACCTGGCCGGCCCGGCGGGCATTCCCACCCAGGTGGCGTTCAGCCAGAACACGCGCTGGCCCAGCCTGGACCTGGATCGCGCCGAGGGCTGCATCCGCTCCTACGAGCACGCCTTCTCCAAGGAAGGCGGCCTGGCGGTGCTGACGGGCAATATCGCGCTCGACGGCTGCGTGGTGAAGACCGCCGGCGTGGACGAGAGCATCCTCGTGTTCGAAGGCACGGCCCACGTCACCGAATCGCAGGACGAGGCGGTGGAGAACATCCTCAACGACAAGGTCAAGGCCGGCGACGTGGTGATCGTGCGCTACGAAGGCCCCAAGGGCGGCCCCGGCATGCAGGAAATGCTCTACCCCACCAGCTACATCAAGTCCAAGGGCCTGGGCAAGGCCTGCGCGCTGCTGACTGACGGCCGCTTCTCCGGCGGCACCTCGGGTTTGTCCATCGGCCACTGCTCGCCCGAAGCTGCGGCCGGCGGCGCCATCGGCCTGGTGCGCGATGGGGACAAGATCCGCATCGACATTCCCAATCGCACCATCAACGTGCTGCTGCCCGACGAGGAACTGGCGAGCCGCCGCGAGGCGCAGAACGCCAAGGGGTGGAAGCCGGCCAAGCAGCGTCCGCGCAAGGTGTCTGCTGCGCTGAAGGCCTACGCCAAGCTGGTGATGTCGGCGGACAAGGGTGCGGTGCGGGACTTGTCGTTGCTGGATGACTGATCCCGGGGTGAAGCGCTAGTCCGTTTGCCGAGAAGGCCGCTCTTAGGAGCGGCTTTTTTTTGTTCTTCGCCGATCTGCGCGGTGGGATCTGGCAATTCTTCCAGGCGCGAGCGGCATGGATTCCTGGACGCAGGAAGTAACCGCAAGCGTCGCCGGCGCTCTTCACGAATGCCAGCCAGCCCTCATGATCGCGCTGGCTGTGTCGACCACGGCCGCCAGGGCAAGCATGGCGATGATCACCGTGCAAGCCTGGGGCAGATGGAACAGGGACAGCTCGAAATACAGCATCTGCCCAAGCCCGCCGGCGCCGACAAAGCCAAGGATTGCCGCCACGCGGATATTCGTTTCCCAGCGGTACAGGATGTAGGCCAGGAACTGGGGCCATACGCAGGGCAGCGTCCCATACATGAAGACCAGCACGGCAGGAGTGCCCCCTTCCGTCAGCGCGCGCGCGGGTGCGCGCGGCGCATTCTCCAGCGCCTCGGCGAACAGGCGACCGAGCACGCCCGCGGTATGCAGTGCCAGGGCGAGGGTGCCGGCAAACGGTCCAAGGCCGACGGCGAGCACGGTCAGGGCTGCCCATACCAGCTCGGGAATCGAGCGCAACACGTTCAGTAGCAAGCGCGACAACGTGCGCAGCGCATCGCCGTAGAGCCCGGAAGCCGGTAGTGCCAGGCCAAAACCCAGCACCGCCGCACACAGCGTGCCCACGGCGGAAACCGCGAGCGTTTCGAGCATGCCGCCAGCGGTTCTGGCCAAAAAAGCGGATGACAGCTCCGGCGGGAAGAACGTCAGCAGGAAACGCCCCATCTCGGCTGCAGCGTCCGCGGAAAAGAGCTGGCTCAGGTCGAGCGACAGATACGCGAAGCTGCCCGAAACCGCGGCGGCCAACGCGATCAGGGTGAGCAGGCAGCGCATGCAGAATTGAGCGGCCTTGACCTTGTGCGCCATGATTCAGTCGATCAGCTTGCGCAGGCGCGCGCTGAGCGCGTCCGCCAGCAGAACCAGCAGCAGGAACACCAGCAGGATGGTCGCGGCTTCCCCGCCGTTGAGCAGTTTCACGGCCTGGTCCATCAACTGCCCAAGCCCGCCGGCGCCAACGAAACCCATAACCACGGAAGCCCGGATGGCACATTCCCAGCGGTAGACGGTGTACGAGACCAGCTCCTGCGCGGCATGGGGAAGCAGCCCATAGAACAGTGCCGCCAGGCGCCCGCTTCCGCTGCCAAACAGGGCATCCACGGCGCGTTTGTCGCTGGATTCTAGGATTTCCGCATAGACCTTTGCCAGCATGCCGCCATAGGTGATGGCCAGAGCGAGCACGCCCGCCGCCGCCCCCAGGCCGAGAGCACGCACGAAGACCAGCGCCCACACCAGTTCCGGCACCCCGCGCAGCAGCAGCACCAGGGTGCGCACGCCAGCGCGAACCGCCATGCGCGGCTTGCGTCCCCGGCCGGGGCCGATGCGCGACACCGACAGGCTGCCCGTCATGGCCACGGCCAGAGGTGTTGCGATCACAAAGGCGAGCGCAATGCCCGCGGTGGCGATCGCCAGCGTTTCCAGCGTGGCGTTGACCACAAGCCCGAGGAATCCGGGCGAAACCTCGGGCGGAAGGAAGTTGCGCACGAAGGCGCCCATCACCTTGAGGTTTTCGGTGTCGAACAAGGCTGAAGGGCTGAACCGGGACAGCCGCAACAATGGCCACAGCAGAAGCAGCGCGAGCACCAGGCCGCTTGCGCGCTGCAGCGCCTGAGGATCGCGCGGGTGGGTGGTCATCGGCACGCCGGCCTGGATGGGGTATCGCCATCGATGGCGGCGCTCGCACCTGCCGCGATGCTCATCAGGGCCTGGCTGCCTTGTACCGGGGGTGACGCGCTTTCGGAGGCATAGAGTTCGCGCAGCAGCGTGTCGGTCACGCGCTCGGCCGGCAGGTCGAAGGCGATCTCGCCCGCCTTCAAGCCGACGATGCGGGGAAACCAGCGCAGCGCCAGATCCACTGCGTGCAGGCTGGCGACCAGGGGCACCGCGCGTGTATCCGCTTCCCTGCGCAGCTCGCCCAGGGTAAGGTTGGCCAGCACCGGGTCCATTGCCGATACCGGTTCGTCCGCCAGGATCAATTCCGGGCGCTGGTAAAGCACGCGGGCGACGCCCACGCGCTGCAGTTGGCCGCCCGAGAGCTGGTCGCACCGGTCGAACAGGCGGTCGGCCAGCTCAAGGCGGGCGAGCTGTTCACCGGCACCATCGATGTCTGCCGGATAGACCAGCGACAGCAAGGATTTCCAGCCGGGCCAGACGCCCAGGCGGCCGGCAAGGATGGCGGTGATCACCCGCTGGCGCGGCGGCATCGGCGGCGCCTGGTGCACCATGCCGATGCGGCAGCGCAATTGCCGCAGGCGTGCGGCGGACACCGCCCAGGGGCTTTGCTCCAGCACCTCCACACGGCCCTCGCTTGGCCGCAGCGACGTTGCCAGCAAGCGCAGCAAGGAGCTCTTGCCGGCTCCCGACGGACCGATGACGGCGATGGGCTCGCCGCGGCTGGCCGCCAGTGTGATCTGGCTGAGCGCACGCTGTCCGTTGGCGTAGCTGACGCTGGCGGCGTCCAGGCGGAAGCTCATCAGACCGGCATCATTGGATAAGGCCCGCGGCGCGGGCTGCGGCCTCGATGCCGGCGTAGTTTTCCGGTCGGGTGGGGATGTACCTGGCGGTTCGCTGCAATGCCATGATTTCCCGCTGCTCGGGATTGGCCGGGTCAAGTCGCAGGAACGCTTCGGTCAGCTTCTTGCGCAAGGCCGGATCGAGCCCGCCGCGCACGGTCCAGTTGTAGTCGTAGTAGGGCGGTGTGACGGCAAATACCCTGACCTTGGCGGGATCCACCTTATGCTGCTCAACCAGCTTGTCCCACACCGAGGCATTGAGCACGCCGGCGTCGGCCCTGCCGGCCTGCACGAAAGCCACCGTCGCATCGTGGGCGCCCGAATAGGCGACCGTCTTGAAGTCCTTGTCCGGGTCGATGCCGGCCTGCAGCAGGAAGTGCCGTGGCATCAGGTGGCCGGAGGTAGAGGACGGCGCGCCGAAGACGAAGGTGTGGCCTTTGAGGTCGGCCAGCGACTTGATCGCGCTGTTGGCGGTGATGAACTTGCTGGTGAACGCGGCATCTTCTTGGCGCTGGACGATGGGGATGGTGGCTCCCTTCGTCCGGATCTTGCTCTGCACATAGGTAAAGCCGCCCAGCCACGCCATGTCGATCTTGCCGGTGGCCAGCGATTCGACCACCGCAGCGTAGTCCGTGACGGGCACGAACTTCACCTTCATGCCGGTTTCCTTCTCCAGGTAGTTGCCGAGCGGCGCGAACTTGCGCTGCAGCTCGGTGGGGGACTCGTCGGGAATGGCCGAGACCTTCAGGACAGCCTGGGCACCGGCGAGGCCGGCAAAGCCCAGCAGGGTCAGCGCGGCAAGGCGCTTAAGCAACGGCAACACGGGCGGCTCCTTGCGTCATTTCACCGATCACCGCAGCGTCTGCGAAGCCGTCCCGGCGAAAGATCTCCAGGATCTCGTCCACGGCTTCCGGTGCGCACGACACCAGCAAGCCGCCGCTGGTCTGGGGATCGGTCAGTAGTGCCTTCTGGCTTGGCGTGACCGACGTGGACAGGTCCACCTCGCTGCCGTAGCTGACCCAGTTGCGCCCCGATGCGCCGGTCACCAGCCCTTCGGCGGCCATGCGCTCAACCCGCGGCAGCAGCGGAATCCGCCCCATGTCCAGCCGGGCGCCGACGCCCGCGCCACGACACAGTTCCAGCAGGTGGCCGAGCAGGCCGAAGCCGGTCACGTCGGTCAGCGCGTGGACACCCGGCACTTCGGCCAGCAGTCGGCCGGGCGTGTTGAGTTTGGTGGTGCAGGCAATCAGGTCTTGATAGCCGGCCGCGTCGAGCTTGTCCTTCTTCACCGCGGCGGACAACACGCCCACGCCCAACGGCTTGCCGAGGATCAGCTTGTCGCCCGCCTCGGCGCCGCTGTTCTTCTTGACCCGATTCGGGTGCACCAGACCAAGGACCACCAGCCCGTAGATCGGCTCAAGGGAATCGATGGTGTGGCCGCCCGCGACCGGGATGCCCGCCTGGGCGCAGATCGATTCCCCGCCTTCGAGGATCTTGCCGATGACCTCAGGCGGCAGCTTCTCGATAGGCATGCCGACCAGCGCCAGCGCCATGATCGGGGTTCCGCCCATGGCGTAGACGTCGGAGATGGCGTTGGTGGCGGCGATACGCCCGAAATCGTACGGATCGTCCACCACCGGCATGAAGAAGTCCGTGGTGGCGATCAGGGCCTGGCTGTCATTGAGCTGGTAGACCGCCGCGTCGTCGCTGGTTTCCTTGCCGACCAGCAGTGCTGCCGGAGCAGGGAAGCCGACCGAATTCCTGAGGATTTCGGAAAGCACACCGGGGGCGATCTTGCACCCACACCCGCCGCCGTGGGAGAAGGCGGTGAGCTTGATCTTTGCGTTGTTTGGCTGGTCCACTGCGGGGCTCCGGGTCATTCTGGTTTCAAGGCGTCGGCGACAAGTTTACTCACTTCCGCCCGTTCCCGCGCCGGCGCAAACAGCGGTGCGCGAAGTGCGCATTGCTGCCGCAGGCGGTTCAGGAACCCGGCGTCCCGGCTGGTGCGTTCCAGCACCAGCGCCAATTGCGCGGCGTCACCCAACGGAAAATAGCCTTCGTAGTCACGGCCCAGCATGCCGAAGTTGCCCGGGATGCGGCTGGCCAGCACCGGCACGCCGCTGGCGACGGCCTCGGTGATCACGTTGGCGCCGCCTTCCATGGCGCTGGAGATCACCATGGCCTGTGCTTGTCGGATGTGCTGCCGGGTTTGGTCATGGGGCAGGTTTCTGAGCCAGACATAGCGCCGCACGCCGGGCCAGGCTTGTGCTTCCAGCGCCAGGGCCGCCTGCTGATATGCGTCATCCAGCGCGCCACCGATATGGATCAGGCGCACGCGCGAATCGTGGGGAAGCAGCGAAAGGGCGCGCATGGGCGTCAGCGGGTCTTTTTCCGCCCGCATGTGGCCGACCAGCACGACGTCGAAGTGATCCTGGCTGGGCGCCGCGGGTGCGCATGCCGGGGCAGACTGGTAGATCACCCGGCACCGGGCGCGATGCGCGGCCGCCAGTTCGGCGAGCCCTTCGTCCTGCAGCACCACCAGATGGGTGGCGAGTGCGAGCGAGCGCTGGGCTGATGCATCGGTGCGGATGTCGCGGTACAGATCGGTGCCGGTCAGCACGACGATTAGCGGACGATCCGGACAAGCCTCGGCGAACCTGGCGATGGACTCGGCCGAGCGTCGGGCGTGCAGGGCGATCAGGCAGTCGGGCAGGGCGCCGCCCTGGCTGGCCGTCGACCATTCAGCGGCCAGTGTGACATCGTAGTCCCCCTGCAGGAACCGGGCCCAGCGATTGGCGGTTTGCCAGTTGCCATTGTTGGCTTTGCGCAGCGCCGGACTGATAATTGCGACGGTGGCCTTGGGAGGACGCATGACGATAGGTTCTGAGGGGGCAGCAGCAAGAAGGATAAACAAGTTCGAGCTGGATGCGGCGTTTGCCGAGGCGCACCGGCGCACGTGGGGCCTGCTTCAGGAGCTATCGCCGTCCCAATGGCAGGTTCCTTACGATGCAGGAATCAATCCGCCCTTGTGGGAGTATGCCCATATCGCCTGGTTCACGGAGCTATGGGTGCTGCGGGAGCCGCGTGCCGGTCAGGACGGCCGCTGGGTGGCCAGCCTCCCGTCCATGCTGGCGGACGCCGACCGCCTCTTCGATTCCATGCGCGTCGCCCACCGGGATCGATGGCATCTTGCGCTGCCCCGGCTCCCCGAGATTCGCGACTACGCAGCCGCCGTGCTGGAGCACGTTCGCGCCAGGCTCGCCACGTCGGACGATACCGACGCTGCGCTCTATTTTTTCCGGCTCGCCTTGTTCCACGAAGACATGCATGCGGAGGCGCTGACCTATATGCGCCAGACGCTCGATTATCCGCTGCATGCCCCGCTCGGCATGCCTTCCATTGCGCCAGGCGCCGGCTCGGCAGCCGCAGGCGGCGACACGTTCCAGATGGGGTCACCCATCGGAGGCGACGGGTTCGTCTTCGACAATGAGAAGTGGTCCCACCCGGTCCACATCGCCCCGTTCCGCATCGATCGCACTTGCGAAAGCAATGCCGCATTTGCGGAATTCGTGGCCGCAGGCGGCTACCGCGACCGTCAATGGTGGTCCGACGACGGACGCGCATGGCTGCAACAGAGCGGGCTGGCGCATCCGCTGCGCTGGCGCCGGACAGCCGGCGGCATCGCGGGGCAATGGGCGTTGCGCTGGTTCGGGCAGTGGGTGCCGCTGCCGCCCGAACAGCCGGTGTGTCATATCAATGCCTACGAGGCGGAAGCCTATTGCCGCTGGGCCGGCAAGCGCTTGCCCACGGAAGCCGAATGGGAGTATGCGGCAACGCATGACCTGATCCGCTGGGGTAGCGCCGTGTGGGAATGGACGGCTGATCCTTTCGTGCCCTATGCAGGGTTCTCGCCCGACCCCTACCAGGAATATTCCGCCCCCTGGTTTCACACGCATCGCTCCGTTCGCGGCGGATCGTTCGCCACCCATGCCCGCATGCAGCATCCTCGCTACCGGAACTTCTACCTGCCGCACCGCGGCGACCTCTTTGTCGGATTCCGCTGCTGCGGTTGAGGAGGGAGGGCGTCTCCACGGTGATATCAATGCTTGCGCTGAGCGCTACGGTCTCACGTTGCGTCGCCAATTCCGTTCGGTTTCGTACATACCATGAAGGCTTTGGCGAAAAGACTCTCCGCAATTGACGGCTTCGCCGCTGCCAGGCCGACGCAGGGACCAAGACATGCATCACGTTAGCGAATCGCTGTATATGAAAGTCCGCTGGGACTAGATGGGATACCCATCTCCGAAAATCCGAAATAATTTCGAGGAGACGTCATGCACTACAAGCATTTGGCCATGTTCGGCGCCGTGGCATTGATGGCAGCTAGCGCGCTGGCGCAGAGTTCGGGCCTGACCCGCACCTTGGTCGGACGGGCCGACGTATCCGTGCCAGGTCGCGAAGCCGTGGTCGCGCGCGTGGAGGTGGCGCCAGGCGCCTATGCCGGGCGTCATACGCATCCCGGAGACGAGATCAGCTACGTTATGGAAGGCGAGGCGCAACTCCTGATCGACGGCCAGTCGCCACGCACGGTGAAGGCCGGTGAATCGTTCGTAGTGCCTGCCGGCGTGGTGCATGACGCCCACAACAGCGGTAGCACGGCGACGCGGGTGCTTGGCGTGTACGTGGTCGAGAAGGGGAAGCCGCTGGCATCGCCGGCGCCGTGAGTCAGATGTCGGTGGATTCGATGTTGAGCCCGCGCACCGGCCCGGGCCGGACATTCTGGTTCAGACGAAAGAAGTTGGCCGGGTCGTATTTGTTCTTGATCTCGACGAGCCTTTGGTAGTTTTCCCCATAGGCGGCCCGTACCCTGTCCTCTCCCTCCCCGCCCAGATTATTCGCATAAACCGCGCCCGTCGAGAACGGCCGGATAGCGTCCCACGTTTCGCGCGCCCACCGTACATTCGCTTCATCGTCTGCCGGATCGTCCCAGATCGAGATGGGGAAGCAGTCGTAGAGCGCATCGCGGTTTACGTAGGGTGTCTCCGTCCTCGGGACCCGGGCGATCGCCCCGCCAACCTGCTTCAAAACCAGCAGTGGCATGCCGCCAGGCGCGTTCGCGTAGGCATAACAGGTCCGCGTTCTCGGTGGCACTGGCTCTGAGCATGCGGCCATCGGCCAGCACGATCTCGGCCGCGATCAGGTTATCGCATGCCAGGCCATGCTTGCGGCCTAGCCTGCCGAAGCCGCCGCCAAGCGTCAGCCCGGCGATACCAGTATCGCTGTTGACCCCCATCGTCGTCGCCAGCCCGTGCGACTGGGTTGCGCGGTCGAATTCGCCCAGGCTCAGGCCTGCACCCGCACGCGCAATGCGGTGTACCGGATCGATTTCGATCCGTTTCAGGCGCGCCAGATCGATCACGATGCCGTCGTCGCAGACGGACAAGCCGGCGACGTTATGGCCTCCGCTGCACACCGCCACCAGATAGCCGCCAGACCGGGCAAACGTCACGGCACGGCTGACATCGGCGGCATCGGCGCAATAGACGATCATCGCCGGCCCCACTACTGCGTTGCTATGGCTAGCAAGTCTCAGGCGACGGCACCTGGCGGCGCATGGCGTGCCAGGAAGCGGTCCAATTGGCCAGCGAACGCCTTGCTATCCTGCGGAGCGTACGGTGCCGGTCCGCCGGTATCCACGCCCGAGCTGCGGAGTTGTTCCATCACCTCGCGCATCGTCAGGCGCTCCTGGATATTCTCACGGCTAAACCAGCTCCCTCGCGGGTCGAGCACATAGGCGCCCTTGTCAAGGGCGGCGGCGGCAAGAACGATGTCCGCGGTAATCACGAGGTCCCCGCTGCTCACCAGTTCGACGATACGGTCATCGGCGACGTCGAAGCCCGCAGGCACTTGCAGTGCCTTGATAAAGCGCGAAGGCGGCGTGCGCATGTACTGGTTGGCAACCAGCGTGAC
The DNA here is from genome assembly GCF_058795055.1 of Cupriavidus sp. GW823-FHT06D04. NCBI lineage: Bacteria > Pseudomonadati > Pseudomonadota > Betaproteobacteria > Burkholderiales > Burkholderiaceae > Cupriavidus > Cupriavidus sp. GW823-FHT06D04. Next base: position 211,820 of record NZ_JBXAHL010000003.1, on the reverse strand, counting down.
GCACACTTCGACACGTTGTGCGGCCCGATACAACATTTCCTTGACGACAACCGGGCAGGCGTCTGCGTCAACCAGTACTTGCATCACGGTACTTCCAATGGAGGGAGGGAACGCTCATATTACTGCCTGCGCGCGTCTCGATGGGAAGGAACGTCGGCCTTGATTGCGGCCAGCATTATTTCTCTTCTCGCATCGATGGGGTAAAGGTGATCCCTACCAATAACCCTTCCGGCCCGATGAAACGACTGACGGTCTGGCCCCACGGCTCTTTCTTGTTCCTGACCAGCATTCGGTACCCTCGTGATTCAAGCTCTGCCGTAGCCCTTTCGACGTTATCAACGTCAAACTCAATCCAGGCTTGCGGGATAGGAACGTCACCAGGCCACGAATCGCTGCCATAGCAGGACTGAGCTGCCTCAGAAAGCGGCCACAGGGCGAAGCTGTTCGCTCCTTGCAGAGCCTCCGTATGAAGGTAACCGCCTTTCTCCTCATTGAAGGGGATGCCGAAGGTCTGGCTGTACAGCTTGCGGCTTGCCTCCGCTTCACGAACAATCGGGCCAAAGCCTGCGATGAACAAGACTGTGGTATTTGCGATCTCTTCCATGGCTTCTCCTTTGCCCTGGGAATGAGCGGTTTGGCTCGGAAGCAATGGCCACAAGTACGGGATGCGAGCGGGTGGGTGACCGCAATGGCCGACTACCTGACGAGCATGACTGTCCACGCCGATCGAGCTTTGGCCTGGCATAGAGGCCGGTTCATGGGGGGACTGGTCCTGGATAAGTGTAAGGCCTGTTTCGGTTGACTTGTAGCCGCTACTCCCGCGCGGCGACCGGCGGTCAGGCGGATTCAGGAGCGCTCGCGGCATCGCATGCATGTCGTTTCACTGTGGCCTGGCAGCCGGCTGTCGCCCGCCGCGCTCCCTTCGACGCTAGCGGCGGGCCGACCCGCCAACGCGAAGTGCGTTCACCACCAGCGAAAAGGCTGGCGATGCCTGGCGGCGGCGGGGGTAGTACAGGTGGTAGCCCCCAAACGGAGGGCACCAGTCTTCCAGCACGCGTCCCAGCCGCCCTGCCTCGACGTGGGGTGCGAATTCCTCTTCCGGGAGGAAGGCGACGCCCAGCCCCTCAAGCGCGGCCATCACGATATGCGGCGTGGTGTTGAAAACGACCTGGCAGTCGACGCGCACCTTCAATTGACGGCCACGGCGCTCGAAGTCCCAGACGGACAAGCCTCCGTGCGTTGGAAACCGGAGATTGATGCAGCGGTGCGCTGGCAGATCACGTGGTGTCTTGCGAGCCGGATTCCCGGCGAAGTAAGACGGCGCGGCCACCACGGCCACGCGCAGCCTGGGGCCGATGGGCACGGCGATCATGTCCTTGTCGATGGTGTCGCCCAGCCGCACCCCTGCGTTGAAGCGATCCGCCACGATATCCCTGCCTGCCTTCAATGCAGGCTGAATCGCGCGCAGCCGCCTCTGGCAACGTCCTCAGGCTGTTCAAGAGCCGCGGTGCGGCTCTCGGCATGACTGCCTGCGGCGCCTTCTTCATGGGGCAGTTCGCGTTGTTCACGTATGTGCGGCCGTTCCTTGAAGGCGTGACGCATGTCAGCATGTCCGCGTTGTCGCTCGTTCTGCTGACCATCGGTGTTGCAGGCTTCATCGGCACCACGCTCATTGGTCATGTTCCTGAAGCGGGGGGGTGTACCGCACCCTGATCTCCATCCCACTGTTGATGGCGGTTATCGCCTTGGCGCTGATCCCCTTTGGCGGCTGGTCGCAGCCGTCGCGGCGCTGTTGGGTCTTTGGGGGCTGGCGGCTACTGCGGCTCCGGTTGGCTGGTGGAGCTGGATCGCCCGGACCATGCCGAAGAACGCCGAAGCCGTCGGCGGGTCGATGGTGGCCGTGATTCAGCTGGCCATCGCACTGGGCTCCACCCTTGGCGGCCTGCTGTTCGACATCAGCGGCTACCAGACCACGTTCGTGGCGAGCGCCGCGCTGTTGCTCGTCGCAGCCTTCCTGACTTTCCTTGCCTCGCGCTCGGGCATGGCACAGGCCGCCTGAGTCAGAAGCCGGAGCAGTACTGGACGTCCCTGGCGACGGATGCGCTGTTTCCCGATGAAGTGCTGGCCGGGGGAAGCTTGCGGATCCGGCCACCATAGCTGATCCAGGCGCCCGCATGTATCGCCGATGCCACGCGCATGAAGTACCTTTTACAAAGGCGAGGCGCGCCTGCCGCTGGAAGCCCGGCCGGACTTGTGCCAGGGCCGTGGACCGGTTCTTGCATGGCAGGCTGTGCCTGAGCCGTGACAGGAGCGCGCCATGTCCGAAGCACTTCGATATTCGCTTTGCCGTTTCTTCATCGCCTGCTACCTGGGTCTCGCGGCCTGCGGAGGGGGCGGGGACGGCGGGGGTAGTGACAGCGCCACGGGCACCGGCACCGGCACGCTGACGCTCTCCATCTCCGGCCTGCCGTCCGGGACGTCGGCGGCCATCACGGTATCGGGGCCTGGCCAATTCCGCCAGACCGTGACCCAGTCGACTACGCTGTCCAACCTGGCTGCTGGCAGCTACGCCATCAGTGCCGCCAGCGTGCTGACGGGCAGCACGCTCCTCAAGCCCCAGCCGCCTTCGCAGACCGTGGCGGTGACCGCGGGCGGCCGTGCTTCGGCAAGCGTGGCCTACGGCTCGCCGGAAACCGTGCAGTTGTCGCTGACGCAGGTTGCCGGCGGGTTATCAGCGCCTATCTTCCTGACCGCGCCCCACGGCGATTCGCGCCTGTTCGTGGTCGAGCGGGCCGGCCGCATCCGGATCGTGCGCAACGGCACATTGGTCGCTACACCGTTTCTCGATATCGCAGCGCTGACGACGACCGACGGCGAGCGCGGGCTGCTGTCGATGGCGTTCGATCCCAACTATGGGACCAACGGCCGCTTCTACGTCTATTACACCGACGCCAATGGCGCCATCACCATCGCCCGCTACAGCGTGTCGGCCGCGAATCCGGATATCGCCAATGCATCCGGCACCGTGCTGCTGTCGATCCCGCACGGCACTTTCTCCAACCACAACGGCGGCCAGCTCGCGTTCGGCCCGGAGGGCATGCTCTATATCGGCACGGGCGACGGCGGCGGCAGTGGCGATCCTTCGGGCAACGCCCAGAACCCGGGAACGCTGCTCGGCAAGATGCTGCGCATCGACGTCAGCGGCGCGTCCGGCTACGGCTTGCCTGCCGGCAATCCGTTCGTCGGCCAGTCCGGCAGCCGCGGCGAAATCTGGGCTCTCGGCCTGCGCAACCCGTGGCGGTTCTCGTTCGACGCCGGCTTGTTGTATATCGCCGATGTCGGCGAGGACCAGCGCGAGGAAGTCGACGTGGCGCCGGCCACCAGCGCGGGCCTGAACTACGGCTGGAACCGGACCGAGGGCACCGCCTGCGTGGGTGCGGCCGGGTGCGACAAGACCGGGCTGACTATGCCGGTCTTCGAATACGGCCATGACGCGGGCGCTTGTGCCATCGTCGGCGGCTATGTGTACCGGGGCAGTGCCAGTCCGGCGCTGCAGGGGCGGTACTTCTATACCGACCTTTGCACGGGCAAGCTGCTGAGCTTCATGTATCGCGACGGCGTTGTCGTCGAACAGGTCGACTGGAAGGTCACTGTCCCAGGCAGTGTGTTCTCCTTTGGCGTGGATGACGGGCAGGCGCTGTACGTGCTGGCCGATCCGGGCACGTCGACGACGAGCGGGCGGGTGTATCGGGTCGATGTGTCGGGCGGCACGCCGTAACGGCGGGGCTTAGGGGAGTACTGCGACTTCGGGCAGGGGTCACGCCGCTGGTTTCCGCCTCGTCGCCCATGAACGCGATAATCGAGCTCGCGCTGAGGCAAGCGCTTGCGCAAGCCACTGGAGCAGTCGAGCTCCAGCACTTATGCATGGGGAACATCCAGGGATGGAATCAATGCACGACCACAAGCCCCAACAGCAGGCATCCTCCCTCAGTCATCCGGATGCCTGCATGGGTGCGAGAGTCAATGCCCCGCCCCCCGGATCGAATCGGGCGAGAAATACGCTTCACTGAACTGCGGACTGCTGTTCAGGCGTACCGGCTTGCCTTCATTGGTCAGCCGGTCCGCCAGATAGGCGCCAGCGGTGAGGTCGTGATAGAACGCCACCGCCGGGTAATAGCGCCGTGCATCGTAGGCGAAAAGCGACGATTGCAGATTGGTCCGCCACAACTGGCCGCGGGCATCGTAGTTGTCGGCAAGCACGGCCATCCAGGTGTCCTCGTCCAGGTACAGCACGCGCTTCGCGTATTGATGCCGGAAGCCTGGCTTCAATTTGGCTTCGAGCACCCAGACGCGGTGCAGTTCGTAGCGGACAAGGTCGGGGGCCGCGTGGTTGGCGCCCAGCAGCTCGGCGTACTTGACGGCGGGATCGGCCAGCTTGTAGTTGTGGTAGGGGATATAGATCTCCCGCTTGCCGACAATCTTCCAGTCGTAGCGCTCACCTAGCCATTGAACAGGCGATCGTCGTCCACGGTGCGGAAGCCGCCCGGACCGAGCGGCTGGTCGAAGCCGAACTCGGGTGCCTGCCGGACCCGGCGCGTGCCGGGATTGTATTGCCAGGTCCTGGCCGTATCCGAACCTTCGCGATCCCAGAAATTGTGGGAGACGATGATATTGCCGCGTTCGCGTAAGGGCAGTTCGGTTTCAACGCGGGCGAAAGTCCGGTTGATCAGGGGCGAGCCTTTTTCGAATGCGGTGCCGTTGACCGGCGACCAGATGTCGTATTTCCACTTGCCCCACGCGATCTTGCCGTCGCGATACACGACTGCCTGGTCATAGACGGCGGCCTCTTCGGCAATGGCGGAAGAGAAGCGAAGGTTCCACATCAGCTCCAGGCCATTCTTGGGAACGGGAAAAGGCGCGGTGGGCGGATAGTCCTTGAGGCCGTTCGCGTCGCTCGTCAGCTGCGTGCCGGGGGCGTGGTGCTGGATCGCCTTGTAGACGGCATCGCCATAGCGAAAGTCGCGATGGCTGGGATAGATCGCCATCTTGAAGGTTGCCGGGTACAGCCTGAACATGGCGAGCTGCCCGTCGCTCAGGCGGGCACGGTACTGCTCCAGGTTCTGGGCCGTGATCGTTGCCAGCGGTTGTTCCGACGCGTAGGGGTCGGGATATGCATCGCCCGGCCGGAACGCCAGGCCTGCGGGCGTGGCCTGCCACTTGCCGCTCCACGCGGGGATGCTGCCATCCTTGTTGGCGGACCGTTCCGCGCCCATGGGCGTGAGGGGACCGTCTAGGCGCTTGACTTCGTCAGGCGTCATCGCGGCCAGGGAAGGTGCGTTGATCTGTGAAACGGCTAGCACCGCACCGGCAAGCGTGCATAGCAGGAGAGCTTTGCTCTTCATTGTCTTTACTCCGTTCGATGGTGTCATGGTCATGCGCCAGCATTGGCTGGCTCGGCGATACGCAGCACCAGCTTGCTTGCCGCCTTGCCCGACTGGACCAGATCGAGTGCGCGCCCGGCCTGCTCCAGTGGCAGGCATTCGATGCGGGGCGGTCGCAGGCGCCCGCTGCCGAGCAGCGCTGCGATCTCGCGCAGCCGCGCGCCGCTGGGCATCTTGCTGAACGCCACGGCGGTGCGGACGCCGCGCTGCGCGGCTGCGGCAGGATCCGGGCCGTTGTCGCCACTGACCAGCGTCAGGATGGCGACAAGGATGCCGCCGGGCCTGAGCAGGTCCATGCCGTTCGGCAGGGTGCCGCAGCCAACCGCGTCCAATACCAGGTCGACGCCAGCCGGCGCCCATGCCCGCATGGCGGCAGCGATGTCGTCGCCCCGGTAGTCGATTGCCAGGTCGCACCCGAGCGCCATTAGTTCGTCGCGGCGTGCCGCGCTGCAGGTGGCTGCGACGGTTGCCCCGGCCGCCTTTGCCAGTTGCACGGCAAACGTGCCGACCGCGCCGGCACCGCCATGGACTAGCACCGTCTGGCCTGGCTTGAGTCCGCCTTCGTCGAAGAGTCCCGTCCAGGCGGCCAGCGCCGGGGTGGGGACGGCCGCGGCTTCGGCAAATCCCAGGTTGTCGGGAATCGGCACCACGCAATCCTGGCTGACCGCAACGTACTCGGCATAGGAACCCCACTTGCCTGCGCCGACCGCGGTCTGCGCGAACACGCGTTGTCCCGGGACAAAGTCCTTGACGCCGCTTCCCACCGCTGCCACGACGCCGCTGGCATCGAAGCCGATCACGAACGGGAAGCTGTACTGCATGAAGTGGCTCAGATAGCCTTCGCGGCATTTCCAGTCAGCGGGATTCACGCCGGCACAGGCCACGCGGACCAGGACTTCGCCGGCAGCGGGTTCCGGCCTCGGGAGGTCTCCAAGCCTGAGTACGTCGGGCCCGCCGGTACGATCAATGACGACAGCGCGCATGCTCTTCTCCATGGCCTCACCTTGCGGACAGTTCGTGGTTCAAACCAGGATGTGCCCAGGACGGAATCACGGGCGGCGGCAGCATGCCCTGGCCATCAAGCGTACGGACGTTCAGCCCGTGCGCCAGGGGGAAGTGCAGGCTATGGGCGATGTGGCCGGTGCGCAGCCGGGCCGGCACGCTGCAGAGTGCAAGCGCCGTTTCCACCAGGTACTCCACTGGCTCGGTGGGATAGCCGTCCGGGATATAGCGCTCGCTGCCTGGCGTGCGGATCGCCGTGCTCGGCGCTACGGAATTGACCGCGATATTGTCGGCCTCCAGTTCCGCTGCCAGGCCCTCGGTGAACCGGTTGATGGCGGCCTTGACCGCGGCGTAGGCCGTGACCCCGCCAGCCCGGTCAAAGTCCTGATATGGGCGAGCAGGCGACAGGGCGGTGACGGAGCCCAGGTTCAGGATCCACCCCGCGCCGCGCGTGCGCATCAGCGGGATCGCTGCACGGCTGAGCACGAAGGGGATGCGCAGGTAGTGCTTGACCGTCCTGTCGAAGATTTCCAGCGGCATCGATTCGATGCGGCTGTATTCCGCCATGCCGGCATTGTTGACCAGGATGTCGAGACCGCCCGCAGCACTTGCCGCCTGCGCCACCAGGTCGTCGCGTTGCGCGGGATCCTCGAGATCCGCCGCCAGCGCGATGGCACTGCCCCCTTGCCGCCGGATCTGGCCAACCGTCTCAGCCAGCGTGCCAGGTTCGTCTTCGGACTCGCCTGCGCGCCGTGCCGTGGCAACCACCAGCGCGCCCTCCGCCGCGAAGCGCTGCGCGATGGCACGACCGATGCCGCGGCTGGCGCCGGTTACCAGCGCAATCTTTCCTGTCAGTTTTCTGTGTGCGGTCATGGCGCGTATTCCTCGGTGCGGTTGTGGTTGGCAATCAGGCTTGTCGCGAGCGGGCAGAAGGCATGGGAGATCGCCTGGACTGTCCATTCGGGAAACTCGGGGTCGAACCATCGGTCGACATGGCCCCAATGAAAGGGGTGCATCAGGTATTCGCCCAGCAGGTCGTCTGTGCTGGCGAACTCCTGCTGCCAGACATGGGTCCAGGTGCCGGGCGACAGGACGCGGGCAAGCCGCCAGTTGAGGATGCCGGGCATGTACTCGGGCATCCGCAGCAGGTCTTGCTCAAGTGCGCGGACCTGCCAGTCCGGCGCTTCAGGCCGGAGCCGGAACATCAGCGTGCGCCAGATCCCGTGGCACAGTGGAGGGGCGCGCAGTCCGTCCGAGATCGGGCGATAGGCGACGCTATCCACCTCTGCCATGCCGTCCAGCGCGGCAACCAGGCCGATGTCGTGACCGGGCGAGCCGGATGCAGTCGGGTCGAATAGAAGGTCGAGCGTGTAGTCGCCAGCGCCCCAGCTTCCCGCCAGGTTCCTGCCAATCGCCACATGGCTCAGGCCCGGCAGCGTTTCAATGCGGGCAAGCAGGGCTTGCTCCTGTGTGCACGTCCCGGAGCAGAAGCCGGCGAGCAATCGCACCTGTGCTGTCTCAAGCCGCATCGCAATGCTCCTTGCGCTGGGGCAGCGTAGCTGTCGCATCGGCCATCACATGGCGGCGGCGCGCTTCACACAGCGTGTCGACTGTCGACCAGAAGGCGAGCACCGGGGCATCGATGCTGGCGCGCATGGCGTAGTAAGCCGGCGCATCCGCCACTTGCCACAGCAGCCACAACGTATTGGGTGCATCTTCCAGCGCCACGGGCGGCGACACGCAGCGCTGCAGCAGCGCCAGGCCCCTGGCGGCGCTGCCGGGCAGGTACTGGCTTTCCAGCAGGCTCAGCACAGTGGGCAGGTGCCCGGGCGCGAGCACGATTTCATCGAGGATGTGGATCATGGTGTGTCTCAAGCGGCGCAGGCAGGGCAGCAGGGCTGCGATGCCGGAGCCGGGGGTTTGCGGGAGAGAAGCGCGGTCATGGGTTGTCCCGTATAGGCATGGTGTTCAGGGCATGGCAACCTCCATCGCCCAGGCCGTGCGCAAGCTGTCGCGCGGGTGGAAGTGCCGGGATGATTATGGGAGGCCAGGCCGCACCGAGTCCCCACCCGAACGATCAACCATCGCTACCGAAGCAATCAGAACCAGCGACCATGAATGCCCACATACCGGGGAATCCCGTACCTGTTCCGCACGGCATGGTGCAGCGCCTGCTGGACGAACTGAAGCGGCAGGGCGTCGAGGTTCCACCTGCCGCCGGCGCATCCGGGCATGCGCCGGCGGCCCGGTTCACCGCGCTCTATCGCGCCGCGATCGAGCGGCTGGAAGCCCTGGTCGCCAAAGGCAACGGCCACCCCCCGATGCGCAAGCAGGAAGTGGACTTGTTGTGCCGTTGCGTATTGAGCAGCCAGACGCTGAGGGAGGCGATCCGCTGCGCGGCCGACTTCTGCGCGATGCTGTATCCGCGCGCCGGGGCGCTCAGCCTCGGGCAATGCGCAGGGCAGGCGGTGTTCCGCATGGATTCGCTGCGGCGTGCGAACTCCTCCGCGGCTTGCCTGGTGGACCTGACCGGGCTCTTCTTCTATATGCTGCTGTTCGGCTGGCTGGTCGGCCAGCCGCTGCGCCCGACCCACGTCTACCTGGCGCATCCCCGGCGCGAGGACGCCATGCCTTTCCTGGGCTTGTTCCATGCCGCGGTGACGTCTGGCGCCCAGACCTACGGCTTCGAATTCGATGAGGCCTTGCTCGACCGGCCGGTCGTGCGCCAGGCCGCGGAGCTCGACGCCTTCCTGGAAGATTTTCCTTACCGCCTGATCGGCGCGCCGGTCGAGGTCGTATCAGTGAGCCAGCAGGTGCACGGCATCCTGCACGCAGCGCTGGTGCATGGCGCGCGGCTGCCGACGCTGGCTGAGCTGGCCATGCGCTTTGATGTGAGCGAGCCGACCCTGCGCCGCCGTCTCGCTGCCGACGGCAGCAGCTACCGGGTACTGCGCGAACACAGCCTGCAAGAGTACGCGGAACAATGCCTGTGCACGACCAACTGGTCGGTAGGAAGAATCGCGGAGCAGCTTGGCTTTGCCAGCGAGGAAGCGTTTCGGCGGGCGTTCCAGCGCTGGACCGGGCATGCGCCGACGCGCTTCAGGCGGGAAAGCAGGGGGTGAGGCGGTGAACGGGAGTTGGTGATGCGGTCAATCCAGCTGTCGGCAATAGAGAACAGGCTGCCCGCGCCCGTTACGTGCGACGCGGCAGACGCACGTCAAACGTGGTCCCTGTCTGGTCGGAGCGCGCCTCGATCGATCCCTGATGGGCCTTGGTAATCTCGCTCACTATGTACAGCCCGAGTCCGAGGCCGTCCGCATTTTTGTTCTCCTGATCCGGGCCTCTCCTCAACGGATCAAAAAGGCGCTCCAGCGACAGCGGGTCAATGGCGGGACCACTGTTCCTGACCTCGAGACTGACTTCCGCGTCATGGCCGGTGACTGCAACGCAGACCGGCTCGTCCGGCGCGCCGTACCTTATCGCGTTAAGCACCAGATTGGAAAGCAGTTGCTGCAGGCGCAGGCCGTCCCAAATACCCTGCACGTTGCCCTTCACCTCAAGCTCGATGCGGCGGGTCGGATGAGCTGCACGCAACTGGTCCACGGTATCGGCGACCAATTCAGCCAGATCGACGTCGTAAGGCGTGATGTTGATGCCCAAGCCGAGTTTCGTTCGGTTGAAATCGCACAGATCATCCAGAAGAGAATTCATGCGGGAACCACTTCGAATCAGTCGGGCTGCAGCTTCCGATACCTTCTCCCCAGCGTTCAGCGCCGCCAGATATGAGGCGGTCGTCTGGATGGTCTGCAGTGGGCTGCGCATATCGTGCCCAACCATGCCGAGCAACAGGTCGCGAGCCTGCTCTACCTGCGAATGGAAAAATGCCACGGATTCCGCGACTGCCTGATCGATAGCCTCGTTGAACCGCATCACGTCGTCCAGATAAGGGGCGGCCGGCTGACATTCGTCAATCCACAAACGCAGCACGCTGGCGCGCAGCGCCAGGTACTCAGCGACCAGTTGATTGATGTTGAAGCCACCGCGCGCCCGCAGGAGGGCGTGCGTTTGTGCAGCGGTCTCCGGCGCACCGAGTAGCTTGGGAGCCTGTCCCATGGATTTTTCGCGTTGAGCTTCCCTCGTTTGCGGGGTCAACAAATCCTTCGCCACGGCTTGCAAGATCTGCGGTGCGTGGTCACGCAGCGCGAGGGAGTCCATGTTTCTTGCGGCTGGCAGCAGGGTGGTCGCAAACTCCTCCCACGCCGCCACAATGCGGCCTGTATCCCGCAAGATGAAGTCAGCTAGTCGCATGTCTTCTCCTGGAGAGAGCGAGCCCCGGAAATGCACGCTTGAGAATTTATCTTACGCTAGTAATCGGCGGTTCCAGCAGCGTTGGGAACGGACTTGCATGACCGATTCGGCACAAACGTCGGTTGACCGGCCATGGGGCGAAAGTGGTCTCCCGCAGACCCCTGGCGGCCCCGTTCAGCGCCGCTGCAGGCCGCCCGACTTGTGCTTCCTGACCGCACGCAGCACCAGGCCCGCCAGCACCGCGACGACCGCCAGGATGCCGACGGCGATAAGAAAAGGTAAGGGCCGATCGATTGCCAGGCTTTCCCCGGCGACGACGATACCAAATGCATAGCCCGCTTCGGCAATCGCCATCGCGGCCAGGAATTTGCGGAAGGGGTAATGCATGGAGCCGAACAGATAACCGGGAATTTCCGACGGAACCGCGATACAGAACAGCAGCACCGCCCAGAACTTCATGCGCTGCGACACGTAGTCCCGGTACTTCGCCAGCTTGTCCGCGTAACCACTACCGGGCCAAAGTTTCAAGGTGAGTCTGCAACGCCGGCTGTCCGGCTTCGACGACCACGTAATCAGCATGTATGCACGCGGGATGAGCGTGCGTGAGATTCAGGGCCATTTGCAGGAACTGTATGGGCTGCAGGTCTCGCCTGACCTGATTTCCACCATCACCGACGAAGTGCTGGCCGAGGTCGACCAATGGCAGCAGCGCCCGCTGGAGGCGATGTACCCCATCGTCTACTTCGACGCGCTGCGCCTGAAGATCCGCGACGAAGGCACCGTCAGGAACAAGGCCGTCTACCTGGCCTTGGGTATCCGCGCCGACGGGCGCAAGGAGGTGCTCGGGCTGTGGATCGAGCAAACCGAGGGCGCCAAGTTCTGGCTCAAGGTCTTCAACGAGTTGAAGAACCGCGGCCTGGACGACATCCTGGTCGCCGTCGTCGACGGCCTGCGTGGCTTCCCCCAGGCGATCGAGGCCGTCTACCCGGGCGCACAAATCCAGACCTGTATCGTCCACCTGATCCGCAACTCGCTGAACCTGGCGAGCTGGAAGGACCGCAAGGGCCTGGCGGCCGCGCTCAAGCCGATTTACCAGGCTGCCACGGCCGACGCCGCCGCCGGCGCGCTGCAGGCGTTCGCCGCCAGCGACTGGGGCCGGAAATTCCCCACGGTGGCCGACATGTGGCGCCGCCAATGGGAACAGGTCATCCCGTTCTTCGTCTACCCGCCCGAAGTACGCAGGATCATCTACACGACCAACGCCATTGAAAGCATGCACATGCAGTTGCGCAAGATCGTATAAGGATGTCAAAAAGGTCGTACCGCGCTTCATCAAGCGTTCATGTGCAGGCAGGCCATAGCCCTTGGGCAACTCGCCAGGTCGGAAGTAGCGTTCCTGGTCAACAAGGATAAACAGGATGTTGTACGGTCCCGATGCCGGGCTCCCGGTGGCCTGGGCCGCGTCGCTTGCCCCGGCAGGGGCATCCTTGGCATCCGCGCCTGCGCCAAGACCCAATGCCATGGTGCCAACCCCGGCAGTCTGGAGGAAATCGCGCCGCGTCAATGTGCCGCCAGGCTTGTTGTCGTTGCTCATTGGCTTCTCCCTGCCTGTTTGCGCGGCCCATGGCGGGTGGACGCTGCGCTGCTGCAGGCCCGCCCAGGCATGCGTAAGGCAGTCTAGCAAGCACGTTTTCTGCCGCCAAGGCTGGGTGCGGCGCCGGCAGGAGGCGATGGTTGGCAACCACACACATTCGCGGTTCAGGCAGTCGAACTACGTTTCGCAGATGATCGGAGTGCGGACAAGATTCCCCACACCCTGGGACTGCGCTTGCCGCTTCACAACATATCCTCGATGGGATCTCGTTGCGAGCGAATCTCCTCCGGACTGAGGACGATATAGCCCAGCGACTTCAGCAACTGCACCGCCTCCAGCTCCGCGTCCAGGTACACCGGCCGTTCCGGGCGGCGCGGGCGCGGCGCGGCCGGCAGCCATGCGGCGCTGGCCTGCGCGGCGGGCGCTGGCTGGCCGTCAGACCATCGCGCGGTCAGGATGCGGCAATGCTCCAGGTTGGGCTTCCAGGCAACGTCCACGGCGGCATTGAACCTGGCGGTGCAAAGCCGCAAGCGCTTCAGCGCCTTCAGCCAGTTGATGAAGGCATCGCGCTCCGGTGGCTGGTAGCCCTTCAGCAAGGTAGCCAGGCTGTCTTGCGCAGTGGCGCTGTCGGCTGCCTGGTCGTCTTCTAGCAGGGCAAGCTCAAGCGCCACGTGCTGGCGGCCGTCATGGTCATAGATCGCGCAGTCGGCGTCCAGCACGCCTTCGCGCAGCAGCTCGCACAGCAGTACCCAGGCCCTTGGATTCTTGTCGAGCCGGCCTTCGAGCGTCGGGTCGATCTGGCTGAGAATGTCCGGGATGGGGCGCGCCTTGTCTGACTGGATGGCCAGGGCGAATGCCATCGTGTTGTCGGACGGCCTGGCTCCGCTTGCCAGCATCTGCAATGACGCTTCCCAGAGTTCGCGGATTTCTGCCGCGGTATCCACAGCATGCATCCATGCATAGTCCTCCAGCGCCGCGCACAGCCTGCGCGCGGGCCTGGCCAGCTGGCCGGCCAGCGTCTTGATAAAACCCGTGCAATGCGCGCAGCGGCATTCCAGGCGGCCCGCATGCAGGAAACCGGCGTACAGCCGTTCCTGGTGTCCGCAGTGTGCGCATTCGATTGAGAAGCCGCCCTGCCGTGCCGGCCGCTGCGAGGCGAGCAGCCCGTCGACCTGATAGTGCGCCGGTCCGTCGCAGCACGGGCAGATCCATTGCAGCTTGTGCGCGCCGTCCCGAGGTCGCGCCGCCCGGTCGAACTGGCGCTCGATGGCGCTGCGCGGAATGCCCTGCGCGCGCCCGACCACGTCTGCGCTGTAGCGCCAATAGCAGTACGAGTGGGCGGCAGCGGCGATCTCCGGAGAGAGCCGCTGCAGATCCGGCATCAGGCGGGGGCTGTGCCGGATCTCGTCGGCCATGGCATCGATCTGCGCTGGCCCGCCCGGCATCACCGCCTCAAGGGCAGCGCGGCTCTGTTCCAGGAAATCGGGCACGTAGACCCGGCGGATGTAGTCCTCGTTCTCGAGCCAGAGCAAGTGGCCGGGGAGGGCTTCCAGTACATCAACCCCTTCCCTGACTTCCGACATGCCGGCGCAGGCGAGAAACGTGAACGGCTTACTAAACAGGAAGGCGTCTGTCATGTTGTCGTCAACGGAGTATCCCGCCCACGAGCTGGCAACATGCCTCGTGTGCGATGGGTCACCACCCCGTGACTCGGCCAAGCAAGCGCACGGAAAGCGCAATCCTGATGGCGCCTTCCGTTCCGGGGACTTCCCCCTTCTTGTTTTCAGATCCATGGGACCTGTGCGGATTTTGCATCTGCCGCATTGGACAGCATAGGCGAACCTGACGCCTCGTTACAGAGGAATTCCTTTTCTTGACGTCCTCGTCCTACGACCTGGGAGACCCGCCGGGGCACCACCGTTGCCATCCTGATTCATTCGCTCCAGGACCCGCCTGGCCTTGCCCTCGCAATCTTCGCCTTCCCTGGTGCCGTTGATCTCGTCGATCAGTGCGACGAGGCGGTGCTTGCTCTGCGCCAGACGCTGCTCCAGCAACTCGATCTCATCGACCTTGCGCCGCAGGGCTTGGAGGAGTTGGTCATGTGGCCACTTGTCCAGGTCTGGTGGCAGGATGGCTCGAATCTCTTCCAGGGAGAAGCCCGAGCCTTGCGCACACATGATGATCTCCAGCCTGGTCAACGTTTCCGGCGCGTATTCGCGATAGCCGTTGGCTTGCCGCTGCGCGGGCTCGAGCAGGCCGCTCGCTTCATAAAACCGGATGCGTGAGGCGGCAATGCCACTCAGTCGAGCCAGTTCTCCGATTTTCATCCGCATTCTCCAGAGGCCTTGACCTTAAAGTTGACTTTAAGCTTAAAGTCGGGCTCTGGTCAAATCAGGATGCCTCCCATGAAGCTGTTCACACCCCTTGCCCTGCCCAACGGCGCTGTGATTCCCAACCGTCTCGCCAAAGCGGCCATGGAAGAGAATATGGCGGATGCGGACCACGCCCCATCGGATGCGCTGCTGCGCTTGTACGACGCCTGGGCCAACGGCATGGCAGGCCTGATCCTGACCGGCAACGTCATGGTGGATCACCGTGCTATGACCGGGCCCAACGGTGTGGTCCTGGAAGACGACACCCGCCTGGACCGCTTCCGGCATTGGGCCCGCACCGCACGGGCCGGCGGCGCCCATGTCTGGATGCAAATCAACCACCCCGGGCGCCAGATGCCTGCGGCACTCGGCCAGACCACCTTGGCGCCGTCGGCCGTTCCGCTGGACCTCGGGGCGCTGTCCAAGCAGTTTCCCGTGCCCAGGGAAATGACCGGCCGGGACATCGCCGACGTACAGCAGCGCTTTACACGATCCGCCCAACTGGCGGAACGAAGCGGCTTTACCGGGGTGCAGATTCATGCGGCCCATGGCTACCTGTTGAGCCAGTTCCTGTCACCGATCGCCAACAAGCGGCAGGACCAGTGGGGCGGCAGTATCGAGAACCGTGCGCGCCTGCTGCTCGGCATCGTCCGGTCCGTACGAAGCGCGGTATCGCCCCGGTTCGCGGTCTCGGTCAAGCTGAATTCGGCTGACTTCCAGCGCGGCGGCTTCAGCGCCGATGACGCGAGGCGGGTGGTCGAGATGCTCAACCCGCTCAACGTCGACCTGATCGAGCTGTCGGGCGGAAGCTATGAGGCGCCGGCAATGCAGGGGCAAGCCCGTGATGGCCGCACGCTGGCCCGGGAAGCCTACTTCCTGGAGTTTGCGCGCGACATCGCGTCCGTCGCGCGCATGCCCTTGATGGTCACCGGAGGCATCCGCCGCCGCGCCGTGGCCGAACAGGTGATCGACAGTGGCATCGCCATGGCGGGCATCGCCACAGCGCTGTCCATCGACCCGAACCTGCCGCGCAACTGGCATGCAGGAAAGAACAATGCGCCCGCGCTGCGATCGATCACCTGGAAGAACAAGACGCTGGGCTCCCTGGCCAATATGGCCGTCGTCAAGTTCCAGCTCAAACGGCTCAGTGAGGGACGTGTCACGGACCCACGCATCTCGCCCGTCAGGGCGCTAGTGTTGCAGCAGCTGTCCACTTCGTGCCAGACGCGGCGGTATCGCCGATGGACGACGCAGCGGGCCGGTGCCCGTTAGTGGTGGTTGTGCGGGGCCACCGGGAATCGCGTGCGCCAAGGCGGGCGGCGTGACGTCAACCGCCGGGCAGGCGATCGCGACACAATTAGTTCACAACGTGACAGAGTTTTCTATACTCCTTATTTTTCGACTCGAACAATAGGATGTGACGCCATGAAACTTGCAAATTTCGCCTTGGCTGCGGCCATATTGTTTTCGGCAGGCACGACGTTTGCCCAGGATGCTGTCAACGACGCGCAGATCGCCTCGATCGTGGTCACAGCAAATCAGGTCGATATCGACGCCGGGAAATTGGCAAAAAGGAAGGCATCTGGCAAGGACGTGAAGGCGTTCGCGCGACAGATGATCACGGATCACACCGGTGTCAACAAGTCGGCCACCGCCCTGGTAAAGAAGCTGAAGGTGAAGCCAGAGGGCAATCCGACCAGCACAAGCCTCAAGTCGGATGGCGACAAGAATCTCAGCAAGCTCAAAGGCCTCAAGGGTGCGGAGTTCGATAGCGCCTATATCGACAATGAGGTGACTTATCACCAGGCCGTGATCGACGCGATGGACAAGACGTTGATTCCCGGCGCCAAGAACGAAGAGCTGAAGGCGTTGCTGGTGAAGGTTCGTCCGGCCTTCGTGGCGCATCTTGAGCATGCCAAGCAAATCCAGGGTTCGCTGGGCAAGAAGTGACAGAGCGCGTGGATCGCACCGGGAGCCGGCATCGGCTTGCTGCCTGGATTCCGCTGCTTATGGTGGCGAGGAGTTGTGCCAGTTGGCCGGCGCTTGGCCGGCCGGCTACCCATACCGTGCTGATGGACGGTACTGCATACGTACCGCGGACACTCGCCGTACGGCGCGGTGACGTTGTGGTGTGGGTCAATAAGGACCCGTTTCCGCATACCGTGACCGCGTCGGGCGGCGGCTTTGATTCCAAGGCCATCGCCCCGGGTAAGTCGTGGACGTACACGGCAAGGAAGACCGGCGTGTTCCCGTACACCTGTACCTTGCATCCGACCATGACAGGCACGCTCAGCGTGGGGTCGAATGCAAAGGCCAGTGGCGAATGACGCCAGCCGCGCGGATGCCCCGTCAGGTGATCGCGCCAAGCTGCCAGGGAACGAACTCGTTCTGGCCGTAACCGTGCAATTCGCTCTTTGAGCGCTGTCCCGACGCTGCCGCCAGCATGAGGCGGAAAATCTCTTCCCCAAGCGCGTCGATCGTCTGCGTGCCGTCGATCACGGTGCCGCAGTTGATGTCGATATCCTCCTGCTGGCGCTGCCACAAGGCGGTATTGGTGCCGAGCTTCAGGGACGGGGACGGTGCACAGCCATAGGCGGAGCCGCGCCCGGTGGTAAAGCAGATCAGGTTGGCGCCGCCGGCCACCTGTCCGGTCGCCGAGACCGGATCGTAGCCAGGGGTGTCCATGAAGACCAGGCCAGCCGCCTCCACCGGCTCTGCGTAGCGGTATACGTCGACCAGGTTGGTGGTGCCGCCCTTGGCCACGGCACCGAGCGATTTCTCCAGGATGGTGGTGAGTCCGCCCGCCTTGTTGCCGGCGGACGGGTTGTTGTCCAGGCTGGCGTTCATGCGCGCGCAGTAGGCTTCCCACCAGCGGATGCGGTCGAGCAGCTTGTGCCCGACTTCCGGCGAGACGGCACGGCGCGTCAGCAAATGCTCGGCGCCATAGATCTCCGGCGTCTCCGACAGGATGGCGGTACCCCCGTGCGCCACCAGCCGGTCGACGGCTGCGCCGAGCGCGGGATTGGCGCTGATGCCGGAATAGCCGTCGGAGCCGCCGCATTGCAGTCCGACCACCAGGTGGCTGGCATCGACGGGCTCGCGTCGCACCCGGTTGGCGTCGGGCAGCATCGCCTTGATCTGCTCGATGCCTGCCGCCACCGTACGGGCCGTGCCGCCGGTGGCCTGGATGGTCATGGTTTTCAGCGCGGCGCCGCGCGCCAGTCCCTCGCTGTCGAGCAGGCCGTCGATCTGGTTGGTTTCGCAGCCCAGCCCGACGATCAGCACGGCGGCAAAGTTGGGGTGGCGCGCATAGCCCGCCAACGTGCGTCGCAGCAGCGCCAGGCCTTCGCCTTCGCCATCCACCGCGCAGCCTTGCCCGTGCGTCAGCGCCACCACGCCATCCACGTTCGGGTAGTCTGCCAGCGCCTGCGGATTGAGCTCGCGCCGGAAATGCTCGGCGATGGCGCGTGCCGCGGTGGCAGAGCAATTGACGGAGGTAAGGATGCCGATGTAGTTGCGCGTGCCGACCCGCCCATCGGCGCGGACGATGCCCATGAACTGCGCGCGCTGCGGCGCCACGGCGGCAGGGCGCGTCGCGGTACCAAACGCGTAGTCGCGCTCGAACTCGCCGATGGCCAGGTTGTGGGTGTGGACGTGCTCGCCCGGTGCGACCGGACGCGTAGCGAAGCCGATGATCTGCCCGTAGCGCCGCACCGGCGCGCCGGCTTCAAGGGCGCGCACTGCCAGCTTGTGCCCTGCGGGCACCAGGCCGCGCACCACCAGGCCTGCGCCGAGGCGCGCGCCTGCCACCAGTTGCGCACGCGCGATGACGACATCGTCATCCGGATGCAGCCGTATGACGAGTTCGGCCGCGGTTGCTGCTTCCTGTTCCAGGACGACGCTCATGCTGCGGCCGCCAGATCGTGCGCGCCTTGCAGCGCGGCGCGTGTCGGCACGCCGTCGACCAGGCGCGGCAGCTGCCACGGGTTACGGTCGCGCAAGGCCGGTGGGAGCACGGAATCGGGATAGTTCTGGTAGCACACCGGGCGCAGGAAGCGCTCGATGGCAGCGCTGCCGACGGAGGTGCCGCGCGCATCGGTGGTAGCCGGGTAGGGGCCGCCGTGGACGATGGCGTCGCTGACTTCCACGCCGGTCGGGTAACCGTTGAAGAGCAAACGGCCGACCTTGCTTTCCAATAGCGCGATCAGCGCGGCGTGGTGATGGAGGTCACCGTCATCGGCCATCAGCGTGGCCGTAAGCTGGCCGCGCATCCGTTCGGCAAAGGCCAGGAAGTCATCTTCGGAATCCAGCGCGACGATCACCGTCGACGGGCCGAATACCTCCTCCTCCAGCGGACGATTTTCCGCAAACAGCACGCTGCGATCGGCCTTCAGCAGATGTCCGCCGATGCGGCCGTCCGCTTGCTTTGACACCAGGACTTCCACGCCGGGGACTTCGCGCAAGCCGGCCAGCCCGCGCTGGAAATTGTCCCGGATGCCGGCGCCCAGCATGGGCTGCGGCTCGGCCAGCGCCAGTGCCGTGCCGAGTTCGGCGACGAACGCATCGAATGCCGGCGAGCGGATGCCAAGCACCAACCCCGGGTTGGTGCAAAGCTGGCCGCAGCCGAAGGTCACCGAGGCTGCCAGTTCGCGCGCAATCTGCGCGCCGCGAGCGGACAGTGCCGAGGGCATCAGAAACACCGGGTTCACGCTCGACATCTCCGCAAACACCGGAATCGGATCCGGCCTCGATTGCGCCAGATCGAACAACGCCCGGCCCGCAGCCAGTGACCCGGTAAAGCCTACGGCCTTGATGTGCGGCGCCCGTACCAGTGCCGCGCCGGCGGCTGCGGTGCCGAACACCATGTTGAAGACGCCCGCCGGCGCACCGCTGCGCGCGATCGCGCGTTCGATTGCATTGGCCACGTATGCAGACGTGACCATGTGGCCCGGATGCGCCTTCACCACCACCGGGCAGCCCGCTGCCAGCGCCGAAGCCGTGTCGCCGCCGGCCACCGAGAATGCGAGTGGGAAATTGCCGGCGCCGAAGACCGCCACCGGACCCACGCCGACGCGGTACTGCCGCAGGTCGGGCCGCGGCAGCGGCTGGCGCGCAGGCTGCGCGCGGTCGATGCGGACATCGAGGAAGTCACCGCGCCATACCGTGGCCGCGAACATGCGCAGCTGATTGCTGGTGCGCTTGCGCTCGCCTTCCAGCCGCGCCGGCGGCAGGGCGGTCTCGCGGCTGGCCGCCGCGATGAACGCCTGGTCCAGCGCATCGATTTCATCGGCGATGGTTTCCAGCAGCGCGGCGCGTTCGGCCGGGCTGCTGGCGCGGAATGCGGGGAAGGCCTGGTGCGCGGCCAGCGCGGCTGCTGCAACTTCGGCTCCGGTGGCTTCGTGGAAGCTGACCGGGTATCGCTCGCCGGTCACGGCGTCAACGCTGTACAGCGGGGTGCCGGCGGCACGGCGTTCGCCGCCGATGTAGTGAAGTCCGAGGATGGTCATGTCAGGTGTTTGGATGCAGGGAATACGGGACGCGGTCAGGCCGCCTCGGAGGAGCCAAGCCGCAACGTCGAATCGCGGCGGGCCCGTGCGCCGATGCTCATCAGCAGCAGCACGCCGACCACGCCTGCGATGGCCAGGGCCAGCATGCCCGCTTGCTGGCTATGGAATGCGGATTCGACAGCGGTCTTCAGCGTCGGCGCGATAAAGCCACCGAGATTGCCCAGCGCCCCGATCAGGGCGATGCCGCTGGCCGCAGCGGTGCCACTCAGGTACGCGGTGGGCAGCGTCCAGAACAGCGGCTGGACCACGACAAAGCCGACGGTAGCCAGGCAGAACGCCATCAGCACGGGCACCAGTTCGTGCCCCAGCGTCGACAGTGCGATGCCGGTGGCCGCCATCGCGAGCATGGCCATGGCGAATTCCCGTTGCTTGCCCCTGGCGTCCGCGATGCCGGTGATCAGACGCAGGGAAACCAGCGCGCACAGCCACGGAATCGCGGTGAGCAGGCCGACCTTGGCACCAATCGCCGTGCCGGTCAGCTCGGAAATACGCGTCGGCAGGTAGAAGATGACGCCGTAGACGCTGACCTGGATGGCGAAGTAGATGGCGACGAAACGCAGCACTTGCCAGTTGCCCAGCGCGCTCAGTGCGGTTGCCGGGCCATGCGCGGTCTTCTGGTTGTCTTCCGCGGTGATAGCGGCTTCGAGCGCAGTCTTCTCGTCGGCGTTCAGCCACTTGGCATCGCGCGGCTTGCTGACTAGGTAGAAGAAGGCGATCACGCCCACCACCGACGCCGCCAGGCCTTCGATGATGAACATCCATTGCCAGTTGCGCAGGGCCAGCTGGCCACCCATCACATCGAGCAGCAGCCCCGAGACCGGCCCGCCCAGCACCAGTGCCACCGGCAAGCCGAAGTAGTAGACGCCGAGCGCCTTGCCGCGCTGGCTGGCCGGGAACCAGTAGGTCGAGTACAGGATCACGCCCGGCGAGAAGCCCGCTTCGGCGACGCCAAGGATAAAGCGCAGCACGTAGAACGAGGTCTCGTCATGCGCGAACATCATGGCCGCCGAGGCCAGCCCCCAGGTGACCATGATGCGGCTGAGCCAGACCCTGGCGCCGACCCGGTGCAGAATCAGGTTGCTGGGGATTTCGAAGACGGCATAGCCGATGAAGAAAATGCCGGCGCCAAGCGCATAGGCCGCGTTGCCGATATTGGAATCGACCATCAGGGCTTGCTTGACGAAGCCGACGTTGGAGCGGTCGAGCATTGACAGCGCGAACATCAGTGCAAGGAAAGGCGCGAGGCGCAGGCGGGCCTTGCTTACCGCGCTTGCGAGCGGATCGCGGTTGGCAGCTTGAGTCTGCATGGGTTTGTCTCCGGTACGAAGCCGCGCGTCGCGGCCTCATGTCATGGATTGCGGCATCCCCGTCTTTTGCTTGCGCGAGGGTTGCTGCGGTGTTCAGGGCGGGGCGCCGTGGCGCCCGTTCAGAAATCGCCGTTCAGAAAGTGGTGTGGCCACGTGCGGCCAGGTTGGCCATCAGGGCGCGTACGCCGAACGTCCACGGAGCGATACGGTCGCTGCGGCCCACGCGGTTGACCAGGCTGCCGAGCTGGCGGCTGGAGATGGTGACAAGATCACCACCCTTGTGGGTGAAGCCGCCGCCCGCGGTGTCGCGGTCTTCCACCGGCGCGAACAGCGTGCCGAGGAACAGCATGGCGCCATCGGGATACTGGTGGGTCGCCCCCATTGCCTGCTCGGCCAGCTCCAGCGGGTCGCGTGTGATCTGGTCCATCGAGCTGGTGCCGGACAACACGAAGCCGTCCAGGCCATCGACACGCAGAACCACCGTCGCCCGCCGCACGTCGTCGAGCGAGAAACTCTGGTCGAACAGGCGCAGGAATGGACCGATCGCGCAGGAGCCGTTATTGTCCTTGGCCTTGCCCAGCAGCAACGCACTGCGGCCCTCGAAGTCGCGCAGGTTGACGTCATTACCCAGCGTGGCGCCGAGCACATCACCGCGGCTGTTGATGGCCAGCACGATCTCGGGTTCCGGATTGTTCCATGCCGAGCCGGGATGCAGTCCGATTTCCGTACCGGTGCCAAGCGCCGAAAGCAGCGGTGCCTTGGTGAAGATCTCGGCGTCCGGGCCGATGCCCACCTCAAGGTATTGCGACCACATGCCATGCTCGATCAGCAAGGCCTTGAGTTCGCCCGCCTCGCGGGAACCCGGCCGGATCCGGGACAGGCGCTCGCCCACCAGCGCCTGGATCCGGTTGCGGACCTCGGCGGCGCCTTGCGGGTCGCCCTTGGTCTGCTCTTCGATGACACGCTCGACCAAGCTGCCGGCAAAGGTCACGCCTGCCGCCTTGATCACCTGCAGGTCGCATGGCGCCAGCAGGCGGGCCACGCCGTCGCTGCCGTGCGGATCGGCCGTGTTGGCCAGCAGGTCGTCCAGCTTGCCGATCCAGCGCCCGGGCGCATTGTGCACCACCGTGAGCGGGTCGTCCTGTTCGAGCAGGGTGCTCATGGTCGGGGCGACATCGGAAATGTCGAATACACCATCCGGCCGCAAGACCACGACAGCCGGGCCGGCCGGAACGCCGTCACCGGCCGGGATCCATGCGCGGCCGACCAGCGTCCCCGCCAGCCCGTCGGCAGGAAGCGTTTGCGTAGCGCTGAGCGTGAGCGGCAATGCCATCGATTGTCTCCACTGATGTAGTTGTCATGAGCGCCGCGACCACCGCAGCGTTGGGTGGAACTCTATGTGGCAGTCCGATAAACATCCAATCGATTATTGGGTAGAATCGATTCCGTTTAGTTATTGATTCAGCCGGGTTTACCCCCTTCATGGCCAGACAAACTGCTTCCGCCCCTTCCGCCGTGCTAGCCAAGCTGCGCTTCCGGCACCTGCAGCTGCTGGATGTGCTGGGACGCAGCCGCAACCTGCGCATCGCGGCCGAGCAGCTGCATATCACCCAGCCGGCTGCCACGAAGATACTGAGCGACATTGAAGACACTCTGCAGGCCAGGTTGTTCGATCGCTTGCCAAGGGATATGCGCCCGACCGAATTGGGCGAGTTCGCGCTGCGCTACGCATCGACGGCGCTGGCCGAACTCGGCAAGTTTGTGAGCGAACTGGAAGCGCTGCGGGCCGGCGGGCACGGCCACCTCACGGTTGGCGCGATTTCGGCGTCGGCCGCGCAGGTGGTGACCACGGCGATCCGCGAGATCCTGCAGCAGCGCCCGCGGCTGGTCGTCAAGCTGATCGAGCAGAGCAGTGACCAGCTCGCCGTCTGGCTGGAAGACCGGAAGCTGGACATCATGGTCGGGCGCCTGACCGAGCCACGGCACCAGGCGATCTTCGATTTCGAGGCACTGTCGCCAGAGCCGGTATGGGTCGTCTGCCGGCCGGGACATCCCTTGCTGGACAGGCCCAGGCTGGAAATTGCCGACATCGGCGCATGGCCGTGGATCCTTTACCCGCAGCTCACCGCCATCCGGCAACTGTTCGATGAAACCATTGCGGCAGCAGGCATCCAGGGCCTGGTCGGCATGGTGGAAACACCGTCAATCTTTTCCACGCTGGAACTGCTGCAGGCGACGGATATGCTTTCGCTGCAGCCGCGCGCCGTGGTCGAGCGCTTCGTCGCGGAACGCATGCTGTCACACGTGCCGGTGCCCATCCGGCGCGCCATGTCGAGCTACGGCATTGTCACCCGCAAGAATGAGCTGCCGTCGGAGGCCATGTTGCAGTTCATGGCGGCGCTACGGGCGGCGGCCCGGTGAGACGGCACGGGGATCGGAGATAGCAGGCGGGTCCGATGAGCTGGCCGGTTCGCCGTCCCCGGCAGATGGCTTGCGTTGATCCGGCGCCGCCGGTTTCCTTCCGGTCACCATGGACAGGATCAGGTTCTCCCTGTGCAGCCGGCTCATCAGAATCGCGGCGACAACATGCACGCTCACCAGCGCCAACAGCGCGTCGGCGAGGATGCCATGGAGCTCCTTGGGCCAGTCTTCGCCCCAGAACATATCCAGTCTCGACATCCAGCCGGTGGCGGCAAGTGAAAGGATGAGGATCCACAGCACGAGCATCATCAGCGCGCCAAGCGGATTATGGCCAAGGTGGCGGGGCGGACGCCCGGCAATGGCGGCCTTGACATAGGCAACCACGCCGCCGCGGCCGGGAAGCCATTCGCGGATATTCCCGGCACCGTTGCCCACCATGCCCCACTCTACGCGGACCAACACCAGGCACGCGGCCGCGTAGCCAAGGTTGCGGTGCAGCGGCCCGCCGGAATCCTCATACAGGTCCCAGAGCACCAGTGCCGCCACGCCCCAGTGCGTGAAACGGACAATGGGATCCCAGATCTGGACAGACTGGCGCGAAGGCTTCATGGCGCGGCGGCAGGGAGGTGCGGTGTTACTTCTCGATTTCCGCCTTGACTATGTCCAGCGTCTTGGTATCGAAGTAGATCTCCGCCTTCTTTCCTTCCGTGGTCGTGCCGTAGATCTCGTAGCAATTCCCGTCGACCTTGAACTTCTTGATGTTGTAGCCCTGCGCTTCAATCTTGGCGCGGGCATCGCTCTCCTTCATCCAATCGCTCTTGGGGTGCGCGGGACATTTCGCGCTGGCCAGCGCGGAACCGGACACCAGGACCATTGCCATCAGCGCGCCAATTCTAAGCATGAGACGTCTCCGTATCGTGGGAGCAATCAGCATAGTGCACCCAATAATGATTCGCAATCAGCGACAGCACTACTTGGCGGGGCTTGAGGTTCTGCTGGCAATGGCCTGTGGCGTCTGGGTGATCAACAGCATGTCAATCGGAACCCGTGGCAGAATAGGTGGCATGTCGTACGCATACGCTCCTGCACTGCTGATTATTCGCGCCATCCGATCTTTCGGTGGGTAGCGCGCGTCTGGCCAGAGTGCAAAACCCGCCCGGTGGCGTAATGCCGTTCAGTTAAGATCCCTATTGAGGAAGCGAACGGCGTAGCGTGAAGGGCGGGATTTGACGACCCGGTCGCATGAGCGGCCGGGTCGTTTCACACTGGGCAGCGACTTTAGGCGCTCGCGTAGGCGCCGCAGGCAGGCGGGCAATTTGGCGTAGGCTGGCGTGACGGCTGCCCACATCATCTCGTGCTGGATGACATGGAAGGCGCGCACGAAGTTCATGTCGGTCGGCGCGAGCTTCGCTTCTCGGGCGGCGCAGGCCATCTCGCGACGAATCAGGTTGTAGGCGATCAAGGCGCCCCAGATTTCCTGGCATACCCCATCGACGGTTCGGCTGCGCAGCGTCAGTTCCATGCCGAGCATCGACTGCTTCAGTTCCCGGTAGCTCGTTTCGATCTGCCAGCGGCGTTCGTAACAGGCGACGATATCAGCAGGTTTGAAGCGTCGGCGATCGAACAGCGAAGTCAGCAGAATTCGGCTACGTCCGCGTGCATCGATGGTGCGGATCGCCCGCGCCTGCCAGAACTCCGGCAGCGCCGGACACTTCTTGCGTGCCTGCGGCGAAACACGCATGCGTACCGTGCCCTCCATACACGGGAACCAGCCGAATCGATCGTACTGGCACCACATCAGCCTGTTGCAGGTCTGACAAGCCAAGTCTAGCGCGTTGCAAAACTTTTCCGCAAGACTTTCAGTGATGGCTGGCGTATTGAAATTGCCGTCTCCCGATTCATCGCTGACCTGCGAGGCGGCTGAGAGTGGGGGAATGATCCGGCCACCGCTGCGGATTCAACTGTGTGAAGGGCGCCGGTTGTTTCTTCCCGACCCATTATAGGTAGTCCGTCCCGCTTTCATCGATACTTTGGGACTGGCAGCTTCGCCAGTGAAGGGCGTACTCCCAGCGAGAGAACGCGAACACGAAGTGATACAGGCGGTGAGGGAATGGAACGCCGGAGATGGTGATGCCCAGCGCCTGCATATCGGTGAAGTCCGACAGTGCCCGGATCCCCGGTGCGTGTTCCTGTGGGAAGAAGACTTCCTTGGCTGGCCCGGACACAGCCCGCCACTTGCTGATGCGCCGTTCGAGCGTGCGGCGCATGCTGTCAGGGTATTGGTCGGGATGGTCGTCCTGAAGCTTGCGCAGAATGGTGATGGCTTGCAGGCGCGGCTCGCTAGCAAGCATCGGCACGACTTCGGTGTCCCAGACCTCGACGAATGGATCGGGCCGCGAGCGCCAGTAACGGCGGGGCTTCTGCGAAGGCAGTTGGCTATCACGTTCGATACGCCGGGCACTTCGCACACTGATGCCGGCCTTGGCAGCGGCAATCTCCTGGGTATGCTGTTTGCGTTTGGACATGTAGAGGCGAACCTGTTGGTCGGTAATACGGGTTCCAGACATGGACTGACCGCTTATTGATGCGATCAGCCATCGTAGAACCCGGCCAACTCGGCGCCGCCGGTGGCGGAAACTCTCCGGCGGCTACGCCGCCTCCGAGTTCCCGCCACCGGCCAAGATGATTGTCGCTACGCCGGCGCATTGACTCATCAGAATTGCAACTCGCGCTGACCTGTTGCCTCACGTAGTTTGCTACCCGTCGGATTGTCCGGCGGGAGCGGCACGAGGTGACGAGGCAAATCAGCATGACGACACGCAAGGAGTTGGTCGCAGCATTGCAATTGCGGTATGGCAGCGCGACGTTCGGTGACCGGGTCAGGATCCTCGACGAGTTCGTGGCTTTG
Source organism: Cupriavidus sp. GW823-FHT06D04 (assembly GCF_058795055.1). NCBI lineage: Bacteria > Pseudomonadati > Pseudomonadota > Betaproteobacteria > Burkholderiales > Burkholderiaceae > Cupriavidus > Cupriavidus sp. GW823-FHT06D04. Next base: position 184,900 of record NZ_JBXAHL010000003.1, on the reverse strand, counting down.
ACCGGGTATCACCGCAAACACGCCATCCGGTTGTTACGACAAAAGCCCGGCGCGGCAAAGGGGACGAGCGAGCGCAACCGGCTATATGACGAAGCGGTACGCCAGGCACTGACAGTGTTGTGGGAAGCTGCCGACCGGGTCTGCGGCAAGCGACTACAAGCGCTGATACCGAAGCTGGTTGATGCCATGGAGCGGCACGGCCATCTCGACCTGAATCCAGTCGTCAAGGCCAAACTCCTGCAGATCAGCGCGGCGACCATCGATCGCATGCTAGCCAATGCGCGTGCGCACATCGATGGGCAGCGCAAACGGCGTACGGGAGTGGGCTCGGGCATCCGGCGCAGCATTCCAGTGCGTACCTTCGCCGACTGGCGCGATCCACCACCTGGCTTCTTCGAGATCGACATGGTCGAACACTGCGGCGGATCGAAGATAGACGGTGAATTTGTCCGCACCCTCACGCTGACTGATATCGCCAGCGGCTGGACAGAATGTGTGGCCATGCGAGTACGTAACCAGATGCTGGTGATTGAAGGATTTGAGAAGGCGGCTGCCGATCTGCCATTCGCGATGCTTGGAGTTGACTCGGATAATGACAGTGCGTTCATGAACCAGAGCGTCCTCGACTACTGCAAGGGCCGTGGCCTTGTGCAGACGCGCTCGAGGGCCTACAAGAAGAACGACCAGGCCTGGGTGGAGCAGAAGAACGGCGCCGTCGTGCGGAGGCTTGCCGGCTATGGCCGGCTGAGCGGTGTCGATGCCACGAACGCGCTGGTGCAGCTGTACGCTTCATCGCGGCTATACATTAACTTCTTCCAGCCTTCGTTCAAGCTGAAGTCCAAGACGCGTGACGGCGCGCGCGTACACAAGGTCTATTTAGCGCCGGCGACGCCGTGCGATCGGCTTCTGGCACACGACAGCGTCGCCCCCGCTATCAAGGAGAAGCTGAAGGCACAGTTCAAAGGCCTCGATCCTGTGCGGCTGCTGCAGGAGATGCGAATGGCTCAGCAAACATTGAGCGAGTTCGCAGCTCACGGTGTGTGTGCTGAAGCAGCGCCAGCCGGTGAGTCAGACGTTGCGGTCTTCCTCGCCGGCCTTTCTTCGGCATGGAAGGAAGGTGAGGCACGTCCAACACACCGGAAGCATCCGAAGGCAAAGCACTGGTGGCGAAGTCGGGTGGATCCGTTCGCCGACGCGTGGCCGCTAATCGAAGGATGGCTGATTGCAGAGCCCTCAGTGCCGGCCAACGTATTGATGGATCGGTTGGCCTCGATGTTTCCAGAAGCGTACGCGAGTAAGGCACAACTACGAACGCTGCAGCGCCGGGTCAAGGCGTGGCGAGCAGAGCGCGTGAAAGAACTAATTCTGGGTGACCTGCGAAAGTCCGCTGACGCGTCAGCCGAAGTGTGAGTTACGGAAAAGTTAAAAGTCGCCGGGGGCCGGGCGCTCCGCGCCCGGCAAACCACGAAAGAAGAGAAGAAAGAAAGCGAAACGACAACAATTCGTCAGGTAACATTCCTTCGTGAGGCAACACGGCCGGACAAAATGATTGTCGCCGCCCAGACATTCATTCTTGACGCTGTTTCCGATCAACCCCTCAATGCTCGCAAAGTACCGCGAGGCGTTCAAACCGAGCCGAGCCAAGGACGATCCCACCGATGCAGAGTTGGCACTTGACCTTTTGCTTCGTCATCCTGATCGGTTCAGTGCACTTAATCCGCAGAGCGCTGATATGCGCTCTTTGCTGAGCTTGATTGAGCAGCGTCGCGAACTGGTCGGCGATAAGATTCGATTCACCAACCGACTGACCCATGCTCTGAAGCAGTACTATCCTCAAGCCTTGGAATGGTTTGAGGACATTGACACCATACAGTTCTGTGATTTCCTCACTCGCTGGCCCACGCTGCCAGCAGCCAAACGCGCGCGGAGGACGACCCTCGAAGACTTCTTCCATGCGCACAACTGTCGACGGGCCCAACTAATCGAGAGGCGTTTGGCGTCTATCCGGGGTGCTATGCCTATGACGGACGATCCCGGCGTTGTCGCACCCAATCGCTTGCTCGCGTTGATGTTGGTAGCTCAGCTACGGAAAGTGCTCGCAGCGATCGACGTGTTCGACAAGGAGATTGCGAGGATAGCACGCACACTGCCTGACTTCGACCTATTTGATAGTTTGCCTGGCGCCGGGCCGCATTTGACGCCGCGGCTGCTAGCCGCGTTTGGTGAGCAACGTGATCGCTACAACGGGGCGGAGGAACTGCAGAAGTACTCCGGCATTGCGCCAGTCACTGAGCGCAGCGGTAAGAAGCGCTGGGTGCATTGGCGCTGGCAATGCCCGACTTTCCTGCGGCAGACATTCGTCGAATGGGCGGGACAGACCATCAACAAATCGTCCTGGGCTGGGGCCTACTACCGCCAACAGCGGGCCAAGGGCAGTTCGTACCAAGCGGCCGTCCGCGCACTAGCATTCAAATGGATACGTATCCTGTACCGCTGCTGGCAGACAGGAACCAGGTACGACGAAGGCCTGTACCTCAACGCCTTGAAGAGGCGTGGTTCGCCACTCATTGGGCAATGCGGCCCACGATCTTGAGCGAATGGGTTTCGATGGCCGGCACCGGTGGCTCTTCGCCCACGTGCAGGAACAGGTCCAGCACCGAGGCGCCCAGCGCCGTGCCCGCGGGCGGCAGGACCCAGTCCATGGTGGCGAGCTCGTGCCAGTCCAGCGCGCGCTTGCCCAGATGCCGAACATCCGTCACTCCACACCACAGGAGCCCCCTTGATGCCTGTCATCGATGTTCACACCCACATCTTCACAAAACCTTGGCTGGAGCTGCTCAAGCGCAAGGGCGGCCTCTACAACATCCAGCAGCGCCCCGACGGCCAGCACGAGGTATTCCGTGGCGACACGCCCGTGGTCATCCCACAGAAGGGGCACTTCGACTACGATCTACGCATCCAGCACATGGACGCGGCCGGCATCGACATCTCAGTCATGTCGCTGACTTGCCCCAATGTGTTCTGGGGCGACGAGGAAACCAGCTGCGAAGCGGCGCGTGAATCCAACGATTCGCTGGCGCAGGCGCAGGCGGCTCACCCGAGCCGGCTGCGCTGGTTCACCTCGCTGCCGTGGGAATACCCGCAGCGCGCGCTCGACGAGCTCAAGCGCACCTGCGACAACGGTGCGAGCGGCGTCATGGTGCTAGCCAACATCGCCGGCCGCAGCCTGACCGACCCGGCCTTCGCACCCATCTGGGCCGAAATCGACCGTCGCGCGCTGCCGGTGCTGGTGCACCCCACCGATCCGCCGGGCGCCGACCTGATGGACATGACCAAGTTCGACCTGAGCTGGTCCGTGGGCTTCATGTTCGACACCACGCTCGCCATCACGCGCATGATCTTCGAGGGCTTCTTCGACCAATACCCCAACCTCAAGATCATCGCCTCGCATGCGGGTGGCGCGTTGCCCTACCTGGCCGGCCGTTTCGGGAAGGGCCACGAGGTCGAGATCCCCCAGCGGCGCAAGATGCAGCGCACGCCCATCGACTACCTGCGCCACATCCACTACGACTGCATCTCGTACAGTCCGGCTTCGCTGGAGTTCCTGATCTCCGTCGTCGGCGCCGACCGCGTGATGTTCGGCACAGACTGGCCGCACCGGGTTCACGACACGCGCGGGTCCTTCGCCAATACCGAGCGGCTGTCCGCCGCGCAGCGCGACGCCGTGCGTTCGGGCAATGCCAAGCGAGTATTCGGCTTCTGATCGACTTCGGCTGACCAAGGAGACTCATCACCATGATGAAGCGACGCGTTTTCAATCGGGTTGCAACCATGGCGCTGGCCGCCGTGCTGCCCATGGGCGCCCTCGCCCAGGACAAGCCGCCCCTCAAGCTGCTGGTCGGCTTCGCGCCCGGCGGCTCGGTCGATGTCGTGGCGCGGCTGCTGGCCGAGCGCCTGCGCCTGCCGCTCGGCCAGCAGGTGGTCGTCGAGAACAAGCCCGGAGCTGGCGGTCGGCTGGTGCTTGGGGAAGTAAAGCGCGCGCCGGCCGACGGCAACACGCTGGTAATTTCGCCCAGCGGCGCGTTGGTGATTTCGCCATGGCTCTATAACCTCAACTACGACCCGGTGAAGGACTTCACGCCCATCGCGCGTGTGGTGACCTTCGACTTTGCGGTGACGGCGGGTCCGGTGGCGCCGTCCGGTGACATCCGCGCGGTGCTGAACTGGCTCAAGGCCAACCCGGCCCGCGCCAACTACGGCACTTCGGGCGCGGGTACCGTGCCCCACTTTGCGGGCGTGCTGCTGTCGCAGGCCTCAGGCGTGCCGCTCACGCACGTGGCCTACAAGGGCGGCGCGCCGGCGGTGTCCGATCTGCTGGGCGGACAGATTCCTATCATGGTGGACACGATATCGGAGACCATCGAGCATCACCGCGCGGGCCGCCTGCGCATCCTCGCGGTCACGGGTAACGCGCGATCGCCGGCGCTGCCCGACGTGCCCACGCTCAAGGAGTCCGGAATCGATGCCACAGCGGAGGCCTTCGTCGGCCTGTTCGCCCCGGCAGGCCTGCCGGCCGATAAGGTCAAGCGCCTGTCCGACGCGATCGCCGAAGTGCTCAAGGCGCCCGATCTCCAGGCGCGCGTCCGCGAGATCGGCCCGAATGCGAACTACGCCGGCCCGCAGCAACTCGGCGAGACCCAGGTCGCCGAGCTCAGGCGCTGGGAACGGCCCATCAAAGCATCGGGCTACAAGGCCGAGTGACGTTGCCGTCGACGCGGTGCTGCAGTTGTGCGAGCGCGAGGAAGAGGGCCGCCAGGCGCGAGTACCGCTCGGCGCTGACGAGAGACATGCCAGAGGAAATTCGCTCGGTGCTACTGCGTCAGTACGAGGGCATGCAGAATTATCACGAACGCATCCACGCCATGCGTGGCATGCAGATTCACTGACGCGCCGAATCACGCCTGATTGACCCGATCGCACCAGGCGGGCCGGAAGCCGGGAAGCTGCCGGCCCGCTTCTTATTTCGACGCTGGGTAGTGCCTCAGGCGGCCCGGCGAACCTCCGCCGCCACCCCGGCCAGCATGAGGTCGAGGTTCTGCACTGCCGCCCCCGAAGCACCCTTGCCGAGGTTGTCGAACACCGCTGCCAACAGCACCTGCCCGTGCTCGCGGTTGGCGAACACGCCCAGGCGCAGGGCGTTGGTGCCGTTCAGTGCCTGCGGGTCGAGGTGAGTGGCGGCGGCCGATTCGGCTAGCGGCATCACCTCGACATGGCGGGCGCCGGCGTAGTGGTCGAGCAGGCAGGCGTGCAGCCTGCCGACGTCCGTGCCGGATGCCAGCAGGTCCAACTCCAGCGCCACCGTCAGTACGATACCTTGCCGGAAGGCGCCGTAGGCCGGCACGAAGGCGGGGCGCCGTGCCAGGCCCGCGTGCTGCTGGATTTCAGGCGTGTGCTTGTGCGCCAGGCCCAGGCCATAGACCTGGAAGGGCAGGGCCCGGGTGGCCTGCGGTCCCTCGTAGGTATCGACGGCGGTGCGGCCGCCACCCGAATAGCCCGACACCGCGTGGATGGCGAGGGGGTAGTCGTGCGGCAGCAGGCCGGCCTCCACCAAGGGGCGCAGCAGGCCGATCGCCCCGGTGGGATAGCAGCCCGGATTGCTGACGCGCAGCGCGCCCGCGATGCGCTGCGCCTGGCCGGCGGCCATCTCCGGAAAGCCGTAGGTCCAGCCGGGCTGCGTGCGGTGTGCCGAACTGGAGTCGATCACACGCACTGCAGGGTTGACGATGGACGTCACCGCCTCGCGTGCGGCGGAGTCCGGCAGGCACAGGATGGCGATGTCGCAGCCGTTGATGGCGTCGGCGCGCGCGCGCGCATCCTTGCGCTGGCCGGCGGGCAGTGTCAGCAGGCGCAGATCGTCGCGTCCGCGGAGGCGTTCGTGGATCTGCAGGCCGGTGGTGCCCTGGTCGCCGTCGATGAAAACAAGAGGGTAGCGCATGGGATGGATCCTTGGACGTGGCGTGAAAGTGGCGGCCCCGGCCGGTGCAGCATCAGCTCTACGTTGGTGCGGCCGGTTACAGGAAGCGCCATCTTGCGCCACCGGATAGAATCGAAGAAGTTGAATTTCATGACGATGAAATTCATGTTTCCTGAACGATATCCTCGTCAGCAGATACGCCCTTAACCGGAGTTCCGCCCCATGCGCGAGATCAGCCTGGACCGCCTGCGTACCCTCGTCGCCATCGCCGATCTGGGTTCCTTCGCCGAAGCTGCGCGCGCGTTGCACTTGGCTCCGCCCACCGTCAGCCTTCACATTGCCGAGCTGGAAGCCCGCGTCGGTGCGGTACTGCTGACGCGTAGGCGCGGCGAGGTGCGTCCGTCGTCCATTGGCGAGACACTGGTCGATCGCGCCCGCCGCCTGCTGGCCGATGCCGACCTTGCGCTGGACGACGTGCAGCGTCAGGTGCAAGGGTTGACCGGCCGCGTGCGCCTCGGCGCCTCGACCGGGGCCATCGCCCACCTGCTGCCGCAGGCGCTGGCCATGCTGGCGGAGCGGCATCCCGATATCGACGTGCAGGTGGCTGTGCTTACCTCGCAGGAGACGCTGGCGCGGCTGGCCGCCGGCACGCTGGAGGTCGGTCTGGTGGCACTACCACAGGCGCGCGTGGCGGGGCTGACCATCCGCCCTTGGCGGCGCGATCCGGTACGGGCTTTCCTGCCAGCGAGTTGGCCCTGCCCGGCGCGCATCACGCCGGCCTGGCTGGCAACGCGCCCGCTGATCCTGAATGACGGCACCACGCGCCTGTCGCGCCTGACCGCCGAGTGGTTCGCCAGCGGTGGCCACAGGCCGGCGCCGCGTATTCAGCTCAACTACAACGACGCCATCAAGAGCCTGGTGGCGGCCGGCTATGGCGCGGCCCTGCTGCCACACGAGGTCACCACGCCGGCGCCGGATGCGCGCGTAGTGATGCGGCCGCTGCGGCCGGCGTTGTGGCGGCGACTGGGGTTGGCGCACAGCGGGGAACGGGTAGAACGTGCCACGGAATACGTACTGGAGGCCCTGTGGGCGCTGCGGGCGGGGTAGCGCCATTGGCCTGCGCTATCGGTGCTGCGGCGCCGAGGGTAGGCGTGCAGCCAGCCTGGGCTGCTAGCGACGGGCGGCATAAGCGCCGTGCCGTTTCGGACTAGAATCCTCTGAGGAGGTGTCAGTCATGTCCGCTATCAAGCGCATCGATCCGGGCCATTCCGCCTATCAGGCCGCGCCGCACAGGACGACCCGCTACCCTGCGGAGCACGTCACGTTGACGGCTGACTCCAGGAAGAGGCTGCGCCCCAGTGTGCCGCATCGAAAGGTCGGGCGCGGCAAGGTCGGCGTCGGCGGCAAGTAGGCACCTGCAACCGTCGCTGAAAGCGAACAGGATGTCGTCGATGGCGGCATCGCCGTTGCCGTGGTGATCTGCCCGGGAGCCGATCCAATAGGGCGTGACAAGCCATCACACCGGACGCAACGCCTGCAGCATGATGTCGGCCAGGCGTTGTGATACCTCGGACGCGGGCCCCGGCGCGCGCAGCAGCATCAGGGGCATCTTGCCGAGCGGCGGCAATCCTTCGGCAGCCCCAAGCTGCCGCAGCGATGCCGGCAAGCCGTAGGGCGTGCGGACTACCAACCCAAGTCCGGCTGCCGCTGCGGCCCACAGGCCGCCAAGGTTGGGGCTGGTGAACGAGACGCGCCAGGGAATTCCGGCGCGGTCCAATGCCGCCGTGGCGGCATCGTGGAAATGGCAGGGCCGGTCGAACGCCGCCAGTGGTATCGGCTCGCCAGGTACGATGTGCCACGGCAGCGCAGCCGGTCCGACCCAGCACATCGGTGGTTCGCCGACCACGGCGATATCGGCGCCGGGTTCTCTTGCCGTCCGAGCGCCATCCGCGCTACCCCAGACCAGCGCGAGATCCAGCGTCCGCGCCTGGATGCGGGCGAACAAATCGTGATTGCGCGCCACCATGGCTTCGACCCGGACCTTCGGATGTGCTCGCGCAAACCGCCCCAACACCTCTGGCAACATTGCCTCGCCGAACTCTTCCTGCAGTCCCAATCGCACGCCGCCGGACAGGTCCACCCCTCGCACGGCCGCGGCAGCTTCGTCGTTCAGGGCAACCATTCTGCGCGCGTAACCAAGCAGCAGACTCCCCGCCTCAGTGAGTTCCAGGGTCCTGCCGGCCTTGCGAAACAGCGGCGTGCCGGCCATGTCCTCGAGCTTGTGAATCTGCGCACTGACGGCCGAAGTGGAGCGGCCGACCTGCTCTGCAGCGCGCGCGAAGCTGCCGAGGTCGATGCCGGCGATCAAGCTGCGCAGCGCGGCAATATCAAGATTCGACGCCATGGCAATCGTGCGGAAAAACGAAACAATTGGTCCAAAACTTTCTGATTTTCAAGACGAATATTGGTTGCAATACTGACGCTCTGTCAACTGCCTTATCGGAGGGCCGTCGTGGCCGAGTCCGTCTGTTTTCCCCGCCCTGGTGGTAATTCCCTCGCCGCCTCCGCCGCTTCGCATCGCTGGAAAGTGTTGGGCGTCGGCGTTGCCGCGAACGCCAGCTTCATCGCTGCAGCCAACGGTTTGCCCGCCACCGCGGTGTGGCTGCGCAGCGCCTATCAGATCGACAACGGGGGGCTTGGCCTGCTGCTTGGTGCGTTGGGCATCGGCGCCGCGTTGTCCGAACTGCCATGGGGCGCAGCGGCCGACCGGTGGGGCGACCGTCGCGTCCTGCTGTACGGGCTCGGCGCGACCGCTGTCATACTGGCCGTGATGGCACTGTTTCTGGCCCCAAGGCCGGATCGCGTGCCGCCCTTGCCGGTGGCGATGGCCTGCATGGCGCTGCTGGGACTGGCGGGCGGCAGCGTCAACGGGGCCAGCGGGCGGGCGGTGATGCGATGGTTCGCCGAAGGCGAGCGCGGCCTGGCGATGAGTATCCGCCAGACGGCGGTGCCCCTGGGCGGCGCGCTAGGAGCGCTCGTGTTGCCGTGGCTGGCTTTTGCCATGGGCTTTCGCTGGGTGTACGCAGTCCTGGCCGCGCTCTGCTTTGCCTCTGCCTGGCTGACTTGGCGATGGCTGCACGAACCCACGCATCTCGCTTCCCCCACGTCGGCACAACGCCATGCGCACGACAATGCCAGCCCGTTGCGCAGCCTGCGGGTCTGGTGCATTGCCGTGGCCATCGGCATCCTGTGCGCACCCCAATTCGCGGTTTTGAGCTTCGCCTCGGTGTTCCTGCACGATGCGGCCCATGTGGGTGTGTCGGGCATCGCCGCCACCCTTTGCGCTGTGCAGCTTGGCGCGATGGCGATGCGGATCTGGAGCGGCCGCCATACCGATCGGCGTGGCAACCGCCGTGTATGGCTGCGCCATTGCACGCTGATCGCCGCGCTGATGTTCGTGCCGCTGGCCCTCTGCGCGGCGGTCGGGCAGAGTGTTCCTGCGACGCTGACCATGGTCGCGGTCGTGCTGGCTGGCATCGCGGTTTCGGCCTGGCATGGGGTTGCCTACACCGAACTGGCGACGCAGGCGGGCGCGGAGCGGGCGGGTACGGCCCTCGGCCTGGCCAATACGCTGGTCTTTGCCGCGTACTTCGCTGCCCCTGCGGCGATTCCGCTACTGCTCGATCGCGGCGGCTGGGCCGGCGTCTGGCTCCTGGCGGGGGCCTGCGCGGCGACGGCGTGGCCGCTTTTTCCCCGGGCTGGCGATCGTCCCAGCAACTGACCGACGTTTCCAGTCACTGCTTCAACCGGCGAGCAGCTTCCCATTTATAAGCATGTGCAGGGTTCTGACAAGGAGAACCACGATCGCGATGCTCAGCATGGCGAGGAGGAGGATCGCAATCACCGTCACGGGCCAGGCCTGGGCGAACATCGAGTATTTCAGCGCGGCACTCGCGAGGGCCGCCATCGGAAAGCTGATGGCCCACCAACCGGAAGCGAACGGAATTCCCTTGCGAAAGACTTTAGGCGCCAGCGTAAGGAATATGAAGAGGCCGAAGTAGAACAGCAAGCCGGAGAAAGTGTCGACGCGTTGCGTAAAGTTGGTGTAGGCGAGAAAGCCCACTTCGAAGGGTGCCATCAGGATCAACAGGGAAGGAACCATGCCGGCGGGCAGGGGCTCGTGATGAATCATTCGCGACATGATCATCGTAAAGAACAAGAGGGCAATCATTGTCCCAACGGCCAGTGCGAACATGTTGACTTCATGGGCCCACGGCATTGGCATGCTTCCACCTGCAACCGCGATATCCAAAGTGGCGACCCCGGGGATAAACCAGGCAGGAACCGCGTGTGCAGCGTCAATCTTGCCCTGCAGCAGCCGGCTCGCAATCGTGAAACAGAGCGCGATCGTCGCAATTGTGCCCACTATCCAGATGACTTCGGCGAGCGGCTGGCTAAGTTGAGCAACGACCGAGGAGAGCAGCAGGATAGCGATCGTGATCGTGCCGAAGAAGTTGCCAGCGACGGGATGTCGGAACTCGCCGCGGACCGCGTCCGGATGTTGGATTGCCTTGACGAGATACCCCGCGCTCAGCGCCAGGAACACGACGATAGCGAGGATCCCGGCTGCCGCGGATATCAGTGGCGTTACCCCAAATTCCTGGCTGGCCTGGCGCCACGCGATCGAGAGCCCGGCAATGCCCATCACGGACGCAAACAGGTTGACGGGCAAGTTTTTGATGGAAGCGTTCCGTTGCAAAGCCTGCGGTTGGGTACTCGATAGTGTTGACACAGCACATTCTCCAGACTCTCGACGCGTTCGCCGAGGAATGCCTGGATAGTAGGCGCTTCCACCCAGAAAGATAATCTGCCATCATCAAGAATCACCCTCCCAAAAAATGAGAACGTGGCCGATCGTTTCGAATCCATGTCGATTCTGGTGGCCGTGGTCGACGCAGGCAGTTTTTCTGCAGCTGCCCGGCAGCTCGAGATTCCGCTTGCAACGGTCAGCCGCAAGGTCGCAGAACTGGAGTCACACCTGAAAACCCGACTCCTGCATCGCTCCACCCGGCAACTTGCGCTCACAGAAGCCGGACAGTCCTATGTCGCCGCGTGCCGGCGCATTCTCGATGAAGTTGGAGAAGCAGAGCGTGCCGCATCGGGGGAATACGCGGCGCCTAAAGGTGAACTTGTCATGACGGCGCCCATTGTCTTCGGACGCTTGCACTTGTTGCCGGTGGTCGCGGAATTCCTCAAGACTTACCCGGACATCGATGTGCGGATGGTGCTGACCGACCGTGTGATGCATCTTCTTGAAGAGCAAGTCGACGTCGCAGTGCGGATCGCTGAACTACCCGACAGCAGTTTCATAGCGACGCGGATTGGCACAACGCGTCGGGTGGTATGCGCGAGCCCAGCCTACTTCGATGAACATGGCACGCCGACGAACCCCCTTGAGCTAACCGGCCATGCATGCATCACCATGGATCAGATTGCATCCAGGCAAGTCTGGACTTTCCTGTCGGGCAAGGCGGAGGTGGAGGTGCCCATCCGCTCGCGGCTTGTCGTGAGCACTGCCGAAGCCGCAATCGACGCGGCGGTGGCCGGGGTCGGCCTCACTCGCGTGCTGTCCTACCAGATGGCGGACGCGATCCGTGCCGGTGCGGTCAAGACCACGCTCGAAGCGTTCGAGCCAGCGCCGTGGCCCATCAGCCTGGTTCACCCTGGACAGGGGATTCTGCCGCTGAAGTTGCGCGCATTTCTTGATTTCGCCGGGCCACGATTGAAGGCTCGGTTGAAGGAACTAGGCGTCTAATGGGCTTATGCTTTGCTCGGGGCCCGCAGATATCCAGGTCACCGCCTCGGGCGTACCGAGCCGGGCACGCCAGGGCATGGACGGCGAGTTGTCACGAGCGACCGGTAGATCCACCGACTACTATTAGACGTCGACAACTTGGTAACGAAGACGAACGTCCGATTGGTGCTTCAGGAGACGACCGCTGAGCCGGCACGCCCGTATCTACCGGTAGCCTAGTGTGAGGCTCGCATGGATGAGGCAGGACGCATGCAAGGTTCGATCGAACTGTATGGAGCATTGACTGGCAACTGTATCCGTGCCGCGATCGCGCTTGACGAGGCGGACATCCCCTATACGGTCACGCGGGTCAATCTGGCTGCGGGTGAACAGCGCAGCGAGCAACATCGTGTCCTGAATGCTTTCGGCAAGGTTCCGGTACTTGTCGAGTACCGGAACGGCGGCAATTTCGTGTTGACGCAGTCGAATGCCATCATGCTGTTTGCGGCCGAGCGCTCCAGGAACAAGCTCCTGCCCGCCGATCCGGTGGCACGCGCCAAGGTCTATGAGCGTTTTTTCTATTTTCTGACTGACGTGATCGCGGTAAGTCACTGTGCGTTCCGGCTTGAGCAGATCGGCGCAGGCGCTCACGCCTCGCACATCCATGAACTGGCAAGAGCCTCACTCATCGAAGCGGAGCAATTCCTGACGTCGACAGAGTTCATGGCTGGCGATACGTTTTCGCTTGCCGACATTGCGGCATTCACCATCGCAAGTACCTTCAGCGGCAATATTCAGTGGTCGGATCACCCGGCCCTTATGCGGTGGTTTTAGACAGCCGCACAACGTCCCGCCGTAGTGAAGGGACTGAAGGCATTCGAATAAGGATTCACTTGCGGCCCTATCTTCCTGCCCGCGGCGCAGCAGAAGCGCCGCAGGGGTAACTTTTTTCTGCCGAAAAGTCCACCGGCACCCCGCAATTCTCTTCCTTGACTTCCATTTAGATGTTACATACCATCTAAATAAGATGGTTAGCGACCACACACAAAGGTACGGAGAAAGGTGATGCGGAAATCAAAGGTTGAAACAGCGGATACCCGCCGACGCATTGTAGAGGTCGCGGCGCGAGAGTTCCGGATCCATGGCATCCAGGCGACGGGATTGAACAACGTGATGTCGCCGTTAGGCCTCACGCAGGGCGGTTTTTATCGGCATTTCTCTTCGAAGGATCAACTGATCGCAGAAGCGTGTTCCCAGGCGATGACCGAGGTCATCGACGGGCTGGAAGCCGCCGCGCGAGATAGCGATGCGGACAACGGATTTGCCGCCGTCGTCAATGCCTATGTGTCTGAGCACCACCGCGACACACGGACAGGCGGATGTCCGCTGGCGGCTATGGGGAGCGAACTCGCCAGGGCTGATGCGCAGACGCGGGCGGCAGCCACGCAAGGTTTTGAAGAGCTGGTCGATGTACTGGCGAAGCGAATGGACGGCAAGTCGCCAAAGGCGGCAAGGTCCTCGGCTGTGTTTGCAGCGGCGGCCATGATTGGGGCCGTAACGATGTCAAGAGTCGTTGAAGATTCCGACGCTTCAGCGGCGATTCTGGAGGATGTGAAGCAGCACCTCGGGGCGATGTAAACCTGTCGGACACATTCACAGATTGGGGCAATACATGGAACGGCGCAAATATCTCATCACTGGCGCCACCGGCAAGACCGGGATCTACACCACCCGATTTCTGCTCAACGCTGGGCACGCGGTTCGCGCGTTCGTACACCAGGAAGATGAGCGCAGCGCTGCGCTGCGCAATGAAGGCGCCGAGATCTTCGTGGGTGACCTTCTCGAGCATGACGACGTGATTCGCGCCATGGAAGGCGTTGCGGGAGCGTATCTCTGCTATCCGGTTCGCCCGGGCTACATTCAGGCCACCTCATACTTTGCCGATGCCGCAAAGCGCGCCGGCGTAGACGTCGTCATCGAGATGTCGCAAATCTCGGCGCGGGACGATTCGGAGAGCCATGCCGCCCGCGACCACTGGATCGCCGAGCGCGTGCTCGACTGGTCCGGTGTGCCGGCCGTCCATATTCGCCCGACCTACTTCTCCGAATGGCTGACTTTTCCGTGGGTACTCGACCCTCTCGTGCAGGAAGGAAAGATCACGTTGCCCTATGGTGCCGGTCGTCATGCACCGATTGCCGCCGAGGACCAAGCCCGTCTGATCGCAAATATCCTTGCTGAGCCTTCGAATCATATCGGCAAGGCCTACTCCCTCTTTGGTCCTGTCGAGCTGAACCAGCAAGAAATCGCCGATGAGATTGGCAAGGTGCTGGGACGCAAGATCACCTATGCGCCGTCGACCCTTGAGCAATATCGTGAGCATCTGGAGAAGTACAACCTGCCGGAATTCGTGATCCAGCATTTCCTGGCTACCGCGGTCGACTATCAGAACGGCATCTTCTCCGGTACTGACGGCGTCATCAAGGAGATCACGGGCAAGGCGCCGCAGACGGTCGCTGAATTTGTAGAGGCCAATCGCGAGGTCTTCGAAGCATAAACTCGACCCGGAGCTGGAGCCCACACAATCCATTCATTGTGTGGGCGCCTGCTCGCGCATGCGACGGGCTTCATCGCGCAGGAACTGCTGGTAATCGTCCAGATCGCCGTCGAAGGGCTCGACGCCGCCCTTGGTGACCAGCCAGAACTCGTCACATACGGCGCGCAGCAGGGCCCGGTCGTGACTGACCAGCATCACTGTGCCTTCGAATTCGTTGAGCGCCATGCCTAGCGCTTCGCGGGTGGCCAGGTCGAGGTGGTTGGTAGGCTCGTCGAGCAGCAGCAGGTTAGGACGCTGCCACACGATCATGCACAACACGAGCCGCGCCTTCTCGCCGCCGCTCATCGTGCTAACCGCCTGATGGACCATGTCGCCGCTGAAGTTGAAGGTGCCGAGGAAGGTGCGAAGCGATTGTTCGGTGCCACTCTGGCCGGGAGCGCGCATGTGCGCCGGCGTGTCCTTGGCAAGGCGGATCATGTGTTCCATCGGCGTGTCGAGCGGGCGCAGCACGTCGAGTTCCTGCTGTGCGAAGTAGCCGATATTCAGGCCTTTGCCTTCGCTGATTTCGCCGGCAATCGGCGCCAGCGCGTGCGCCACCGTCTTCACCAGCGTGGACTTGCCTTGGCCGTTGGCACCGAGAATGCCGATGCGCTGCCCGGCCAGCACGGAACGGTTGATGCCCCGCACGATGACCGTGGGCGGCGTGCCCGGCAGCGCGCCGGTCGGCGCCGGGTAGCCGAAGCTCGCGTCCAGCATCGACAACAGCGGGTTCGGAACGTTGAGCGGCTCCTTGAACTCGAAGTTGAACTCTGCGTCGGCAAGTACCGGTGCGATCTTCTCCATGCGTTCGAGCGCCTTGACCCGGCTCTGCGCCTGCTTCGCCTTCGAGGCCTTGGCCTTGAAACGGTCGATGAATTTCTGCAGGTGGGCGATCTTGTCCGCCTGCTTGGCCATCGCGGCCTGCTGCAGTACGAGTTGCTCAGCGCGCATGTCTTCGAACTTGCTGTAGTTGCCGCCATAACGCACGAGCTTGGCGTTGTCGACGTGCACCGTCACCTGCGTCACCGCGTCGAGGAATTCGCGGTCGTGGCTGATCACTACCAGGGTTCCTTGATAGCGCTTGAGCCAGGCTTCCAGCCAGACCAGCGCGTCGAGGTCGAGGTGATTGGTCGGCTCGTCGAGCAGCAGCAGGTTCGACGGGCACATGAGCGCGCGTGCCAGTTGCAGTCGCATGCGCCAGCCGCCAGAGAAACTGTTGACCGGCTGACTAAGCTGCGCAGCACTGAAGCCAAGGCCGAGGATCAGCGCTTGGGCACGTGCGGGGGCATCGTGCGCACCGGCGTCGTGCAGGTCCATGTAGGCGTGCGCCATGCGCATACCGTCGTCGCTGACCTCGGCGGCGGCTACTTCGGCCTGCGCGGCCAACAGCACGGTATCCCCCTCGACTACGAAGTCGGTCGCGCTCTGCTCGGTCTCCGGCATCTCCTGCGCGACCTGGCCCATCTTCCATGCAGCGGGAATCGAGAACTCGCCGCTGTCTTCGTGCAGCGTGCCGTTGAGAAGGCCGAAGAAGGATGACTTGCCGGCGCCATTTCGGCCGACAAGGCCAATCTTTTCGCCGGGGTTGAAGGTGACGGACGCGCGGTCGAGTACGACATTGACGCCGCGACGCAGCGTGACATTACGGACGGAAATCATAGGGAGCTACTTCAGAGAGGATTCGCATGATAGCCGACCGGACGTGCAGGGCTGTCTCTTTTTTTGGCCGCGCGCGTGAAGAGCCGTTTGCGCTTTGCGGCGCACACCGGCCACAAGGCGAGGCAGTCCCTGGCGCACCCGGCGTTCCGGCCGAGTACGGTGAAATCTGGCGGGTTCTGCGTGCGAAGTTCCCCCCGGCTATCGCCAGCCACAGTGCCGTTCAGGATTTCTACTTTGGGCCTGATTTCCTGCTGCGCCGCCACGACTATGAGCTAGAAGTGTCTGGTGGCTTGGCGGCGGCCCAGTATGTGCATGACTTCGTCGCAAGTGGATTTCCGGCCAGCAAAGAGCGGGTTGAGCGGCTCATGCGCGACAACGGCATCCGGGCCCGGCACAAACGGCGCTACAAGGTGACGACGGACTCGAAGCACAAGCTGCCCGTTGCAGAGAATCTACTGGCACGCAGCTTCACGCCGACGGCGCCGAACCAGGTGCTGGCGGAATATGGCATGCGCTGCTCGATGAGCCGCAAAGGAAATTGTCAGGACAACGCCCCTACGGAGAGCTTCTTCAATAGCCTGAAGAACGAGCGAGTACACGCCACGCGCTACCGAACGCACCAGGAAGCAATGGCGGACTTGTTCGAATACATCGAAGTGTTCTATAGCCGCAGTCGCCGTCATTCATCGCTGGGCTTTGTATCACCGGTTCAGTTCCTGCAAAACTGGCTCAAGGCTCAACAGACCGAGGATGCGGCTGCATAACCGGCGGCCTCTGGAAGGCCAAAAACAGAGGGAAGCTCAGTTCAACTTGAAGCCTGCCGGCAGGAATACCGACGAATGGTGTATTGCTATGTATCAGGAATGGCAAGCGATACCTTCCCATACAACATCACCACAACGGTCGACCGGCGTGTGATGAAATGTGGAGACTGTCCTCAAACTGCGCGCGATCGCTCTGCATGGCCCGCGCATCGAGGCAACCCATCTGCGAAAATGGATATGTCATGCGCTCCAACCTGAAATACCTTTCGACGGCCGCGATTGCGGCGACACTCTGCATTGGCGCATCCGCGCAAACAGCACAGGATGCCGTGCGGCCACCTGCCATTCTTCCGCTCAGCGGCGAGCCAGCGCCCAAGCTGATAGCGTACCCGGCACTTGCCGAGCCGCTTGCGCGCGGCGTAGTCATCGTCCAATTCCGGACGGAGAATTTCCGCGTCATGCCGGTATTTGGCAAGCCAGCAGTCGATATCTCGCCACGCATCGGGCATTTGCACGTAACAGTGGACGACGTTCGTGGCACTTGGGCACATACCAGTGAAGACCCGATCATCGTCGTCGGGCTCACGCCGGGGCCGCACAAGCTTCGGCTAGAGTTGGCTGATCCGAGCCACAAGATCCTGGCTACCGAGGTGGTCGCCGTCACGGTCCCAGATCTGAGAGTTTCGAAACCGCATGAGCATTGATGTATTGCGCGCCCGCCTCTCTCAGGCGGGCGCGCGGACTGCTTCAATGACGAATCTGCTTTAATTCACCTAACGTAAACTCTCAGCCGCGAGCTCCATCTCCATTGTTCTGATGGCGCTCAGGCCGAAACCGCCCCAGCGCCCTTGCAACGAAGATGCTTACGGGTTGCCAAGCCATGCATCGCGCTTTAGAGCCCGAGTCAGCGAGCACGCCAAGCGCACATGCGCGACCCATGGAATCCTGATGGGTGTTGACGGCGCCGCCGCATGCACTGCTGTGATTCCGCCACTTGGTGCCAGGATAGCGGCTGCTACTGTTTCGACGTCTTGTTGACGATTGATCCTGCCCATACCGGTGGCCGCCGTTCGCGCCAAGGACATGCCGCTTCCAATTGTGCGGCCAGACGGAACAGCGTGTCCTCCCGCCCGAAGCCAGACATAAAATGCGAGCCGATTGGCAGATCCGCTTGAGGGTCGATGGAAAGCGGCACTGACATTGCTGGCGTTCCCGTCACGTTCGATAACGCGGTAAACGGTGACTGGCTAAAAACGTGCGCGATCCAGCCAAGCCCATCGACCGATGTTTCCACCCGGTTGTATTCACCAATCCGAGGCGGAAGTCCGGGTAACGTCGGTGTCAGCAGAATGTCGTAGTCGCCGAAGAACCGACCCAGCGCCCGTGTGACCGTATTTCTGACCTGCAATGCCGACAGGAGCTCTACGGCGCCAATCTCAATGCCGTATCGATAGAGCGCGAGCGTTGCAGGTTCAAGGTGTTTTTCATCCACAGTTCGTCCGGTGGCTGCGGCAATGCCGTTGATCCGGAGCGCTGCGTTGGCAGCCCAGATTTTCGCGTTGCATTGCACAAAGGCGTCCCAGCTCACACCCAAGTCTGGCGCTACTTCATGGACATGATGACCCAAGGACTCGAGTGTCCTGGCCACCTTGCTCAAGGCATCAGCAACCCCCGTGTCAGCACGCGCGGCACTGAATGGATTCATCATGAACCCGATCTTCAGGTTTCCCGGCTGCTGCCGGATCTCCGACAGATAGCTGTCTTTGGGTGGGGCAATGTAGTAGGGCTCGCCCACGCCGCCGCCGTGGATGCCATCAAGCAGCGCTGCACTGTCGCGCACAGTTCGACTCACGGCAAAATGCACGCCCAGACCATTCCATACTTCGTCCACGTGGGGCCCGTTCGACACGCGTCCCCTGGTCGGCTTCAGACCGAACAGCCCGTTGCAGGAGGCCGGCACCCGTATCGATCCGCCTCCGTCCGTCGCATGCGCAATCGGAACGATACCGGCGGCCACCGCCGCTCCTGCACCGCCGCTCGATCCGCCCGCGCCATGCTGCAGACTCCAGGGATTTCTCGTCGGGCCGTACAGCACGGGTTCCGTCGTCGTGCTAACCGCCAGTTCCGGCATGGCAGTTCGCCCGAGCGTAATCAGGCCTGCCTGACGGAAGCTCGTCATCACGTACGAGTCTTCCTTTGCGACGGTTCCCATCGCCAGGCGACTGCACATTTCGCTCCTGCGTCCCTGCATGGTGACGCCGAGATCCTTGAGGAGAAACGGCACGCCGCCGAGCGGTCTCGGATCGGCGCTCACGATGCCAGCTGACTGTATCTCCACCTCTTCGGGCCAGTAATCGAGCACAGCATTTACCTGGGGATTGACGGCCTCGATGGCAGCCAATGCGGCTTGCGCCACTTCCATTGCGGTCACTTCTCGCGTGGCGATGAGATGATGCAGCCCCATGCCGTCAAGGGCGGTGTATTCGGCGAGCTTCATGTGGACGTTCTCATTCAGGGACATCGGGAGGGCGCGCATCGCAAGGGCTGCGCACCTGTCTGGTCTGACCGCAGGCAACGAAAGACGTTTGTCCCGCATGGCCCCCCGGGGACTTCATAGTCGAGTGCCTACAGGCATGTGTGATCAATGGCCAGAGGAGCTTACTTAGCTTGACCCACACTGGCCGGCAATGACTCGTGGCGAAGCGCAGTATCGCCCCCGGGCTTCAGCCGCAGGAACAGGATGATGAATGCACACATCAGCAACATCGCTGCCATCAGCAGGAACCCGGGGTAGATGCTGCCGGTCACGGATTTCGACCAGCCGATGATGCTTGGGCCGAAGAAGCCGCCAGACAGGCCAATCGTATTGATCAGGGCAATGGCTCCCGCTCGTGCGTTGCCCTTGATGTACGCGGGCGGGACGGCCCAGAAGACGATGTTGGCCATCCACATCAGGCCGGTGGCGACGCTAACGCATACCAGTGTCACTGCGAGATTGCCGTCGGCGAGGTACCAGCCAATGAAGCAAAGACTGCTTATGGCAGCCGGCAGGGCGATGTGGATTCGACGCTCCTGACGCCTGTCGGAGCTGCGGCCGCCGAAGAAGATGGCAAACGCCGCTGCCACATAAGGAATGGCCGCATACCAACCGAGGGTCTGTGTGCTGGTGACACCGGCGGATTTGATGATTGTCGGCAGCCAGAAGCTCAAGGCGTAGATCGGCGCGATGATGCACAGATAGGCTACCGCCAGGACATACACCTTGGGATCACGCAGTACCATGAGAAACGATTCGTGCCGCCGGTCTGCAGCCGTGTTCGTTTCCGCAGCCAGCGCGCGTTTCTCCGTGTCGTTGAGCCATTTCGCATTGGATGGATCATCGACCAGCAGAAAGTAGGCCGCGACGCCAAGCACGAGGGTGGGGGCGCCTTCAATGAGAAACATCCATTGCCAACCGGCGAGGCTGGCCGTACCG
This sequence comes from Cupriavidus sp. GW823-FHT06D04, assembly GCF_058795055.1. Classification (NCBI taxonomy): domain Bacteria; kingdom Pseudomonadati; phylum Pseudomonadota; class Betaproteobacteria; order Burkholderiales; family Burkholderiaceae; genus Cupriavidus; species Cupriavidus sp. GW823-FHT06D04. Next base: position 164,641 of record NZ_JBXAHL010000003.1, on the reverse strand, counting down.
GCGAAAGCCGTCATGATCCACGCCGACAGCGGACCTCCAACAATTCCGCTGAAAGGACCCGCAAGCCAAACTATCGAAATTGCGCCGGCGATGCGGCTCGAACCATACCAGCGCGACAGGTAGAAGAGGACGCCCGGCGCGAAGCCGGCTTCGAAGACGCCCAGCAGAAAGCGCAGGGCGTAGAACACCGGAACGCTATTGACGAACACCATGCACATCGAGGTGATACCCCAGAGCACCATGATGCGGCTGAAGGTAAGCCGGGCGCCAACCCTGGGCAGCAAGAGATTGCTTGGCACCTCGAACAAGACATAGCCCACGAAAAATATTCCTGCCCCGATGCCGTAGGCGGCGTCGGAGAAGCCGAGGTCGCTCTGCATCTGAAGCTTCGCAAAGCCTACATTGACTCTGTCCAGATAAGCGAACATGAAGCCAATGAACAGCAGCGGCAGCAGGCGTATATCTACCTTTCGATAGAGGGACGCACCGTCCCTCCTGCTCCCTGAAATTTGGTCCTTCTGAGACACAGACCTCTCCTTTGGTTGGTGTGCATAGCGTCGCCACGGTGCGCGTCGGCGCCGGCATCCGTGGTCGAAATGGTTTTGGCGTTACTGCATGGCAACTTCGCTTTGTGTCGACCGACACTTCGCGGTGGTCGCGCGTCCGATGGCTGCCCGTGTGCCGTCAGTCCGAAATCGATGTGGGCAGTTGGAACTGCTTATAGTGGTTCGGACATGATCGCAAGCATGGCGTCGCAGAGGACCTGCGCCCCAGCCGCGACATCGACTTCGCGCGCGTTCTCGGCCTCGTTGTGGCTGATGCCCTTCTCGCAAGGCACGAAAATCATTCCGGTGGGAATATGTTGTGCGGTGTACTTGGCGTCGTGGGTCGCGCCGGAAACGATGTTCAGGAATTTCATGGCCCGACCACCAGCAGCTTTGCGCACGGTTGCCACCACGCGATCGTCGAACGTTATCGGTGTGGACCTCAACAGAACCTTCGCTGACACCGGGCAGCCTTCAATCTCGCCGGAGCAAAGCTGAAGGATCGTCTCGCCGGCACGCAGGAGGGAATCGGGGTCGGGATGCCGCAGATCGATATTGAATGTCACCCTGCCTGGCACGGTGTTGGGCGATCCCGGATAAACCTCCAGCCTTCCGACGGTGAAGCGCAGGATATCCTCGGGGTCGTCTATCGCGGCGCGAAGGCATCCGATGAGCGTGGTGGCGGCCACCAACGCGTCTTTGCGATGCCGCAGCGGCGTCGTGCCCGCGTGGGCCTCGGCGCCTAGCAGTTGGATCTCGTAGGCATGAAGCCCTTGAATGCCCGTGACAATGCCCACATCGCATGCCTGGTTCTCGAGCACGGGGCCCTGCTCGATGTGGGCTTCGATATAGGCAAAGCCGCTCATGCCAAGCGGGCGCTTCTCCAGAACCGGCAGCTCGGCGACCTGGGCCGTCAATGCGCTTTCCACATCGATCCCGTTGACGTCCTTGATTGCCAATGCATCGGTCAGCGGCAGCGCGCCGGCCGCAACGGCGGAGCCCATCGTGGGGGGTGGGAACCTTGAGCCCTCCTCGTTCATCCACACAACGAGCTCGATCGGGCGTTCGGTCTCCATGCCGTGATCGTCAAGTGTCTCGAGTACCTCGAAACCTGCAAGCACGCCGTAGACACCGTCGAACCTGCCTCCGGTCGGTTGGGAGTCAAGATGAGAACCCGTCAATACCGGGCTGAGGCCCGGATTCCTTCCGGGGCGGCGGATGAACAGATTGCCGATCGGGTCGATCGAGGTCTGATAGCCACGCCTGGATGCCCACTGGAGCAATAACATCTTGCCCTGGGTGTCTTCTGCGGTGAGCGCCTGGCGGTTGACGCCGCCTTTGGCCGTGGCGCCGATCCTTGCCATGGCGTTGACATGTTCCCAGAGCCGCGGGCTGTTGATGCGGGGACCGACGGGGGTAAGAGAGGAGGAAGGAGTGGGGGCGTTCATCTGGCTACTTGCCTTGTTGCGTCGCTTCGCATGAGCAACGGGTTGCCGCGTTGAAAGTTGTCGCGCGGATATTAAGAGTTCATCTGCGTGCACTGTTTGGTTCGATCTGATGCCTCAGTCCAGTTCGACGCAGACTTCGATCTCCACGCAGGCCCCCAGCGGAATCTGCGCGACACCGAATGCCGACCGCGCATGCTTACCGGCATCGCCGAACACGTCGACGAACAGCTCCGATGCGCCGTTGGTGACCAGATGCTGCCCGGTGAAGTCGGGCGTTGAATTGACCAGGCTCATGACCTTGACGATGCGTTTGACGCGATTCAGATCGCCGGTGTGGGCCTGAAGCGTCGACAGCAGATCGATCGCGACCGCACGGGCCGCGGCGCGTCCCTCGTCCGTCGACATCGTGGCGCCGAGCTTGCCAACCCACACGTTGCCGTTCTTCTTCGCAATGTGGCCGGAGAGGTAGACAAGGTTGCCGCTCTGCGCACTCATTACGTATGCGGCAGCCGGCGCGCCTGCAGGGGACAGCTCGATGTCGAGTGCTTTCAGTCTTTGGTGGATATCGTGTGATTGCATGATGTTTGTCGATGGAGGGCAATATGGCTGGCGCCACGGGGAGTCATCGCGAGTCATGTGGCGCCAGCAGACCGGTTTCAGTCCGGCATCGGCTCGCGGCCGAAGGCTTCGAGTTCGCGCGCCAGGGACTGCGCGGCCAGTTCGACCAGTGCGCGGCCTTTCTCGCGCGTTGCCAGGCCTGGATCGGAACCGATGCGTCCGTCCGGGAAGCGGGCACGGAAGTCGAGGGCTTCGCGGATCGGGCCGGTCGGGGCAATGGGCGGCGCATAGTCGGCCGACTTGATCGAATCGGGGAAGGCGTACTGCGTGATAGCAATTTCCGAAGGCGTAGCATGCGCGCCGTGGCCGGTCGGGAACTGGTCTCGTGCCAGTTCGCCCACCCCTGCGAGATCCCACCAGTTGCAGAGCTTCAGTGCGAAGCCGGCACGACGACGCGCAAAGCTTGCTTCGGCGTACAACTCGGAGAACGCGGCATCGATCGACGAGACATTGCCGCCATGGCCGTTCAGGAACAGGATTTTTTCGAAACCATGTACCACCAGCGAGCGGGTCCAGTCGCCGATCGCGGCGATGAATGTGGACGGGCGCAGCGAGATGGTGCCGGGAAAGCCGAGGTGATGCTGCGCCATGCCGATGTTAAACGTGGGGGCCACGAGGATATCGGCGGATTTTTCCGCTTCACGCGCAATGATTTCGGGACAGAGCCAGTCCGTGCCCAGCAGCCCTGTGGGACCGTGCTGTTCGTTGGAGCCTATCGGCACGACGATCGTGCGGCTGCGCTTGAGGAACTGCTCGATTTCGGACCAGGTGGAGAGATGTAGAAGCATGACGACTCCTTGTTACCGCTTCGCGGGAAGCTTGTTGGCGAGGATGATCAGTGCGGCGATGATTGGCAGCGCGGCCAGGATCAGCACACCGAGGTGAAGGTTGCCGGTGGCGGTCTTGGCCCACCCGATGATGGCCGGGCCCCAGAAGCCGCCCGATAGCCCGATCGTGTTGATCAGTGCGATGCCGCCTGCAGCCGCCGGGCCCTTGATGTATTCGGAGGGCATGGCCCAGAACACCGTGTAGGCCATCCACAGCGCGCAGGTACCGAGCGTGAGCAACACTAGCGATGCCGCAAGATTGCCGTCGACGAGGATGGACGCAGCGAGCAGCAATCCGCCGACGGTTGCGGGCACGGCACTGTGGAAACGGCGCTCCCCGACCCGGTCCGAGCGGCGGCCCATGTAGTACATGCCGAAGGCCGCGGCGACATAGGGCAGGGCCGAGTACCAGCCGAGTTGCACGGTGTCGTTCACGCCCTGGGCCTTGATGAAGGTCGGCAGCCAGAAGCTGATCGCATAGATCGCGGCGATGATGCAGAAGTACGCCAGGGCCAGCACATAGACCCGGACATCGCGAGCCACGGCCAGGAAGGAATGATTGTGCGCCGCGCTGGATCCGATTTCGTTGGCGAGCTGGCGTTTTTCCTGCTCGGTCAGCCAGGCGGCGTCGGCGGGACGGTTTGGCACGAAATACAGGGCGAGCGCGCCGAGCACGATGCAGGGCAGGCCTTCGACCAGGAACATCCATTGCCAGCCGGCCAGGCCACCGGTGCCTGACAGCGCGGTGATCAGCCATGCCGAGACCGGGCCGCCGACAATGCCGCCGAGCGGGCCGGCAAGGAACACGATCGCAATGGCGCGCGCCATGCGCTGAGGCCCGTACCAGCAGGACAGGTAGTAGATCATGCCCGGGGCAAAGCCTGCTTCGAAGATGCCGAGCAGGAAACGCATGGCGTAGAACATCGGCACGTTGCGCACGAACAGCATGCAGGCCGAGGTGATGCCCCAGAGCACGAGGATGCGGCTGAAGGTCTTGCGTGCGCCGATGCGCGGCAGCATCAGGTTGCTCGGTATCTCGAACAGCACGTAGCCGATAAAGAAGATCCCCGCGCCCACGCCATATGCGGCATCGGAGAAGCCGAGGTCGCCTTGCATCTGAAGCTTCGCAAAGCCGATGTTGACGCGATCGAGGTAGGCGAACAGGTAGCAGATCAGCAGGAAGGGCAGAAGTCGCCAGTTGATCTTGTTGTAGAGGGTTGAGGCGCCGTCTACTGCGCTTTCGCTCGGGATCACCAGCATGCCTGTCTCCAATGTCTTTTATGTGGGTACCGCGTGGATGGATCGGATAGTGGCAGCGGCAAGGGCAATCACCAACAGCAACCATGTCCACACTTCGTTGTCTTCCGGGCAACGCATCGGGTATGGTGTGAGTCTGTCATTGGCCAAGTGGATGATTCGACATGCGTGAAATCAATCAGCAGCGGCTGCGCTACTTCCGCGAAGTGCTTGAGCAAGGCACCATTCGCGGGGCTGCGGAGAGTCTCAACACATCGCCATCGGTGATCACCCGGCAGATCCGGTTGCTCGAGGACGAACTCGGCACGACGCTGTTCGAGCGACAGGCGCGTGGCGTCAGGCCGACCGAGGCCGCCGCGCATCTGCTTGAGTTCTGGCGCGGCTACCGATCGCATCAGGAAAAGCTCGAGGACCAGCTCCATGCACTGAAGGGCCTGCAGCAGGGGCAGGTCCAGCTGGTCCTGAGCGAGGGGTACGTGGATGGGCTGGTCAATGAAGTGCTGGCGCCGTTCTGTGCGCAGTACCCGCAGCTCGACATCGGCATGGAGATCCTCGGCGTGGATCAGGTGCTCGACGCCGTGGCCGAAAGTCGTGCGCACATCGGACTTGCCTTCAATCCGCCGCCACATCCGCGCATCGAGTATCTGGCGAGCTCGTCGCAGCCGGTCGGGCTGCTGGTGCGGCCCGACCATCCCTTGGCATTGCGTGGCGGCGCGGCCAGCGTCAAGGACATCTTGTCCTGGCCGCTGGCCATGATGCCGGCGTCCTTCGGCGTCGGGCACGCCGCCAAGATGCTCGAATTCGCGGAGAACATCAGGATCCGGGCGACGCTGGTCACCAATTCACTGACGGCGCTCAAGCAGTTTGTAGCCTACGAAAACTACATGACGCTGATCGGCGGCGAGTTCGCCGCGTATCGCGAAATCGCTGCCGGCACGCTCACGGTAGTGCCGATCGATCATCCGCTGTTCAGGGGCACCCAGGCGCGCTTGCTGGCCAAGGCCGGACGGCCGCTACCGGCGGCGGCGCTCAAGTTGCTCGAACATATCCTGCGGGACATGCCGATGTTTGCGCAGGGCGGCCATAGATTGCTGTCAGCACACGGGAAATCTGACGGGTACGGGTAAGCAGGCAGCTCCGCAGGATTTCACTGCCTGCGCTGTCCTTTTTTGCGGTGCTGGAGTCAGAAGTCTTCATGGTGATTGAGTTGCATATGCAGCCATTCTGGCGGTCAACATAGCTAATTGCATCAAAACCCATTTAAGACAGGGCTTGTGTCCCGTCTGTATTGCGGTCTGTCCTGATTTGTCACGGAACGTGTCAGCGCCGGACAAATCGCCTCAATGCCCGAGATGGATCCTGAGGCCTTCAGCTGCGTACTATGAGGCCGACCACTTCGCGTGCAACTTGACGATGGGCATTTGCATTTGAGCAGACGTAGAACTGCACACTGAGGGATTTTTGTATGCCAACGTATCGATGGCAGCGGCAGGTACGAACAAATACGTTGGCCCCGGCGATTCACTACAGTAGGAATACAAATCCATTCTTCAATGCTGCATATGCAACAGAAACCCGCCGCGTCGGTTTGGGTGCTTGCAGGTCAAGCAAAATGGTGAAAGACATGACGATGAAAACCACGGTTCGCAGCGCGCTTCGGTTCACAGGTGCCGCCGGTCCTGCAGCCGCCCTGGTTGCCACATTGCTCATTGGCAACGCACACGCGGCAACGCCGAACACGACGCCCGAGATCGGGTTCGTGCAAGTCAATCCCGATATCAAGCTAAGGCGTCTGGTTGTGCACAATGCGCGCGCTAAAGGCACGGTCTTGTTTCTGCACGGATTTCCTGAAACGCTCTACGCGTGGAAAGACGTGGCGTCTTCCCTGGGCCAGGACTATGAGGTTCACGCTTTCGACTGGCCCGGCTATGGCGAATCGTCTCGTCCCGGCGTGGACAAGTTTTCCTATGCGCCCAGGGACTATGCCAAGGTGCTGGTGGATTACATCTCCACGACCGGAATCGATAAGCAGCGGCTGGTGATCTACGCGACCGATATCGGGGCGCTGCCCGCCCTGATGGCTGCCGTCAATGAGCCAGCCATCGCCAGACGGATCATTGTTGGCGACTTTGCACCGTTCAACCGTCCGCAGTTCATGCAGGAGCGACTGCAGGGGCTCAAGGATCCCGCCACCGCGGATGCTGTGCATGCGGCGTTCAACCGGACCCGCGACGAGATCCTGCAGAACGCATTCACGCGTGGGCTTCCCGAGTCCTCACACTATGAAGTCTCGCCGGAGTTCAAGGCAGACATGGCCCGTGGATGGCAGAACGGTGAACTGACCTCTGCTGACGCGTTCTATCAGTACTACACCCGGTTCACACGCGACCAGGACGATTTCGAAGCGAACCTGGCCAAGTTGAAAACGCACGTCATGGTGATCTGGGGCGAGAAGGACATCTACATTCGCAAGGAGATGGGCGAGGAGCTGGCAAGCCGCGCGCATCTGAATCTGAAGCTGTTGCCCGGCATCGGCCATTACCCGCATCTCCAGGACAAGGCCGCGACAATTTCAGAGGTGCGCGCCGCATTCGACGCGGAGTAGGCGAGGCCGCTCCAGCATCTCTCACACGCGATGAATCGTTGCGGATGCAGCCAGCCGGCCCCGCACGAATCGCTTGCTCGCTTCGAAAGACAATCAAGGAAAGTGAAATGAATATCGTCCGAATCACGATGGGTGCCCTGGTCGTCGCCAGCCTTGCCGCGCATCTCCACAGCGCGCAGGCACAGACGCCTGAAGTCCATCGAACCGATCTGGCCAGCCACGACCTTAGCGTCCCGGGTCGGGAAGGCATTCAGGTCCGCGTGGATTTCGACCGCGGCGCGTTCGCACCGAAACACTCGCACCCCGGCGAAGAGATCGCCCACGTGCTGCAGGGGACACTTGAGTACCAGCTTGCCGACCAACAGCCGGTCAGGCTCAACGCGGGCGAGTCGTTATTCATTCCCGCAGGCACGCCACATTCAGCTAGGAACGTCGGCACAGGGCAGGCGTCAGAACTCGCGACCTATATCGTCACGAAGGGCGCCCCACTCGTCGTGCCTGGCAAGTAGGGGGAGGGCAGCGGGCGCGCGAAGTACCACAACCCCGGACCGCATGGCGAAACGCGCCGCTGGTGTGCGGCGGCCGCCGGGCCCGCGCGACGCGGAGGCCTTGCCAAGATGTGAGTGACTGGATGATTATTTGCCGAGTATGGCCTTATTGCGGGCGTCGATGATCTCGGCCGTTTGCGCCGTCGCACCCTCGCCGGCTTCCAGACGCACGTCGCGCAAGCCAAGCGTGCGCGGACCCACGCGCAGGCTGACCGGTTCGACCGGCTTGCCGGTGCTGTCCTCGACGAGGCGGATGGGCTTTCGCGAGCTGCACCATTCGTCGCCCCATTGCATTAGCCCCACGATGATCGGATAAAGGGCCTCTCCCTTTTCCGTCAGTCGGTACTCGGTGCGCCGTTCGCTGCCCTCCGCCACCACCTTCACCAGCACTCCATGCTCGAGCAGCGTGTTCAGTCGCGTGGTCAGCACGTTTCGCGCGATCCCGAGGCGTTGCTGGAAGTCGTCAAAACGAGTCGTCCCCAACGTGCACTCACGCACGATGAGCAGGCTCCACCATTCGCCGATTTGCTCGAGGGCGCCTGCCACGGAGCAGTTCATTCCTGTGAAAGTTTTACGGTGCATAAGCGCAATCATAGATGATTAAGTTGCATCATGCAACTTAATGCGCTATCGTAAGTTTCATCAAGAAACTTACGCGGGCTGTGGTCCTGCAATTCCCTCAATAGGCGGCCGGGTGTGCCGCGAAGGACTCTCACATGGATAGACGTCTTATCGTCCTCGCCAGCGGCATGTTCGCGATTGGCACGGACAGCTTCGTTGTTGCCGGCGTTCTGTCGCAGGTCTCGGCCTCGCTCGGCGTATCCGTGGCGCTGGCCGGGCAGATGGTCACGCTGTATGCGATGAGCTATGCGCTGCTGTCGCCCGTGATCGCCGCGGCGGCAGCCCACTGGCCGCGCAAGCGGTTGCTGCTCGCCGGGCTCGCCGTGTTCGTGGTGGGCAATGTGGTGACCGCCCTGGCGCCGAACATCGAATTGGTGCTGGCCAGCCGGCTGATCGCGGGCCTCGGCGCGGCGATGTTCAGTCCGACCGCGACCGCCACAGGGGCGTCGTTGGTGCCGCCAGAGCAGCGTGGACGGGCGCTTGCCATCGTGATCGGTGGGCTGTCCAGCGCGACGGCTTTAGGCGCGCCGCTGGGCACCTTCATCGGCGGTGCGCTGGACTGGCGGGCGACGATGTGGTTCGTGGCCGCCGTCGGCACGTTGGCCGGGCTGGGCGTGGCCTGGCGCCTGCCGGAGATCCCGACGCCGCCGGCCATCAGTCTGTCGCGCCGGCTCGCACCGCTGGCGGACACTCGCGTGCTGCTGACGCTGCTGACCACCTGGATGGTCTATGCGGGCCTCTTCCTCGTCTACACCTACATCGCCCTGAGCTTCGACCGCGCCACTGGTGGCGACTCACGCGTGCTGGCGGCCTTATTGCTGCTGTGGGGTGTGGCGGCGACCGCCGGCAATCTCGCCGCCGGCCGCCTGACCGATCGCTACGGCAGCCGCCGCATCATCAACGTTGCCATCGCCGCCCTGGTCATCGACTTCGCGCTGTTGCCCCTGACGTCGGCATCTCTGGCGAGCGCCGTTCCCGCACTCATTGTTTGGGGCGTGTGCGGCTGGGGTGTGCTGGTCCCGCAGCAGCACCGGCTCATCAGTATCACGCCGGCTGCCGCGCCGCTGTTGTTGGGGCTGAATTCGGCGGCAATCTACATCGGCGTATCGATGTCAGGCGTCATCGGCGGCGCGGCTATCGCCTGGTTCGACCGTCATGCCCTCGGCCTCGTGGGTGCGGTCTTTCTGGTAGTGGCGCTGTTTGTCGCCGAATGGGCGCGACAGCGGATCGCCCGGCCGGAAGTGCGACCGACCGGCGTGGGCGGCGCCACGTCCGGTTCGGCGCGCTGAAGCTGAGGAGCGAACCCCGACAGGCGCGCGGCGCGTGAGTGGATCGAATCACGGATGAATCAATCGATGGATTGGGCAGCAGAGCATGGCAGACAGAAAAGCCGGGCCGCTAGGCGGCGGTGGCTATTGGCAGGTGCGGTACTGGTCGTGACGACTGGCACGCTGGTCGCAACGATGGCATTGAAGGACACGCGTGCGGCAACAGCCCCGGCGGCGTCCGCGCCCGAGGTCTTGGTGAAGACACTGGCGCCCGAGAACGTGCGCGTCTGGGCCAACTTCTCTGGCCGCCTCAATGCGGTGGACGAAGCGCTGGTCCGGCCCGAAGTGGGCGGAAAAATCGTGGAAGTCCGCGTGCGCGACGGGAAAACGGTGAAGGCGGGCGATGTGATGTTCGTCATTGACCCGCGTCCCTACGAGGCCGCCGTGGCCCGTGCCCGCGCCGAACTGGCGTCGACCCGAGCGCGTGCCGAATTCGCAGCCGCCGAGCGTGAGCGTGCCAAGGGCTTGATCGACGCCGAGGCGATCCCGCTGAGCCTGCACGACCAGCGCACCAGCGAAGACCGCATGGCCAAGGCGGCCGTCCTGGCGGCCGAAGCCGCGTTGCGCCAGGCCGAGATCAATCTCGACTATGCCTACGTCAAGGCGCCAATTGCCGGCCGCATCAGCCGGGCGGAAGTCACCCTCGGCAACCTGGTCCAGCCCGGCGCGAATGCGCCCGTGCTGACCCGCATCGTGTCGAATGACGGCATCTATGCCGACTTCGACGTCGACGAACAGGCCTACGTCCAGTCTATCCGCCGCCATGCCGAGACCCAGAATAAGGAGTAGCACATCCCGGTGGAAATGCGCGTGCAGGGCGATACGGAGCGCATCTACCAGGGCGTGATCTACACGTTCGACAACAAGATCGACACCCGCAGCGGCACGATCCGCGCGCGGGCGAAGTTCGAGAACCGCGACCGGGCGCTCGTCCCGGGCATGTTCGTCTCGATCGGGCTGGCCGGCAGTGGCGACACGTCGGCCCCGGTGGTGCCGGACGTGGCCGTCGGCAGCGACCAGAGCAAGAAGTTCGTGTACGTGGTTGGCCAGGACAACAAGGTGGCCTATCGGGAAGTCGCGCTCGGCGCGGGGCTCGACGGCAGGCATGTGGTCGCGAGCGGCCTCAAGCCAGGCGAGCGCGTGATCGCGCGCGGGCTGCAGTTCGCGAAGCCCGATGCGACAGTTACGCCGAAGGAACTGGCTGAAGACGAAGTGAAGACCGCCGCGTCGACGGCACCACGCGGGGCGGAGTAGTCGCATGAATTTGTCTAAGTTCTTTGTCGACCGGCCCAACTTCGCGGCGGTCATCTCAATCCTTATCTTCCTTGCCGGTGTGCTGGCCATTCCGAAGCTGCCGATTTCCGAATACCCGGAAGTCGTGCCGCCGTCGGTGGTCGTGCGCGCGCAGTTCCCCGGCGCAAATCCCAAGGTCATCGCCGAAACCGTGGCCACGCCGCTGGAGGAGCAGATCAACGGCGTCGAGAACATGCTGTACATGTCCTCGCAGGCTGCCAGCGACGGCGTGCTGACGCTGACGGTCACGTTCAAGCTTGGCACGGACCCCGACCTCGCCGCGCGACTGGTGCAGAACCGCGTCAACGAAGCGCTCCCGCGCCTGCCCGAGGTGACCCGGCAGCTCGGCGTCAGCACGGTCAAGAGTTCGCCGGACCTGACGATGGTCGTCCACCTCATCTCGCCGTCGGACCGCTATGACAATCTTTACCTGCGCAACTACGCGTTGCTGAACGTCAAGGACGAACTGTCCAGGATTCCCGGCATCGGCCAGATCAAGCTGTACGGTTCGGGCAACTATGCGATGCGCGTCTGGCTCAATCCGCAGAAGATCGCCGCGCGCAACATGAACCCCGACGAGGTAGTGGCCGCGATCCGCAAGCAGAACATCCAGGTGGCGGCTGGCGTAGTGGGCGGGCCGCCGTACAAGGACAACGTCGAGATCCAGTTGCCCGTGAACGTGCAGGGCCGCCTGGCCGACCTGGACCAGTTCGAGAACATCATCGTCAAGCGCGAGGGGGGCGTGGTCACTTACCTCAGGGACGTAGCGCGCGTGGAGATGGGCGCGAGCGAGTACGCCCTGCGCGCGCTCCTCGGCAACCAGCAGGCGCTGGCGCTGGTGATCTTCCAGACCCCGGGCGCGAACGCTATCGACATCTCGAACAACGTCCGCGCCAAGATGGCCGAACTGAACAAGCACTTCCCCGATGGCCTGGAGTACCGCATTGCCTATGACCCGACGACGTTCGTACACGATTCGATCAAGGCGGTTATCCATACGCTGCTCGAAGCCATCGTGCTGGTGGTGATTGTCTTCCTGCAGACCTGGCGCGCGGGGCACCCGCCTACTCCACCGGACAGGCGCAGGCGGCAATCACGCGCATCCTGAATGACACGCTGCCGGGCGACATGGCCTTTGAATGGACCGAGTTGGCCTACCAGCAGATCCTGGCCGGCAACACTGCGCTGATCGTGTTCCCCATCTGCATTCTGCTGGTGTTCCTTGTGCTGACCGCGCAGTACGAAAGCCCGTTCGTGCCGCTGGCCATCATCCTGATCGTCCCGATGTGCCTGTTCTCGGCCATCGCGGGGGTCCGGCTGACCGGCGGGGAGAACAACCTCTTCACGCAGATAGGGTGCTTTGTGCTGATAGGACTGGCCTGCAAGAACGCGATCCTGATATGCGAGTTTGCCCGAGAACTGGAAATGCAGGGCAAGGACACGCTTGCGGCAGCCATCGAGGCTGCGCACCTGCGCCTGCGGCCGATCCTGATGACGTCGATCGCCTTCATCATGGGGGTGCTGCCGCTGGTGCTGTCACATGGTGCCGGCGCCGAGATGCGCCACGCCATGGGAGTGGCCGTGTTCTTCGGCATGATCGGCGTCACGTTCTTTGGCTTGTTCTTGACGCCGGTCTTCTATGTCCTGATCCGGAACCTGGAAAAGCGCATCACGCGGAAGGAAATGGTGCAGAAGCATGTTGAAGCTTGAGCGATTGGCTGCCTCGGTCCTTGCTGCCGCTGCGGCTGTCGTAGCCGGTTGCACGAGCCCGGTAGGGCCGCAAAGCTCCGGTGTCGACGTCGCGCCGCGCTGGCAGACACTGGCGCCCGCGCAGGCGGACGCCGACCTAGTCGTCAGCCACGACGATGCACAGGTCGACCAGCAATGGTGGTCGCATTTCCACGACGCCGCGCTGGAGGCGCTGATCCGTGAGGCGATTGCCGGAAACAAGTCGCTGGGAATTGCGCGGGCACGGGTAGAAGAGGCGCGGGCAGCGCGGCTGCAGGCGCAATCTGCGCTGGCCCCGGAGGTAACCGCCGTGGCGAGCAGCGAGCGCGGAAATCGCGGGCTGCTGACCAACGACAAGTCGGTCACGGTGAACCAGGTGGCCCTATCGGCGGCATGGGAACTGGACCTGTTTGGCCGCAACCAGGCCCGCACGGCACAAGCGACAGCGATCCTCCAATCGACCGAAGCCAGCGAGCAGGCCGTGCGCGTGGCGCTGCTGGCGGAGGTGGCGCGCACCTACTTCGAGTTGCGCAACCTGGACCGGCAGATCGAACTGACGACCAGCAACCTGGAGACGCAGCGCAGGACGCTGAAGCTGGTGGAAGCCCAGCTGCGCGGCGCGCTGGTGAGCAACTTGGACGTGCAGCGCGCGGCCGCGCAGACTTCGACGACCGAGTCACGCGTGCCGTCGCTCCGGGCTGCGCGGGACGCCGCGGCTAACCGGCTGTCCGCGCTACTCGGTCGGACGCCGGGCAACCTGAAGGAGGTGGCCGCAGCGCCGCAGCCGCCGCTCGACGGGCGTATCGTGGTTTCGGCCCCGGCCTCAGTGATCGCCACGCGGCCGGATGTGCGGGTGGCGGAGCGACGCTTCGCCGCTTCGATCTCCGCACGAAAGGCGGCGGTCGCAGAACTGTTCCCGAAGATTTCGCTAAGCGCGCTGTTCGGCGTGCAGGACGCCATGCCGTTCTCGTCAACGCCGTGGGGGATCGGCATCGGGCTGGTGCAGCCGGTGCTGAATTTCGGTCGCATCCGCTCACAGATTGACGCTGCCGATGCGCGGCAGACGCAAGCCTTCCTGGCATACCAGCAGGCAGTGCTCGATGCACTGGAGGACATGGAAAGCGCGATGTCGGCCTACCTGAACGAGCAGGCGAGAAACACGTTGCTCGCAGCGGGCGTGGCCCAGAATCGGCGCGCGGCCGAACTGGCGCGAGCGCAGTACCGTTTCGGTTATGTGGGCTTGCTGGACGTGTTGGTGGCCGAACGTGATCTTCTCGACGCAGAGTCGCGACGGGCTACGTCCGATGCGAGCCTGCGGACGAACCTCGTGCGAATTTTCGCTGCTGCGGGCGGTGGTTGGGAGGTTGAAGAAGATACCCACTAAACTCGTTGCGCCAGCGGTCACCGTTCCGTGCTGGGTAGAAACGGCGCTCTATTGGAATTCGGTTAGTGGCATCTAAGCCAACCCATAGAGCTCGGATGAAGTCAATTTGCTAGCTCACTTGGACATGTCGCAGACATCGACATTCTTCAGCGTCAGGGTCAGCTTGCTTCCCTTGGTTACAGAAATGGTCTGTCCATAGCTGACTGTCGGCATGAACTGAATGTCAGGTGCCACAGCCACCGGCGGGTCCTTCGCGCCATCGATGGTCAGGTCGAGCTCCACGGTGACCGAGTCAAAGGAGCCCTGCTTTCTTGCCTCAGCATCTTTCTTGAATGCGCACAGTCCGGCGGCGACTTGTTGCAGGGCGGTGGGGATATCAACCGGTTTGCCTGGCGGAATTGGCGCCGTGTTACACCCGGCAACGATCAGCGCGGCGAAAGCTGGAAGCAAAGGGAGGTGGGTGCACATCAGGATTCCCCAGCGGCACAGTAGGGAGATAAGTCTGCATCGGCCTCTCGCCCGCTTCCGTTCACTTTCGAACCGACATCCATGGATGCGCCCGTGTCAGGACCGCGCCTGCGATTCCAGCGGGGCTGAACCGCGGCCCGAAGGCAAAGGAGCAGCGGCTTTGCCTCCCGCGCGAGATCAGCGGCGTCCGTTCCGCGTCGTCGTTCCTGGTCAACCTGAATATCGGATTGCGCGTGGGGAAGGGCGTGCTGCTCTTTGCCGTGGTGCTAGCGAGCTAGCCCAAGGCCGTACTCGACCCGTTGCTGCCGTTAAGCTTCGAACTTCCGACGGCAGCAATGCCGCGATTGCGGACGTTAAAACGAAGAAGTCCCTCGCGCGATAGCGTTATTTCGTCTGCTTGGTTTAATTGACGCGCTGCAAAAGGGCGGGTAACTTCGACGTGTACAACCGTACGAAATACGTTCCGTACAAACCGAAGCTGGTAGTGCGAGCTTACGGCACGATACGGATCGATTGGTAACGTACAAAAAGGGACCCAGCATGTCCGCTCGCTCAGCATCGTTAAGCATTGTTTTTGTCCTCAGCACAGTACTGTCGGCTTGTGCAACGACCACAACTGATGACAATGTCGCAAAAGAGCAGGTTGCCGCGGCGACGCGCGCCTGGATCGACGCGATGAGCAGCCACAATCAGGAACAAGTTCTCGCACTGTACGACCCCGAGGCCGTGCTGTGGGGCACCACGTCTCCTACGATTCGTGACAATCCTGAGAGCGTTCGCGAGTATTTCAATTTCCTGCGTACGGCGCCTCCCTATTACAAGGGAATCCTTGGTGAGCAACGTATCCGTGTGCATGATGACATGGCCATCAACACCGGCACATATACCTTCGTTGGACCGGCCGTCGACGCGGCTGGTAAGCCGGTGAGTCGTCCTGCGCGATTCAGTTTTGTCTATCGGTATCGCAACGGGCGATGGCTGATTGTGGATCATCACTCGTCCGCAGTACCAGCACCTGCTGCGCCAACAAAGTAAACCGCCTAGCCACTTTGACAAATGGCGGCGAGCGGCTTCTTCCCGTGTATTGCTGCCGCTGGCAGCGCGAACATCACCGGCAGCAACTGGCCGGGAAGAGCCCGATTGTCGCGGCGATCCTACAAGCTGGCGCCAGTCAGTATGTGGGATATGCCTTCCCGAGATCCCAGCGTGATTGCCAATGCTCGATGTACTGGCGTGAAACTTCCGGCATGTCTCGAATGACGACCACATTCTCGGAGTTGGCGGTCTCGGCGGACGGCGCGAAATTGAAGGAGCCCGTTTCGACCGTGTTGCCGTCGACGATAGTCGTCTTGTCGTGATGGATGTGGAAATCGTCGTTGGTCCGCAGTTCCACACCGTTACGGGTCACGAAGCCCATGGCTGCTTTGTGTTCCAGATGTGCCAACGGAGCGTGGCATGCTCCGTATTCTGGTGCCCGTACATCTGGCTCAATCCTGAGCCCCATACCGTCAGAGTTCATGGGTATTGCTACCGAGCAGATATTTTTCAATGCGAGAATCGGGAAAAAACCATATACCAGCCATCAAGGTCAGTATGAAAAACGAAGCTACGCTGCTGAAAAAACTGGCCAGGATCGCTAATGCGTAGATAGGGATGGAGAGCTTCCCTTTGAGGTCGTTTCCGATGGCTTGCCCAAGTGCGGAATGTTCGCCGTCATACTTGATGATGAGTCTCGTGAGCAGTGAGTAAGAGACGGCGCACATGAACAGGACAAATGCATACATTGCCGTCGGTGTCTGCGCGAAGGCAGACTTTCCGGTCCAGGTGGTGGTGAATGGAATCATGCTTAGCCAAAACAGCAAGTGGAGGTTCGCCCACATAATTTTGCCGTTAATTCCACGGGCAACTTTAAACAGGTGATGATGGTTGTTCCAGTATATTCCGACGTAAACAAAACTTAGTACATAGCCGAAAAAATTAGAGGAATTATTAAGAATGTCTTTAAGCGAAAAGCCTTCCGGAACCTGTAGTTGAAACAACATGAGTGTCAAGCTTACGGAAATGACACCATCGCTGAATGATTCAAGCCTGTTTGTGCTGATGCTCATGATGTCATTCACTCATCTGAATTGGTTGCGAAATGCCATGCGCGCCATATATGCGACGGGAAGTATAAATGGAAGGACACTCCAGAATCCGATCGTCACATAGAGGGATGCACCCAGGAAAGCCCCGATCACAAAGCCGATCACAACACTTGCGCTTTTGAGAAGATCCTGGAAATTGGTGCGTGTCCTGGCACGCAGGTAATTCGACAGATCGATACCCAACTGGGTGGTGTTCCCGGTCATCATGGTGCTGGGGCTGATGTACTTGATCAGTGTCTTGCTGGCAGTATTTCGGACGGCAAGCGCGACAAGGCCGAGGCCTCCAGTCAAAGCAAGGCCCGCGCCATCCGGATTATCGAACGGTTCGAGATACAGGCCGGCGACCATGAAACCCAGCAAGAAGGTCGCTTCAGCAATAAACAGCCAACCTAAGGTCTGGTGGGTCTGGTGGGTCCGCTGGTTGCGGTCAATCAGCATTTTGCTGATGATGACAGTGACAATGAAGAGTGGTATGGCGCCGAGCTTAATCCATAAGCCGGCCCCACCTTTGACGAATGCCGCTCCCGCGAGCACGAGGTTTCCGGTGACGTGTGCGGTGAAGAAGCCCAGCAGCGCAATAAAGCCAATCGTGTCGATGGCGCCGCCCACAATAGTAAGAAGGATTGGTGCTTTGCATATTTCCCAGAGACTGGGGTTTTCGTTTGTTTCTGTATTGTCTGATGCGTTGACGTTTGCGCTCATGGTTGAGATCCATCCTGTAGCAGGGGCATGCCCGCGGGGGAAGGCCCCCGCGGAGGGGGCGATCATGCGATCAGTGCGTTGGCGACGATCGCTGCCGCCGCTACTCTGGACGTGCTGATGGCCAGCCAGCATCCCAGCAGGAGGGCGCCGTTGGCTACGCTTCGACCTGGAATCATCTTGTGCGCTCCGAGGGATGACTGGTGGCAGACATGCATCAGCGCTCGACGACCGGCGCGTGCACGGGAGCCAGCGATTCGTGCGTGGTTGCCGTGCGTGGCGCGGCCTTGTGGACCATCGTATAGGCATAGTCGACCCCCATGCCATAGGCGCCCGAGTGTTCCTTGGCCACGGCCATCACATCGTCGTACGTTTCGCGGTTCTTCCAGTCGCGTTGCCATTCCAGCATGACCTGTTGCCAGGTCACGGGCACCACGCCTGCCTGGACCATGCGCTGCATGGCGTAGTCATGGGCTTCCTTGGTCGTGCCGCCCGATGCGTCGGCCACCATATAGATCTCGTAGTCGCCCTCAAGCATCGCGCACAACGCGAAGGTAGTGTTGCAGACCTCGGTCCACAGGCCGGCCACGACGATCTTCTTGCGGCCATTGGCGGCCAGCGCGTCGCGCACCTTCTGGTCGTCCCAGGAGTTCATCGAGGTGCGTTCGAGCGTTTTCTTGCCGGGGAAGACGTCGAGCAGTTCGGGGTAGGTATAGCCGGAGAATGAATCGCTTTCGACCGTGGTAATGGTGGTCGGCACATCGAAGATCTTCGCTGCCTTGGCCAGGCCCACGACGTTGTTCTTCATGGTCTGGCGGTCCATCGACTGCACACCAAAAGCCATCTGGGGTTGGTGGTCGATGATGATCAGTTGGCTGTTGCGCGGGGTCAGGACTTCCAGTTTGGCGTTCGACATGGTGCTCTCTCAGATGAAATTTATTCAATGATTCTGGGTTCTTTGCGTGGCGACGCTTTGTCCGCTCTGTTGCGTTGTCGCGCCATCAATGTGAAGAACTATAACGAAGGAAAGTGCGGAAACAGCCAGCCTGAATTGTAAATATAGTTCAAAAAATTTGATGATCTGTGGAGTGAGATCCTGGCTCCGGTGAGCGGTTTGATTCCTGGAACTCGCGAGCGTGGCGGCTCCGATAACTTGGAGTCGATTGAAGATGACCGCTAGCGGCGTGGCACCAAACGAACCAATCAAAGTCGGTCAAGTTAGCATTCGGTACCGGATTGATCTTCGCCCGCCCTCCAACCTTCTTCCGAAGCTACTCAGGCGCCATCTGCGGGTCGTGCGGCCCCCATGGAGATGCCGTAATATTCCGAGGGACCCGGACACACTGGGTCCTGGCGGCAACGAAACTCGACCTTCCCTTCCTGCGGGCCGCCACCACGCCGAACCCGTTCCTGACCTAGTCCAATGTGCAAGTTTCGACATGACCACACTCTTCGCCGCAAGAGCGGCCTGCCTTGGCGAGTGGGGGGGGCAGGGAGAGAGCGACACGCCTGCGGCAGGGCCTACCGCACTCTGATGCTGCTTCTACTTGCGGGACTCAGTGCCTGCGGGTCGCTTCCTCACAATGCTCCGCGCAATCTGCCTCAGGCCGCGGCTTGCAGCGCATCCGCGGCCTTGCGCGAACCCACCGACATCGCCGGCCAGACAACCGTCGCCATGTCGTTCTCTGGCGGTGGCACGCGAGCCGCAGCCTTCGCCTTCGGCGCTCTGCAGGGGCTCGACGCCATGAGAAGTCCTGGGGGCGCGTCCCTGCTCGACGACATCGCGTTCATCAGCAGCGTGTCCGGAGGCTCCATCACCGCGGCGTACTACGGTCTGCACGGCAAGGACAGCCTGGCGACCTTTCGATCAGTGCTCTTGAAGGACGGAGAGGCGGGACTTCGCTTCAGTCTGCTGAATCCGGTCAACCTTGCGCGCCTCTTCGCGGGGGGCCTCAACGATCGGGAAGATCTCCGGACATGGCTCGACGAAGACGTGTTCAAGGGCGCGACGTACGCCGACATGTTCCGCCGCGGCAAGCCAATCGTTTGGATCAACGCCACAAACGTCTACTACCGGGTCGCGTTCCCGTTCAGCCAGCTGGCATTCGATGCGCTATGCAGTGATCTCGCGAGCTTTCCCGTTTCCGAGGCCGTCGCCGCATCCATGGCGGTCCCGCTCTTCTTCGCACCGATCGTCCTTCAAAAATATCCCGAGGCTTGTAGTGCACCGCTGCCGAGCCTTGACCACGTCCAGAGGCCTGGGCAATCGCTGCTGCTTGGCGCGTTGGCAACCGCCGTTCGCGGTCACCGGGACACTTCAAAGGGAAAGTACATCAAGCTGGTCGACGGCGGGGTGACCGACAACTACGGCCTGGCCACCATTTTGCAAACGCGTCTGCTGCTGGGCACGGCTTACGGTCCCATGAGCGAGAACGACGCGATCAATGTGCGGCGGCTGCTTTTCATCGTTGTTGACGCCGGTCAGGGCCCGCGCGGCGATTGGAACCGAAGCCAGGGTGGCCCATCCGGAATCGAAGTCGCCAGCGCGGCCATCGACGCGGCAATGGCGACCAACGTTCGAATGAGCTATGACGCCTTCGTTCCCATGATGCGGCAGTGGCGCGACGACCTCGTGGCGTATCGGTGTGGGATGCCGCATTCCCGGCAGCAGGAGATCGCTGCACGCCGCCCAGGCTGGCGGTGCGATGAAGTCGAATTCTTCGTCACGCGGATCTCGTTTGAGGCCCTCGACAAGGAGCGTGCTGCAAGTCTGAACGATCTGCCGACCAGACTTCGTCTGCCCGAGAAGGACGTCGATCGCCTGATCGAGGCGGGAAGGGATGCCATCCTTGGCAACCCGGTGATCCGTGAGTTCGAGCGCGAATCGACCGAGGCGCGATAGTCCCGCGGCACGCGGCGTGGGTGAGGCCGCGTTCTTGCTGCTCGGCCGCGGCGCTCTGGCGGAGGTGTCCGGCATGGCGAGAACGCCCGATATTCCGTTCATGCCAGCCGTCCTCCGTGCACCGGTGCACCGCCCACCGACATGTCGGCGCACAGAATCGTCCCGGTGGTCGACTCGGTCATGAATAGCGTGGTGCCCTCGGTGCCGCCAAAGCACAGATTGGTCAGCGATGTGCCGCCGGGGCTACGAATCACCTCCACAGGCTCGGCGCGATGGTTGAGCACCCAGACATAACCAAGTCCAGGATTCGCCACCAGCAGATGGCCATCCGATCTCATTGCCAGACCGTCGGGGCCGCTCGGGCCGTAAGAGGTAAAGAACTGCCCGACCTTGCTGACCGAACCGTCGGCCTGCAACGGCACGCGCCATACGCTGTTCCCGCGGGTCATCGCGACGAACAGCACCTTCTCGTCAGGCGAGAGGACGACACCGTTCGGGCTCGGTGCGTTGTCCAGCAGGACGTCCAGCTTGCCGTCGGGCGTCAGCCGATAGACGCGGCCGGTCGGATCGTGCAAGCCGGTCTGGCCCTGGTCAGTGAAGTAGAGATTGCCCTGCGAATCGAAGGTCAGGTCGTTGACGCCTCGGAAGCGTTCCGAATTCCTACGCTCAAGAAACGGGGTTACGGTTCCCGACTTTGCATACAGACGCACCAGGCCGTTGCGATAGTCAGTGATCAGGAAATCACCGCTGACCAGGCGCTTCATGCCATTCGGTTCACCGTCGTACTCGGCAACAAGCTCCCAGTCGCCCTGCATCGAAACACGGAAAATGCGACCGTAGGGGATGTCCGTCACCCAGAGATTGCCATCGGCCCAGACCGGCCCCTCCAGGAATGAGTCGATCGTCGCCCCGCCGCGATTGGCATGCGCCCACGCGTTGTCGGGGTCGTGCCGACGGAACGACTCCGGAAGCCGCGTGAGCACCTGTGCATCGCGTACGGCCGGTTGCTGAAGTAGGAACATCGCCGCTCCTGGTTATTGCTTCTCAATATGCGCCTTTTGCGCAACCGTTGCCCATTGTGCGGTTTCGCGCTGAATCAACTGCGCGAACGCGGGGCTGTCCAGGTTGCCTGGCTGCGACCCCATCTGCGCAAGGAACGTCTTCATGTCGGGCGCCTGGAGCGCCTTCTGGATTTCCGTTTGCAGGCGCGTAATGACATCGTTCGGCGTGCCCTTTGGCGCGGCAAGGCCTGACCAGTTGAACAGGCTGAAGTTGGGTACACCAGCTTCAGCGAACGTAGGGACGCTCGGGAACACATCCACCCTGGTCTTTCCACTGATGCCCAGCAGACGCATCTGATTACCCTTGACCGGCGCCAGCGCGGTCGGGGTCGACACGACCAGCAGATCCACGCTACCGGACAGCAGCCCGACCATGGCCTCACCAGCCCCCTTGTACGGCACATGCATCAGCTTGATACCTGCGGCCTGTTGGAACGCCTCGGCAGCAAAATGCGGCGAACTACCGGGGCCGCCGGTGCCAAACGTCACCTCTCCCGGATGCGCCTTGGCATAGCTGACGAGGGAAGCCAGGTCCTTGAAGCGCGAATCGGCCTTGACGCCAAGCACCACCGGCGAAAATGCGAACGGCGCGATAGGGACCAGAGCTGTTTGATGGTCCCAGTTCAGCTTCTTGAAGACATAGGGGAGCGTGGTATAGGAGTTGTCGTTCGCCAGAAGCGTGTAGCCATCGGCGGGTGCGTTGACAACCTGGGACGTGCCGATCGTGCCGGACGCGCCCGGCTTGTTCTCCACGACGAAGCTCTGCCCCGTCTGCACGGTGAGCTTCTGTGCGACCTTGCGCGTCACGACGTCGACGGCGCCGCCGGGAGGATTCGGCACGATGATGCGGACCGGTTTGTCCGGGTACGCCGCCACGGCGGACAGGCTGACAAGCAGCGTCGTTGCTGCCACCAGGCAGCCAATTGTTCGAGAAAACACCTTTGTCTCCTTGTGCTGCGGGAGAGACCTAACTGTCCGTCGGGTCCTCCCGCGACACTTCTGTTCTAGTTGATGACGCAGCCGTGCGTCGGTCAGGCCGGCGTAGCCACGCCTTGCAGCACCGCCAGGACGTTCTTTGCTGCCCCAACGCCCATGTTCACGTACGCCGCGTTGCTGACGCCGCCGATGTGCGGCGACAGGATCAGGTTGGGAATGTCGCGGAACGGATGCGGCACGGGCATCGGTTCCACGGCAAAGCTGTCCAGGCCAGCGGCATACAGTTTGCCGCTCTGCAGGGCTTCGGCCAGTGCAGGCTCGTCGATGAGTCCGCCTCGTGCCGTATTGACGAGGATCGCGCCGTCCTTGAACGTCGCCAGTGTTTCACGGTTCAGCATGCCACGGTTCTCTTCCGTCAATGGGCAGTGCAGCGACACCACGTCCGATTCCCTGAACAGCCGAGGCAGGTCGACAAGCGTTACGCCTTCCGGGACCGTCGTCGCATAAGGATCGAAAGCGGTGACATGCATGCCCATCGCCACACCAATCACGGCGGCGCGGCGGCCGATCTCTCCGAGCCCCACGATACCGAGCGTGCAACCGTTCAGTTCGACGGCCTTGTAAGTTGCTTTGTCCCAATGACATTGGCGCATGCGATCGTTGAGATGTGGAACAGCTTTGGCGCACGCAAGGATCAGCGCCCAGGCATGTTCAGCCACGGCGGCGGCATTGGCCCCGGCCGCGGCGGCCACCTTGATGCCGCGCGCCTGCGCGGCGGCTTTATCGATGGTGTCAGTTCCAGTGCCGTGTTTCGAAATCACTTTCAAGGCTGGTGCGGCGTCCATGACTTCAGCGGTTATGCTGCCGTAGCGCACGATAATGCCGACCGGGTTGTGCTCCTTTGCCAGTGCTGCAATATCGGCGGTCTGGGGCGTTTTCCCCGCGAATACGATCTCATGGTCATCCAACAGCGCGAGGGCTTCCGGCGCGAGGTCGGCACCCGTGACGATAATGACTTGCTTGTTCGTCACAGTGCTTCTCCCTGCTTCAGGACGCCCGCCGTCACCAGCGATGCCAGCAGCCAGGGCGCGGTGGTATTGCCTTCCTTGATCTGGGCAATGCGCTGGGCTTCCGCGTCTTCCTTCTTTGCCGCGGCATCGAGCAAGGCTTCAATCTTCTCGCGCTCCACCACTACCAGGCCATCGGCATCGCCGCAGATGTAGTCGCCGGGGTTCACCGTGACGCCACCAACAGAAATGGGGTGTCCAATGCGCCCGCCAACTTCCTTGGTGGGGCCGTTAGGGTTCGTGCCCACCGAAAAGACCGGGAACTGCATTTCCTCCAGCTCGAGGCTGTCGCGGACCGCGCCGTCGATGACGACACCAGCAAGGCCGCGCTGGCGAGCGGCATGCATCATGATCGTTCCCATCAGCGCAGAGGTCTGGTCACCTTTGCCGTCGACGACCAGAACATCGCCCGGCTGCGCCAGCGCCAGCGCTGCGTGGATCATCAGATTATCACCGGGGCGAACCTCGACAGTGAAGGCGGGCCCGGCGACTTTCATGCTCGGGCGCAAGGCCCTGATCCGGCCATGCAACGCACCGCGGCGTCCGCCGACATCGGAGAGGATCGCCGGTTGGAACTTGGCAGCCCGCGCCACGATCTCGGCAGGCACGCGCTCAAACGATTTGATGATGTTGGGCAAGGTCATGATGGACTCCAGGCAATATGAAATAGATGGGTAGATAAGGGCGTCAATCCAGCTTCGTGCCGGAGGCCTTGATGACCGATGCCCAGCGTCCGATGTCCTGCTTGATCAGCGCACTGAACGCCTCAGGCGTGCCAGTCAGCACCGATGCACCTTGCTCGTCCAGCTTGGTGGCAAGCGCCGGAGACTTGAGCGCCTTGTTGAACTCGGTATTCAGGCGCACCACGATGTCCTTCGGTGTCGCGGCAGGCGCGACGAAGCCGAACCAAGTCGCGGTATCAAAGCCGGGATAGCCCAACTCGGCCACGGTCGGCACCTGAGGCAGGTCCTGCAAACGCTTGGGAGACGTCACCGCGAGCGGCCGCATCCGGTTGTTCTTGATATGCCCGAGCAACGTAGGCACCGAGGCCATGTAGAGATCGACTTGTCCGCCCATCAGGTCGTTGACCGCCTGCGCTGCGCCCTTGTAAGGGACATGGGTGAACTTCACCTTTGCGGTCGTTTGAAGCAGCTCACCGCCAAGGTGCGCCACCGTTCCGTTGCCCGGAGAGGCGAAGTTGATGGCGCCGGGCTTTGCCTTGCCCGCCTGGATCACGTCCTTCAGCGTCTTGTAAGGCGAATTGACATGGGTCACCAGCACGAGCGGCGCGGATGCCACCAGGCTGATGGGTGTCAGATCCTTCAGTGGGTCATATGGCAACCGTTCATACAGCGAGGGATTGATGGCAAGGTTGCTGGTCTGCCCCATGACGATGGTGTAGCCATCGGCCGGCGCCTTGGCTGCCGCGTCCACCCCGAGGTTGCCACCGGACCCTGGCTTGTTCTCCACCACAAAGACCCAGCCGGTCGACTTGGCAACCGTATTGGTGACTTCTCGCGAAATGATGTCCGTGCCCCCGCCGGCGGGAAAAGGCACGATGACCCGGATGGGCTTGGTGGGGTACTGCGGCGCGGCTTGGGTCGTGGCGGACGCCAGAACCAGACCTGTTGCAAGCACGAATATGCAGCGACGGGAAATTGCCTTCATTACTGTCTCCGAATCTCGGTTTCGTTGTGATTCCGATTGTGATCGACCGTTTCACGGCATACAATGGCGTTTCATACTGTGCACCCCGTTTCGTTCTATGAATGCGAATAGTGACCCAAAGGGCTCTTCAAGGGGCGACGATGGCGCTGGGGGCGTCATTGCGGTCACCCGCGCCCTGCGCGTACTCGAAGCGTTCGGGGTGAACGACCCCCAGCTCTCACTTGCCGAACTGAGCCGGCGGACCGGCATCCACAAGACCACCGTGCTGCGGCTGGCGCGCACGCTGGCGGCGGACAACTATCTGGTGCAGAAGGAAGACGGCAACTGGCGGCTCGGCCGCGCAGCAGGGTGGCTGGGCGCGTGCTACCAGGCAACCTTCAACGTTCAGGAAGTGGTGGAGCCGGTGCTGCGGGAGCTGACGATCAAGACCGGCGAAAGCGCTTCGTTCTACGTCCGGGAGGGACAACAGCGAACCTGCCTCGTCCGGGTCGAAGGACCGCAGGCCATCCGGCATCACGTCAGGATCGGGGCGGCACTGCCGCTGGACAGCGGTTCGCCAGGCCGCGTCATCCTGGCGTTCTCAGGCGAGCCGGGCGAGCTTTATGAAATGATCCGCCGCCGTGGATTTCATCTGTCGCTTGGCGAGCGCGAGGCCGAAGTCTCGAGTGTGTCTGCACCGGTGTTCGGATTGCACTGGCGGCTGCTTGGCTCCATGTGTATTTCAGGACCGACTTCCCGGCTAAGCGAAGAGCGTTTGCTGGAGCTGGCACAGACAGTCGTCG
This sequence comes from Cupriavidus sp. GW823-FHT06D04, assembly GCF_058795055.1. Lineage (NCBI taxonomy): Bacteria > Pseudomonadati > Pseudomonadota > Betaproteobacteria > Burkholderiales > Burkholderiaceae > Cupriavidus > Cupriavidus sp. GW823-FHT06D04. The sequence continues at coordinate 138,709 of NZ_JBXAHL010000003.1, read as the reverse complement.
ACGCGGCGAACAAGCTTTCGTATGCCATGGCAGGCAGTCAACGGCCTGCGATGCAAATTGAAAGGCCGTCGACCTGGCACCCTTGATATTGCAGATGTGGGGCATGAAGAGCCGATAGAAATCGTAGATGACCTCTGTCAGTCGCGAGCCGGTCGTCGCTTTTCGACCCGTTGCCGCCGCTCAGGCCTCCGTGACGGCAAAGTCCGCTTTCATAGCCTAGCCGCCGTTCAAGCGGGGACGCGTTAGTCGATGCGGCGGAACTCTGCTCTTACCCTGTTCGGCTGCCACATACTGGTGAACAGCGACCAATTGCCCAAGTGGTCCTCGTCCATGACGGTCTGGCATCGGGGCGTCGATCAGCAGCCCCATCTTCGTCCACGACTCGTCATTTCAGATTCACGCCCTGTCCGGGTATTTGGTGCGAAAGCGCGCCAGCAGGCTGGGCAGGTGCGTGCTGGTAGAAATGGTCTCGGCGGCTGCGGCGAAGTAGCGGAACTGCAGCAGCGTAGTCTCGTCGGCGATCCTTTCCGGTGCCTCGCGAGACCTGGCCATGTCCATCCCTCCGCTATATGTTTTGTGGATATCAGGTTTTGGAATTTTTGATTTTACGATGGCGCGGGCGCTTCCTACACTCCTCCGGACAAAAGAAGCATGCGGAGACAGACATCGTGAATACCCCACTATCGCCAACCTGCGCGAATCCCTGGCCGCGGCCAGCCTGGACGACAAGGACACCCTCAAAAGAGGCCGCGTCTACTTGAGCGGCACCCAGGCGCTGGGGCGACTGCCACTGCGGCAATAGGCCCGCGACCGGGCCGCGGGATTGAATACCGCCGGCTTTATTCCGGGTACCGGAGCTCGCCGCTGGGCGGGCTCCATGACGGCCGTCTGGCGCGGCTGAAGGGCTTGCGCGACACCGCCTTCGGTATATTCGGCAGGCCTACCGAACGGCGCGCAGAGCGGCAACTGATTGCCGAGTATCTCGCCACGGTGGAGGAGCTTGCGCAGTCCCTGAGCGACGGCAAACTTGACACTGCTGTCGCAATGGCTTCACTACCAGACGATATTCGCAGTTTCGGCCATGTGAAGGAGGTCAATATGCAGAAGACGGCGCAGCGGCGGACGGCGTTGCTGGGCCAATTTCGCAGTGGCGCGTTGAGTGCTGCTGCCTGACTCCGGCCGCAGCAGAACAGTTTCCTGTGGCAGGATCGAGCGCGTCCGGCTTGGCGGTGGTGGGGCTTGCGAAGGCGCGCCGCTCTTTGGCAAGTAGCACTCCACCCTTGTAAGGCACCCGCCCCGGCGACACTACCGCGGCGGCCAGGGCCGTATGGCCCAACATCCTCGGAACACTGAAAAATGAGTACGGAAAATCAACTACAGTTCGTTGTAGAGCCTCATCCCGGGCCCACCCCCGCCGATGAGATCGCTGCCAAGTTGGCAAATCCGACGTTCGGACGCATTTTCACAGATCACATGGTCACGATCCGTTGGACCGACGGTCGCGGCTGGCATGACGCCAAGGTCGAAGCACGCCGTCCTTTCCAAATCGATCCCGCCTGCGCAGTACTGCACTACGCGCAGGAAATCTTCGAGGGCATGAAGGCATACCGTGGCGAGGACGGCAAGATCTCGCTGTTCCGACCACAGGAGAACGCAAGGCGTTTTCGCGCCTCTGCTGCCCGCATGTCGATGGCCGACCTGCCCGAGGCCACATTTCTGCAAGCCGTGGAAGCGCTCGTCGATATTGACCGCGCCTGGATTCCAGGTGGCGATGGAAGCCTCTACCTGCGTCCATTCATGTTCGCCTCGGAGAATTTTCTCGGCGTGCGCGCGTCGGCCGAATTTGTATTTTGCGTGATTGCTTGCCCGGTCGGCCCGTATTTCAAGGCCGGCAAGTCGGCGGTGACCGTATGGGTTTCGGATCGCTACACCCGAGCGGCCCCAGGCGGCACCGGCGCGGCCAAGTGCGGCGGCAACTACGCAGCCAGCCTGATCGCGCAGACCGAGGGCTCGGCCAATGGCTGCGACCAGGTCGTGTTCCTTGACGCTGCGGAGCACCGCTGGATCGAGGAGCTCGGGGGCATGAATGTTTTTTTCGTGATGGATGACGGCTCTCTGCGCACGCCCCCATTAACAGGGACAATCCTGCCGGGCATTACGCGCGCTTCGATCATCGAACTGGCCAGGCACGAGGGTATTCCGGTCAATGAAACAGCATACGACTTCGAGACGTGGCGCACAGATGCAGCCAGTGGCAGGGTTAAGGAAACTTTTGCCTGTGGCACGGCCGCGGTCGTCACCGCCATCGGGCAGGTACGTCACGCTGGTGGGGAGTTCACGATCGGCAATGGTGGGGAAGGCGAAGTTACGCAACGCCTCCGTTCGTTGTTGACCGGCATCCAGCGCGGCAAGATCGCCGACCCGTTCGGATGGGTTCATCACGTCGATTGAGACCGGCGTGTTTGACATCAGCGGCGTGCAAGGAATCGGAGGGCCGTGCGCGCCGCGTTGATTCGGTTTGACGTCTGTCCCCGTGGCCTGGGCGGTCCGGGTAATTCCAACAAATACCGGGACCGGGGCGCGACCTGCGTGCCGGCAAGCCGTGCCGTCGACCCCGGCAGCACGCTGCCCGGATGCCTTCGCGCCCGCATGACTCGTCGCCATCTCCGGCGCGGGCCCGTGCGATCGCTCGGCAGCACATGCAGGAGACACCTATATGAGCTTGTTCCGAACCAAAGACATTGACGCCATGCTGGTGGACAGACGCGTTTGCAGCCTGAAGAAGGTGCTGGGTCCGGTGGACCTCGTGCTGATGGGCATCGGCGCCATCATCGGCACCGGCATCTTCGTGCTGACCGGCACCGGCGCTTTGACCGCCGGCCCGGCGCTGACCGTGTCTTTCGTCATCGCGGCCATGGCCTGCGGCTTCGCCGCGCTGTGCTATGCCGAGTTCGCCTCCGCCATCCCGGTGTCGGGATCGATCTATACCTATAGCTACGCGACTCTGGGCGAGATCATTGCCTGGATGATCGGCTGGGACCTTCTGCTCGAATACGGCCTGGCTACCTCGGCGGTGTCGGTGGGCTGGTCGGGATACTTCCAGTCGCTGGCGGCGGGTTTCGGTCTGCATTTGCCGGCGGCGCTGACGGCGGCTCCGGGGGCTGTGCCGGGCGTGCACACCTTGTTCAACCTGCCGGCCTTCCTAATCATGCTGATCACCACTTGGGTGGTGTCGTGCGGCGTGCGCGAGTCGGTCCGTCTCAACAACCTGATGGTGGCAATCAAGATTTCGGTGGTGGTGCTGTTCATCGCGGTCGGCGTCTGGCATGTCAAGCCGGCCAACTGGCAGCCATTCGCGCCGTTCGGGGTATCCGGCATCTTCAATGCGGCGGCGCTGGTGTTCTTCGCCTTTATCGGCTTCGATGCGGTGACCTCAGCCGCCGAGGAAGTGCGCAATCCGCACCGCGACCTGCCGGTCGGCATCATCGGCTCGCTGACGGTCTGCACAGTGCTATACGTGATAGTCGCGGCCATCATGACTGGCGTCGTTCCCTTCGCCAAGTTCGCCGGCATCGACCATCCCGTGTCGCTGGTGTTGCAGTACGCGGGACAGAACTGGGTGGCTGGCTTTGTCGACCTGGGCGCCATTCTCGGCATGACCACGGTGATCCTGGTAATGACCTTTGGCCAGACTCGCGTCATCTTTGCCATGTCTCGCGACGGCCTGCTGCCCGCCAAGCTGTCGTCGGTCCACCCGGTGCACGCCACCCCATTCTTTGCCACCTGGACCGTCGGCATCGTGTTCGCGATGATCGCCGCATTCGTGCCGCTCAATGTGCTGGCCGAGTTGATCAATATCGGCACGCTCTCCGCCTTCACGCTGATCTCGATCGCGGTGCTGGTGCTGCGCCGGACCCGTCCCGAGCTGCCGAGAGCTTTCCGCTGTCCCGGCGTGCCGGTGGTTCCGCTGCTATCGGTGGGCTTCTGCCTGTTCCTGATGGCGCACCTTCAAGCGCTGACCTGGATCGCTTTCCTCATTTGGCTGGGGATCGGCCTGTCGATCTACTTCCTGTACGCGCGCCGCAACGCGGTGCTGCACGGTGGCACCAGGTAGCACGCGGTGCTGGCCGTAAGAGTCCCGAGACACGGTAAGCGGATGTGGAAGCCGACCTTGGAGTAAGCGAAAACCCCAGCCCCGCCCGCACCGAGAAACTGGGTAAGATGCCAACCCGGCGCCGGCGCGACAAGATCGCCCGCAGCCGAACGGGATTGGGGCTCCCCGCCCCATCAACGCCGCACCGCACTGTAACCCAGGCGGTGTGTCAAGGAAGGCAGAGCTACAGCTTTGCATTCCCCACGTCATGGAGAAGAAGTTGAACGACCGTACCCACGCGGCGGCCGCTGTCCGCCTTTTCGGCACCTGCGAAGGCCTGTCCCACGAGCGCGTGACGCTCGCGACTGATCCGGAATCCGGCCTGCAGGCCATCATCGCCATCTACAACACCAGACTGGGCCCCGCCTTCGGCGGCTGCCGGTACTGGGCCTATCCCGCCGAAGTCGACGCGCTGTCCGATGCGCTGCGCCTGTCACAGGGCATGGCCTACAAGAACGCCCTCGCCGGGCTGCCGTTCGGTGGCGGCAAGGCGGTGATCCTGCGTTCCCCGGCGCAGACCGACCGCCAGCAACTCTTCCGCGCCTTCGGCCGCATGGTCGAGTCGCTGCAAGGCAGCTATATTACGGCCGAGGACGTCGGCACGACGGTGGACGACATGCGTGCCGTCCAGGCCGAGACCCGCTACGTCAGCGGCATGCCGCGCGACGGCGGCTTCGGCGGCAATCCCTCGCCGTGGACGGCATACGGCGTGTTCGTCGGCATCGAGGCGGCGGCGCTGTATCGCCTGGACCGCAAGTCGCTCGCCGGCTTGTCCGTGGCCGTCCAGGGACTGGGTTCGTTGGGCTGGGAGCTTTGCCGCCGTCTCCATGAAGCGGGCGCCACCCTGACCGTGGCCGATATCGACGCCGGCCGCACGACGCAGGCGCAACAGCAGTTTGGCGCCCGCGTCGTATCGCCGGAAGCCATCACAGCCGTCGACGCCGATGTATTCGCGCCTTGCGCGCTGGGTGCCGTCATCACCCCGGCCGTGGCCGAAAGCTGCCGCTTCCGGGTCGTCGCCGGCGGGGCAAACAATCAACTCGCTTCGCTCGCCGAAGGCGACACCCTGCACCAGCGCGGGATCTTCTATGCCCCCGACTTCCTCATCAATGCCGGCGGCATCGTGAGTTGCGCCCGGGAATACCTCGGCGGTGTCGACGAATCGGCCCTGCGCGACGAAGTGGCAGGCATCCGCGAACGGGTGCTCAGGCTGGCGCAACGCGTGGAGTCGACCGGCCAGGCGCCGGCGCGCGCGGCGGTGACATGGGCGCACGAGGTGTTGTCGCGTGGCATCGGGCCGAACTGAGCGTCACGTCGACCAGGAGGAAGCCGATGAACGAATTCCCGAAGCCCCACAGTTCGACCAGCGCCAGCGACAAGCTCGTCATCCTTGATACCACCCTGCGCGATGGCGAACAGTCGCCTGGCGCGGCAATGACCGTCAGGCAGAAGATCGCGGTCGCGGAATATCTCGATGCCCTGAACGTCGATGTCATCGAAGCTGGCTTTGCAGCCAGCTCGGATGGGGACCATGACGCCATCCGGGAGATTTCCGGGCAAGTGAAGGGCAGCGTGATTTGCTCGCTCGCCCGTGCCAATGAGCGCGATATCGAGCGAGCCGCCAATGCGTTGAGGAGCGCGAGAAGATCCCGCATCCACACCTTTATCGCCACGTCGGCGTTGCACATGGAGAAGAAGCTGCGCATGACCCCGGAGGAGGTGTATCTGCGGGCGTGCACTGCCGTCCGCTTCGCGCGCCAGTTTACGGACGACGTGGAATTCAGCCCCGAGGATGGGAGTCGATCGGACCCCGATTTCCTCTGTCGCGTGATCGAAGGGGTCATCAAGGAAGGGGCGACCACGATCAACGTCCCCGATACCGTTGGCTATGCCATGCCCGTCGAATTTGCCGAGGGACTGCGGAAGCTTCGCGAGCGCATTCCCAACTCCGACAAGGCCATATGGTCGGTGCATTGCCACAATGACCTCGGCCTGGCGGTTGCCAATTCGCTGGCGGCCGTCAAGTACGGTGGCGCCCGGCAGATCGAGTGCACCATCAACGGGCTTGGCGAACGCGCAGGCAACGCGTCCCTGGAAGAGGTCGTCATGGCGGTAAAGACCAGGCGTGACCTGTTCGGACTTGACGTTGGCGTGAACACCACGCATCTGGTCGCTGCCTCCAGGGCCGTTGCCGAGGCCACGGGGTTCATCGTTCCGGCGAACAAGGCGGTGGTCGGTGCCAATGCCTTCGCACATGCGTCAGGCATCCACCAGGATGGCATCCTGAAAGCCCGTGAGACCTATGAAATCATGCGGCCGGAAGATGTTGGATGGGACAAGGGCGCGCTCGTGCTCGGCAAGCTTTCCGGCCGGAATGCTTTCAAGCACAGGGTTCAGGAACTCGGGCTGCATTTTCCCGACGACGAAGGGCTGTCCGCTGCCTTCGCCCGCTTCAAGGGACTGGCGGATACGAAGGCCGCGATTACCGATGACGATCTGAGGCACATTGCCCTCGGCGTGGCGGAATCCAGTACGGTCGGCGCTTCATAAGCGCTCCCGGCCACGCCGCCGGGAGCTACCGCAGGCGGCGCTCAAGACAGCGCCGTCTGCTTCCCGAACGTCGGGACAAGCCGACGCCAAAGCTCCGGTAGCCGCGCGAGGCGCGCAGCATGATTGACCACCAGCAGCGCCGTCGCCACCGTCTTGCCCGGATTGGTGATGGCATGGGCGACGTCCGCGCCATAGCGGGCGGTCTACCCATGTTTCAGCCTCTCTTCTTCCCCGCCTGAGCGCACCGTCATTGACCCTGACTGGACCGACAGGTGCTCGGGTTACCCCAGGGGGTCCCATGCCCGCTTCCGACATCGCCCTCCACGACCCGCTATCGGCATGCCGCGCCCGGGTGATCGGGCAGGCCAATGAAGGGAGGCGCTTCTAACAATCGGATGACCGGTTACGGGGCGGAGCCGACGCGTGAACGTCCGAATGACGACGCATGTGAATGGCGGCTTGTGGCCTTGAACGGACCGATGCCCGCCGCTAGAAGCTTGTCACGTCCGGGCCAAAGGCGACCGGCCTTCGGCCGACCTGGATGCTGAGGTCCATATAAACGCTGCTAGACTTCGGACGAAGCCCCTCGCTCAGAATTCAACCGTCCGGTATAGTGACATGACTGAATTCCCTCTAACGTTTATCAGCCAGATCGAATGGGAAAGCTGGTTGGCGCAAAACGGCGGCACTTCGACCGGAGCATGGCTGCGCCTGGCGAAGAAAGGAGCCGAACAGCCAACCGTAACGTACGAACAGGCGTTAGAAGGCGCTCTATGTTATGGCTGGATTGATGGTAAAAAACAGGCCGAGAGCGAGAAATACTGGTTGCAACGCTTCACGCCACGCTCGGCAAAAAGCATCTGGTCAAAGCTAAACAAAGACAGGGCTGAAGCGCTGATCGCCGCAGGGAGGATGCGCCCGCCTGGCATGACGCAGATCGAGAGAGCTAAGAAGGACGGCCGCTGGGAGGCAGCTTACGCGTCAGCAAGTAAGTCGATAGTGCCGGACGACTTACAGGTAGCGTTGGACGCAAATCCGAGAGCCAAGAAGTTCTTTGCAACATTGGATAGCCGCAACCGCTATGCCATCCTGTTTCGCGTACAGAATGCCAAAAAGCCAGAAACCCGGGCGCGCAAAATCGAAGAGTTCGTCAACATGCTGTATCGCGGTGAGGCCTTCTATCCCTAGAGCCTTTCACTTCTGGCGGAATTTTCGCCACATGGGCATGTCACCTCTACTGACCGTTTTGGCCGATGGCCGCCGCGTGCAGCGCGTACGGGTAAGCGACAGAGACTGGCCGAGCCCGGAAGCTTGAAGCCGGGTGCCGGCCATGCTGGCGATCCCACGGCCAGCTTCCGTATTCGACCCGTCACGGTCATTCGCGGACCCATCTGCGAACGACCGAAGTTCGATGCAGATCATCCCAACTGATTACGCTGGACCGGCCTTCTCGCGCATCGGCCTCGCGGGCGCAAGCGGCAAACCATCGATGGTCACCTGCAGGCCGTCCTGCCAGCCGGGAACCGGTGAGCGCAGCGTAAGGACCGAACCCGCGCCGCGGACAATCGCTTCGACGATCGCCAGGCCAAGCCCGCTGCCTTTGGCTGTAGTCGCGCCGCGCTCGAACGGTTTCGTCAGGCGCTCAAGTTCATCGTCCGGCAGCACTGGTCCTTGATTCCTTACACTGAGCGTACCGGTGACCGACAGCACAATCCCCACCGATCTCCCGGGCGCACCGTGCTTGAGCGCATTTTCAACCAGATTGCGCACGACTATGGCGAATGCGTCCGGATCGATCCACGACGGCACGGGCTGGTCGGGCAGGTCGAGCTGGATCGGCTTCGCAGATGCAACGCGCCGAAAATCCTCGACGACAAGCTCCAGTACCGGGCGCAGATCCTGCGGCGCGTCCCCGGGCACGCGTCCATTTTCGGCCTTCGCGAGTTGCATGAGCCTTTCGCTGACCCGCGACAGGGCGTGCAGGGCTCTCTTGACATTCTGCACGCGTTCCCGCATGGCGGCGGAAGGCATTTCGGCCATGAGGCGCTGCGTCTGCGCGAGGGCTGCGGCAATCGGGGTGCGCAACTCGTGTGCGCTATTGGCAGTGAAGCTACGCTCCGCAGCCAGCGCGCGCTCCAGGCGAGCCATCAGGTCATTGACCGCGTCGGCAACGGGAGCGACCTCCGTCGGCAGTTCCTTCTTTTCGAGCGGTGTCAGGTCGTTCTGGCCGCGTGCAGCGATGCTGCCGCAGAAACGCCGGATTGGCCGTAGCCCGGTGCGGACAATCAGCCAGATGCCACACAGGCCCACCGGCAGAAACAGGATGAGGACCCTGGCGACCGCGAGCGCGGCTTCAATCACTGCATGCCGGCGCGTGGCGAGCGGCTCGGCGATGATCAGGGAGATCGTGCCCTGCAAGCCCGGTTCGGCGTAAATCCGGTGCGACGCCGTAGAAGTGAAGCCCGCTTTCAGGTCAGGCGGGAAGATGGCGATATCGGCGTCGTGCGATCGCAGCAGAAGCCTGCCCCTGTCATCGCGAACCGCGTAGGTCAGCAATTCGTCGTGCGGGCGAACGGCTGCGATACGGCGGCTGCCATCGTCATCGCCATCCGCATCGCGCCCGACGATATCCATGATAGCGAGCGGCAACAGGCGCTGCGCCGTTTCTTGCAACGCACTGTCCGACATCCGATCGACTTCGTGGCGCAGCACGTAGAATGAAGCGGCCGCGGCCGCGAGCGACAGCACAGCGAGCCCTCATGGTGTTGCAAGTGGCGATGGCCATCGACAGGAAGCGGTATACGCCCGAAGATCACCGCCAGCCCTTCCACCGGCAGCATCCCGGTGGACGTCACCGTGGCCGCAAACACCACGAACGACCCGGCACCCCGTAAGCATGCGAGATGAACATCACGCCCATCGCCATGAAGATCGAGGTGCCGTCGAGGTTGAACGCATAGCCGGTCGGCAGCACCAGGCCGACGGTCTGCTTGGCGCAGCCCAGGCGCTGGAGCTTGATCAGCAGGCGCGGCAGCGCGCTTTCCGACGACGCTGTGCCCAGCACGATCAGGATCTCGTCCTTGATGTAGCGCAGGAAGCGCCACAGGCTGAAGCCCGCCACCTTCGCGACGATGCCGAGTACCACGGCGATGAACAGCACCACCACCGCATAGAAGCTCACCACGAACTGCGCCAGCGCGACCAGCACGGCGGCGCCGTTGCTGCCCACCGAGTACGCCACCGCGCCGAAGGTGCCGATCGGCGCCAGCTTCATCACCAGGTTGATGAATGAAAAGAGAACTTCCGAGATGGAGGCGAGGCCGTCGTTGATCTTCGCGCGGCGTGCCTCGGGAATGGCGAGGATGCCGATGCCCACCATCACCTCGAGCACCACCACCTGCAGCAGTTCGCCCTTGGCGAAGGCGCCGACGAAGTTGTCGGGCACGATGTGCATCATGAACTCGAGGAAACCCTGCGGTGCGGCGGTCTTGGCCGTGACCGGCGTGGCGGCGTGCCGGCGACGTGCGACATGCCCGTGCCGATCTCCAGCAGGTTGCCGGCGAACATGCCGACCACCAGCGCAATGGTGGAGATCACCTCGAAGTACAGGATTGACCGCCAGCCTACGCGCCCGGCGCTCTTCACGTCGCCCGCCGAGGCGATGCGGTAAGGAACACCAGCGGCGCCACGCCGGCCTTGATCAGCGACAGGAACATGTCACCCAGCAGCTTGAGCTGCGAGGCGAACTTCGGAAACGCGAAGCCGACGGCGATGCCGAGGATCAGTGAGACGAGCACCTGCATGCCGAGCTTGCGGTACCAGGGTAGTCGCGGGGCCACAGGCGGTGCGGGCGGAACAGCGGGAGTCTGGATGGTTTCGTTGTGCATGATGTCTTCCTCCACCGTGGGCCTGTGTCAGGCTACCTTGCGGGACAATTCGAGGGCGCGGTCGACCATTTGCGGCGCGAGACCGAGATAGTTCGCCGGGTCGGTCATGCGCTCGATGGCGGCGCGGTCGAAGTGCTTCGTGACTTCCGGCAGCGCGGCGAGCGCGTCGGCCAGCCTGCCGCCGCTCTCGTTGACGGCGCGGCAGGCGTCGTAGACCACATCGTGGGCCTGCTGACGGCCGATGTACGGGGCCATGCCCATCATCACGGCCTCGGCCACGATCAGGCCGCGCGAGATGCCGAGGTTGTGCTGCATGCGGGCTTCGTCGACGATCAGCCCGCCCAGCGCGAACTTCGCCTGGTGCAGCGCGCCCGAGGTGAGGATGAAGCTCTCCGGAATGGCGATCCATTCGGCGTGCCAGGGACCGGTGGCACGCTCGAAGTCCTGCACCATCGCGTCGACCATCAGGCCCGCGTGCTGGCGCACCGCCTTCGAGGCTGCGAGCATCAGTTCGCTCGAGATCGGGTTGCGCTTCTGCGGCATGGTGCTGCTCGCGCCGCGGCCCTTGACGAAGGGCTCGTAGACTTCGGCGAATTCCGTCGAGGCCATGATCATGATGTCGAGCGCGATCTTGCCCAGCGAGCCGGTGACCAGCGCCAGCAGGTTGACCGCCTCGGCGAAGCCATCGCGCGCCACGTGCCAGGTGGTGGCGGGCACCCCCAGGCCCAGCTCGACAGCCAGCGCCTCTTGCACCGCGAAGCCCTTGTTGTCGCCTTGTCCGCCCAGCGACGCCAGCGTGCCGGCCGCGCCGGCGAACTCCACCACCGCCACGCGCGGGCGCAGTTCGGCGATACGCTGCTGGTGGCGGTCGAACATGGCCAGCCAGATGGCGGTCTTGTAGCCGAACGTCACCGGCAGCGCCTGCTGCAGGTGGGTGCGGCAGGCCATCGGCGTGTTGCGGTGCCTGGCCGAGAGATCGGCGAGAATGGCGCGCAGCTCGCGGATGTCGGCGTCGATGCTGTCGAGCGCGTCGCGCACCTGGAGTGCCACGGCGGTGTCCATGATGTCCTGCGTGGTGGCGCCCCAGTGCACGTAGCGTCCGGCCTCCCCGCACATTGCCACGAGCTGGTGCACGAGCGGCAGGATCGGGTAGCCGACGATGTCGGTTTCCTCGCGCATGTGGTCGAAGTCGATGCGCTCGATGCGCTCGATGCGCGATTCGCGGGCAATGGCCTCGGCCGCCTCCGCCGGGATCACGCCTGCCCGGGCCTCGGCCTTTGGCCAGCGCGACCTCGACGTCGATATAGCGCTGCACCAGCGCACCGTCGGAGAAGATCTGGCGCATCTTCTTCGTGCCAAAGGCATCGCGGAAGAGGGCGGAGTCGACAACGGTGCTGGCGGCGGGAATCGCAGGAATGGAGTGTCTCGAGCGTGCGCCTGAACGATGGTCGCGATGGCCGCGCCGATATGCCGATAGCCTGGACAGATGTCTATATCGATCCTGCCTACACGGACATTGGCGACATGGTGCGCGCGTCGCCGGACACACTTGTCAGCACGCTGATCGAGTCGCGCTACGGGCGGCAGATCGCCGAGATCGAGCAGGACGTAAGCGCGTCGACCCTCGCCGACGAAACCGTGGCGAAGGCGCTGAGGCTCGAACCGGGTGCGTCGGTATTGAAAATCGTCCGGCGCTATCTGGACGCCGACGGGCAGACCTTCGAGGTTACGGCGACGGTGCATCCGGCGGACAGCTTTTCAGTGTTGATGCGATTGAAGCGTTCCACTTCGTAGGCGAATGCTGCTTTGGGCGGGGAGCGGCCTTTGCATCTTCGGTTTGGGTGGCGCTTCCCCACTGCAGATTCAACCGGTCGATGCAACAGCTTGATGGAATCGTTCAGCCGGTGTAGCGAAGTTTAGTGTCTTGCGCTAGCGATTCTTCAGTTCAGCCAGGAGCGTCTGCGCGGTGCGCACATCGGTGAGGTCACTTCCTTCCCTAATGCTGTCGCAGGCGGGCTGTAGCACGGCGCATGCATGCTGAATGTCGCCCGCTGCTGCCAACTGACGGGCAAGGCTGATCGCCGCCCGAAGCCCGGGAAGACCCGCGCCCTGTCTTTGTGCAACGGCGATTGCCTCGTGAAGGGTCGCTAGTGCTTCGTTTCGTTGCATGGGGTGCCGAGTCGCAAGCAATTCGCCTTTCAGGCGCAGCATTTCCGATAGCTGGAAGCGTCCGCCGTGACGATTGACAGCGGCGAGCGCCCGATCGATCTCGACGAGCCCTGCCTCTGGTTTGCCCGCGCAGCCAAGCGCCTCGCCAAGCAGCGCATTGAAGTATGGCAGCCCCATTTCCGCACCGGTTGCGCTGATTGCTGAAATTCCCTCCCGCATCCTTTCTATGCCTTCGTCGAGATCGCCCATTTGCGCCAGCGACCAACCCAGCTGAAACTTACCTTGCGACAGCAGCAAGGGCAGCATGTACTCATCGCAAACTGCAATTTCCCGTGCAGCCCACTGCTTCGCCAGTTCAGGCTCGCCCCGCAAGATATGCGCGAAGCTGCATGCCCAATAGGTCAAAGCGGTCGTCAGTGGATGACGGAGTTCTTGCGCGAGCCCCAGCGCCTCGTCGCAGATCGCCAGTGATTTGTCCGGGTATCCACGCAGGCACTGAACCAGCGCGGTGAAGCACCGGCAGCACACACCAGGATCATGTCCAGAGTATTTGAATGTCAGCGGGTGGTCTCGCTCTCGCTCGTAAAGGACCATTCCGCTTCTGCTATGAAACTCTGAAGCAGCATATTCCCCCATGAAAAAGCTGTTCGTCCAGAAAAGATGATGCGTCTCGATTTGCATCCCGGGATCATGCGAGCCCGCGGTCAGAGCTGTGCACCGGTTACCAAGTTCGCGGGCGATTTCTGACTCACCACGGATCATCCGATACTGTCCTTCTCCCCGCAGTACGGTGAACAGTTCGCTCTCGTCTCCAAGCTCCTCGCAGAGCGCCCTTGCTCGCGTATACGCGTCAAGGACTTCTTTTGCCGCCCAACCCTTCGCTGCCATCATGGTCACGCCAAGGACCTTTTGATACTCGAGCTCTTGCCTGAGCAGCGCAGGAGAACGAGGCAACATCCGGATGATCTCGAGCCCTCTGTTCAGGTGATCAACGGCCTGCTGATACGCGAACCGCTGCAGCGCCTTGCCCGCGGATTGGTACAGATAGTGAACAGCCTTGTCCCAAAGTTCGCCAGCAAGCGCGTGATGCGCGAGGAGTTCGACATGCTCGTCAAGACGTTGCGTGTAAAGTTGCTCGATGACGCCCACAAGCTGCACGTGAATAGGGCGTCTTCGCTCCTTGAGTACGCTTGCATATGCGACTCGATGCGTGAGCGCATGCTTGAAGGTATATTGCTGATGCGGCAACAAGCGGGTCTGATAGAGGAATTCAGCCGCTTGCAGATCGGCGAGCAGATCGAGTAGCCGCTCGCGATCGAGATTGGCTATCGGCTCAAGAAGATCGACGGGAAATTCATGGCCGATCACGGCCGCCATCTGCAGAAGGGCCTTCTGCTGCGCGGACAGGCGATCGATCCGCGAAGCGAGAACTGCATGCACGGTTGATGGAATATCGAACGTGTCTATCGTTCGCGCCATCTGGTATGCGCCTTTTTGGCCAACCAGTGCGCCCGAATCTGCGAGCGCACGAACGGATTCTTCCAGGAAAAACGGTGTGCATCCCGTGCGCTCGATCAGGTGACGCCTAAGGGCGGAAAGCTCGCTGCCGTCGCCGAGCAGCGACTGCAGCAGCTGCTTCGCGCCTTCGGTGCCGAGACTGTCCACGTGCAGCTGGGCAAAATAGCTCTTGCCAGACCATGTGTGCCGATACTCGGGTCGATGGGTCACGAGAAGCATCACGCGTGACGCACCGATGAAGTCGACGAGATGATCGAGCACGGCCTGCGTGCCGTCATCGATCCAGTGCAGATCCTCGACAACGAGGATCGATGGGCGGTGCTCACTCGCTCGGATCATGAGAGAGGCAATCGCTTCGAGTGTGCGCTTGCGCCTTTGCGGCGGAGTCGCCATGTCCCACTGCGGATCATCCGGCGGTAGGTCCAGCATTGCAGCCAGCGCAGGACACGTCCAGGCGAGCGCCGGGTCGACCGCGTCGACGCCGCGACGAAGCTTCTCGGCGGCCCCATCCAGTGTGTCATGCGTCCCGATGCCGAACCACGTCCGGAGCAGATTGGCCAGGGGAAGATAGATCGCGCTCGTGTCGCGCGATGTCGCGCCCGTTTCGAATTTTGTCCACCCGGCCGCCTGTTCCGAGTTGACAAACTCATGCACGAGGCGAGACTTTCCCACGCCCGGTTCCCCGACGACGGCGCATACCTGGCCAGCGCTGTGTCCGGCACGCGCAAGCATCCCCTGCAAACTGGCCATCTCTGTGTCGCGGCCGACAAAATGCGTGAGGCCGCGTACGGTACGAGCGTTCCAGCGAAGACGCAACTCGGACTTTGTCCCCAGCGTGAAGATCTCGAGGGGGGGCGTCGCACCAGGAAGCGATCTCGCGCGAAGATCCGAAAGTTCGATGAACCCTTCGGCACATCTCGCCGTGTCCGCGCTCACGCCGATCTCTCCGGCCGCGAGCGCGACATCGATCTGATTCGCGATCTGCGGTACGGAGCCGAGCGCGTCATAGTGCTGCGACCCCTCGTCGCCAATCGTCCGGACGACAGCCTCGCCGGAATGTACGCCAATTCGCACATCCAGGGATCGCTCAATGAGTGCCGAAATGCGTGCGCGCATCGCGAGCGCTGCATAACAGGCTTCCACCGCATGCTCTTCGTGTGCGACGGGCGCTCCAAATAGTGCTGTGACACCATCGCTTCTGAGTTGGGTGACGAGGCCGCCGAATCGCTGAACGGAGTCGACCATTGCCTTCAATACAGCGTCGACGCGCTCAAGTGCCGTCTCCTGATCGATGACGCTGATGGGTTCGCGCACGCGGGCGCAGAGCACACTCAGGTGCTTGCGCTCCGCCGGGAATGCCGTTGCGCTATCCGCTGCGTAGCCAGCGCGCGACGCAATCCCGGACTGCTTAGCCGGTTCCCCGACAGCCACGGCCGGACCTGCAGGCTCTCTAGCTCCGCCTGAATCCTGCTGGATTTGAGCAGCCAGACGTTGAGTGCTCTCGGCCGGGGCAATGCCGAGTTCGGTATTGAGCACTCGGACGCATTCCTGGTACTGGCGGACAGCAGCGTTCCGGCGTCCCGTCCTCGCATACAGCCTCATAAGCAGCGCATGGGCCCATTCGAGTGACGGGTCCAAGGCCAATACTCTGCTTGCCGTCGCAATTGCACGATCAAATTCGCCAGATTGTTCGTAATGGCCGACGAGTTCGGTGAACACTTCCACGGCGCGTTCATGAAACCAGCGACGCTCGATGATCATCCACTGCTCGAACGGTTCTTCACGAAGGCTGAAACCATCGAGTAGGGCGCCCCGATAGAGTGCAACAGCTTTCGACAGGGAGTCAGGAGATCGTTCAGTCGCGAGGCTCGTGAATTGCAGCGCGTCGACTTCCACGAACTGTCCGTCAAGCCATATGGCATCCGGCTCCGCGTTCAAGATTGGGGGCGCGTTCGGCAGGACCCGGCGCAAGCTCGACAGAGTCTGCCGCAAACTGGCCCTTGCCTGCTCTTCCGCACTGCGCTCCCAAAGCACGCTTGCCAGTTGCTCTCGCGACCGCAGCATCCCCGGCGACAGGGCAAGGTAGGCCAGGATGGCCTTGCTTTTCCTGGTGGGAAAAGCGAGCGATCCATGCTGTCCGGCAAGCCGGACTTGCAAGCCTCCGAGGACTTCTATCTTGAGCCGGGCCATGTCGTGCGTGAGGTGAAGCGTCGCTCTCAAAAAGTCTAGTCCGCCCGGCGCGACTTTCACGCATCAATGAAGACTGCCCTCCCACCGGTCTTTTGCAGGTCACTTCTTCAGGTTCACCTCGTCCTGAAATGGGTCGGGGTAGGCATAGGCTTGGTTGCCGACTCGAATCCGGCCTCATGTGCAGGCTACCCGGCAAGATGCGGCCGCTTTCATGAGAATTTTTTTTACGGCGTTTTTACGCGACCCCGCCCGCAGTTCACGGATTGATGACGTCAGGCAACGATAGTTGGAATCGTGATGTTGCCGTACTCCAAACGTGGCTTACCCGTTCGAAAGGATGGGAAATCCGGGCGGCACCAACACGTATGCCAGGCGGCAGATCACGTACCCAGTGCCTCAAACCGCCGCCCGGCGTTCGAACCGTGCAAGGTGGAAGGATAGTCGTCGCTCGCGGCGGCCACGGGACGTGTGACGTATTGAAGGAGCGTTTCAATGGAAATCATGACTGATGGGCATAGGGTGACTACTACCAACCGCTACGCCAAGTGCATCGCTGCATCCAAGCGCGTCCGCTGGGACATCGACCGCGACGTAATTCGCGGCCGAAGCTTCGATTTCACGAAGAAGTTTTTGCCAGACGCTCTATCAAAGGTCGATTCTCTCGCCTTTCTCGGTCACGACGAGCAGCGTCTGCTCAGCCAGATTCAGGGCCGTACGTACGCGAACATGTTCGGTCTCGTCGAACGCTTCATCGCGGCGAAGGTACTGGAGATGAGCGGCCCATACCGACTCGGCGATCAGAGCGCGCTTGAAGCACTTGTCCGGTTCAGTGATGAGGAAATCAAGCATCAGGAGCTATTTCGCCGCATCGAGCGCATGTGCGCCGAAGGCATGCCAGCTGGTTATTCGTTCTTGCCGGACGCAAATAGTGTGGCCTCGTTCGTCCTCGCAAAGTCCACCTGGGCAGTGCTCGCTCTAACCTGTCACATCGAACTCTTCGTGCTCGCGCACTATCGAGGCAGCATCGACGGCGACATGAATTCCTCTGAACTATGGAAAGACGTCTTTCTCTATCACTGGCGCGAGGAATCACAGCACGCGATTCTCGATGAAATCGAATGGCAACGCGAAGATGCGAGGCTTTCGCCTGAAGAACGTGACGCAGCTGTCAACGATCTGATCGAATTGGTCGCCGCCGTGGACGGCATTCTGCAAACTCAGGCTAATGCGGACGCAGACTACTTTGCGATGATCTGCCCACGATCGCTGTCGATGGCTGACAAAGATTCCGTGCGCATCGGCCTGCTTGCCGCTTACAGGTGGCAATACATCATTTCCGGAGTGCAGGAGCCCCGCTTCAGTCAGGCTCTCGGTAGCATGATCACCGGGAGCCAGCTATTCAGAATCGAAACTGCGATGGCACCGATCATGAGCTAGCGTGCGCGATATTAGCGGCTGCGAACTACACGTTCGCAGCCGCTAAGCATCGTGAGCTTCGCGACGAAAAGGCGGAGCCAGAATCGCTGGAAACAGCGTTAGCAGCACCGTGCCCCCGGTCAAGGCTTCCTGCTGGAAACGCGCCATGTCGGGAAAAGCTGCCACGCCCACGCTTGCCGGCAATGGCCCGTTCGATTCAGAAAGGCACCTTCGTGGGGTGGTATAGACTCAACTCACGCTTCCGCCGTACCCTGGCGGACGATTTCGACGCGAGGTGCATCATGATCCGATTCCTGGCTGCCGCAATACTCTGCGGATTAACGCTAAGCATGTTCGGTTGCGCCGGCCCGCAGATGGGTGCCGACAATACGCATCGTTTCAACAGCGATCCCTACAACTACGAGTTCAGTCGAAACCTGTAGCGCGTTTCCGGCGCGGCGTCCCAGCCGCCAGCCGGCCGCGACACTTGCCAGGACGGTTGGCGCCCGCTGGGGGAGGGCGATTTCATGCGAGGCCGGGTTCAGCCCGGCCAGCCTACTGCGTTCCTACCACCTTCCCGCTGCGCCTCTCCATCGGCTTGCCGAATCCGCCAGCGCTCCCCGCGGACTTCCAGGCCTGTCCCCCCCGCACCCTGCGCGTGAACCTGCCCTCCTGACCCGCCCCGGTTCCGCATTCCGGACACCTTTCCAATTGGCGGGACGATTGGGTTAGCGCTTTCCCAGCGCGAACCCATACCCTTGCTGCGCCGGTGCAAGACCGTGCAAGAACCATATCGTCAAACAGGACGGAACAGCGAGGAGAAACGCATGAAAAGAATGGGAGCGCTCTTGGTAGTGGCGGTGGCAGCGGTGCCGGGCATAGCGGCGGCACAATCGGGGGTGACCATTTTTGGCGTAGCCGATCTCTACACCGAGTATGTCAAGTCCGGGGCAAATCATGTCGCGCGGGTCGAGGACGGCGGGCTGTATCAATCGCGCTGGGGCTTGCGGGGCAAGGAGGAACTGGCGCCGGGACTGTCCACGGTATTTACACTGGAGACCGGCCTTGCACTGGACAGCGGCACCGCCCAGCAGGGAGGACGCCTGTTTGGCCGCCAGGCCTGGGTCGGCCTGAGCAGCAAGGACTGGGGTGCGCTGACGCTTGGCCGGCAGAACACGCCGATCTACTACATCGAAGGGCAGGCGTCGGCCTTCGGCTTCTCGCCGTATGGCCCGCTCGGTCGCCTGCAGAACGGCGGCCCCGCAGGCAGCAGCCTGACCGCGCGCGCAGACAATTCCATCAGGTACGAAAGTCCCGAACTTGCCGGGCTGCAGGGCAGCGTAATCTATTCATTCGGCGCCGAGCGGACCAGCGCGCCACGCGACGCCGACCGGCTGGCGGCCGGCGGGCTAACTTATGCTCGCGGTCCGCTGTGGCTGGGCCTTGCCTACGAACGCACCTACAGCATCGGCGCGGTAACGGATGCCGACCGCGACGAGCGCGCGATCGGCGCCACCTACGAATTCCCTTGGGTGAAGTTGTTCGCCAACGTACGCCAGGCCACGCGATGGGTGCCAGGGCAGGCGACTCTTAAGGACCGCGGTTTCCACGTCGGCACGACCATTCCCGTGGGAGGCGCTGGACTGGTACTGCTGGCATACGGCATGCAGCAATCGGTCGGCACGCCGAACCGCGGCCAGCAGGCTTCGATCGGCTACCAGTACTCGATGTCCAAGCGCACAACGCTCTATGCCAACGCCAGCAAGATCTGGAACACGAACAAGGCCAACTACACATTCTCGAACATCCCCAATGAGGTCACGGCAAGCAGCGTGTCCGACCCGCGCGGGGTCATGATGGGCATGCGCCATCTCTTCTGATGTGCGCACGGACGTGCGCACCGGCCGGTCGCCGTTGCCGGCCAGGTGCCGGCGCGCCGCGATCCCGTCAAGCATAGGAGAATCCATGAAGCGCTTTACTCTCGCCGTGGCCTTCGGGCTGCATCTGTTCTGCGCGCCGATCGCATCTGCGGCAGGCGTAACCCAGCTGCAGACCCTGGGCGCGGACGCCGCGGTCCGGCTTACTGATGCCGCCAAACGGTTTGCCGAGGACCGAAAACTTGCCGTCAGCATCGTCGTGGTCGACGTCTCCGGCCACTTTCTCAGCGGCGTGAGAATGGATGGCGCCCCGTTTGCGACCTTTGACGTCGCGCGCGGCAAAGCCATCGCCTCGGCGGCAACGGGAGGCGCCTCCGGCGCCGAGCTCGTGAAGCGCTATCAGGCCAATCCCATCGTCTTCGGCCAGATGAGTTCGCTGGTCTATGGCGGGCCGGTCTTTCCGTCGCAAGGTTCCCTGGGCATCTACGTCGGTGGCCGGCTGGTCGGGGCCGTCGGCGTCAGCGGGGGGCCATCGGACGTGGACGAGGAGATCGGGCGCCGCGGCGTGGCCGCGATCGGTGCGACTGAGGCACCCTGAGTGGTGCATGCGCCTGGGCGCATCGTTCATGCTTGCGTCATGGTCGCGCCTGCCGGCGTATGACACCGGCAGGCGCGCTGTGGGGGCACGCCAGGGCGTCAGGGCTCACTACGGCTCTGGATGTCCGACAGGAAGCGCTCGATCCGCGTGGCGAGGTCCACCGGCGTCTCGTCCATCGGATAGTGTCCTGCGTTGCGGATAACGTCGATGGCCAGATCGAGGAATGCTTTGCCGTACGTCTGCTCCATGATGTCAGCAGTCAGCGACGGGTCGTGCTCACCGACCAGCAGCAGCGTGGGAACGCTGGTGCCGGCAACTTCAGCAGAGAAGTCGGTGTCGGCCCATGCCCGGAAGTAGGCGGCAAACGCGTCGGCATCGGCATGCTGCGTCGAGGCCCGGACCATCTTTTCCACCCAATGCCGGCTCAGGCGTTTGCCCGTCGAATTGTCGAGGACCGCGATTCTTGCCGCGAGCTCGCCGGCGGCACGTTCGAACAGAGCGCGTGCTGGCTTGTCGAACGGCACAGGCGTAGGCGGTACTGGTGTGACGCCGACCATGGCCGTGACGCGTGCAGGGGCCAGCATGGCGACGGCCTGCATGGCCTTGCCTCCCATGGAGTGCCCGATCAGCGAGAAGCGCTGCCATCCCAGTTCGTCACCAAGCGCCAGCACGTCGGCGGCGATCTCCCGCATGTCGAATCTGCCCTGGATCCCTCGCCGGGAACCATAGCCTCGATAGTCGATGAAGGCGTAGGTGAAGCGGTCGCCGTCGAGCACGTCCACAAAGGGCCCCCATCCGCGTGCATGGCCGAACCAGCCGTGCAAGGCGATGACATGGTTCGGGCCGTTGCCGATGGTGACCACGGCGCCGTCTTGGTTGTAATGCATTGCGTTTCCTCCGGTCGTCGATGTGGCGCTCCATATTGCATGAGGAGCTGCGGCGCGAGCGGAGTGCCTGTCAAGTTCTTGGACAATCCGGTAAGCAGGCGCCGTGCGGCGTCTGCGATCGTCGGCCAGCGTACCGTAATACCGCAGAACGGAGGACGTTTTGGTAAACGGCTCCCCAAATGGGGAAGCGCCTTGTGTCCGAATCAGTAGAGTATGAGCCCGGGCTGACCCTGTCGCCCACGCATCGCGATTCACAAGGAGACAAGAGTCAATGCAAAGCCGGAAGCCTCCGTCATTCCTGACCGCCCCTCGGCGCGTGGCCACGCTTGCCGCCATCACTGCGGCCATCACCGCCACACTCGCCGTGGCTGTCGCAGGCCTGCGGCCCGTCGCCGCCAACGCAGCGGCAGCGGACACGAATATACAGGCCAGCTGGAAGCCTTCGAAGCCTATCGTCTTCATCGTGCCGTTTCCGCCGGCAGGCATCAACGACGTGCTGGCCAGGGCCTTGGCGCAGCGCCTGTCGAACGCGCTGGGACAACCAGTCGTGGTGGAGAACCGGCCGGGCGCCAGCGGCAATATTGGCGCGGAGGCGCTCGTGCGCGCGGCGCCGGACGGTCACACGATCGGCATCCTGAACAGCATCCACGCGGTCAACGCTGCCTTCTACCGCAAGCTGCCCTACGATGTGACGCGCGACCTGGTACCTGTGGCGCCGCTGGGCGAGTCACCGCTGGTGCTGGTTACGAACCCGCACACGCCATACAAGTCCGTCCCCGAACTGATCGCCTATGCCAAGGCGAATCCCGGCAAGATCAACTATGGCGGCCCGACCAGCTATCCGCTCGAAATGATCAAGACGATGGCCGGTGTCGACATCACCAATATTCCTTACAAGGGCAGCGGCCCGACGATCAACGACATGATCGCCGGCCACATCGACCTGGCGACGGGACCGCTGCTGGAGTACATGCCTCATGTGAACTCCGGCAAGCTGAAGCTACTGGCCGTCGGCACCGCGAGCCGGCTCAAGGCTCTGCCCAACGTGCCCACTGTGGCCGAGAGTATTCCCGGCTACGACACTACCGTCTGGTATGGCGTGTTTGCCCCCAAGGGCACGCCGGCGCCCGTGGTCGAGCGGCTGCGCGGCGAGATCCACGCCATCATGAGCGATGCCGGGATCCGCGCCAAGCTGACCGGCCTGAGTGTTGACACCGCCTTCAGCCAGACCGGCGTGACCGGCCTGAGCACCCGTCTGACCAGCGAAACGCAGCGCGCGCGCCAGATCGTCGCCAAGACCGGTGGCTACCTGAACTAGGTCGGGCAATGCCTTGTTGTGAGAATTCCGACGTGAAACATCCCATGGAGCGCCGCCGGCTGTCTGCCTGCATGCTCGCGTTGTGCGCGCTGGCCGTGCCTTCGCTGGCGCAACCGGCACCGGAGGCAGGCGAATCACGGCCCGCGCGGCTGATGGTGGAGCAGGTCTGCGCGGCATGCCACGGCAACACTGGCCAGAGCACGCAGAAGGAATATCCCAGCCTGGCGGGCCAGAACGCAGACTACCTGTTCAAGCAACTGCGGCAGTTCAAGGCCGGTGCCGGCGAGCCAGCACTGCGCCAGGACGCCAGGATGGCCGCCGTGGTGCAGAGCATGAGCGAGACGGAGATGCGCGAGGTGGCGCGCTACTTTAGTCGCCAGCCACCCGCGCGCGGACAGGCCGCCTTGCCGCACCTGGTCGAGGCGGGCAAGGCCATCTACTGGAAGGGCAATCCGTCCAATCGGCTGCCGGCCTGTATTTCATGCCATCGGCCGAAAGGGGAAGGCATCGCGCCCGACTTTCCGCGCATTGCCGGCCAGCAGCCGGAATACGTGGTCAGGCAACTCCACGCGTGGAGATCCGGCACGCGTGGCGGTCCCGGCAAGTTGATGAGCCTTCTGGTGCCGTTGATGACAGACGAGGAGATCGTCGCAGTTGCGCAGTATGTGGCGCAACTGCACTGAACTGATGTGCTGCATTTCGCCGTCCAGCGGGGTGGTGCCGCGGACGGCCCAATCGAAAGGAACCAAAACGATGATGATCGACAGGAGACATTGGCTGAAGGCTGCCGGCGCCCTCGGCCTGGGAGCCGCGTCGCTGAAGGCGGCGGCGCAGGTGACGGCGGGGCGGAACACGCCGCTTGCTGCATCGGACGCCGCTTCGCTCCCCATAGTCAAACCGGGCAAGATCCACCGGATCGAGTCCGCCACCGAGACCGTGCGCGTCGGCATTCTCGACCCCAAGGCGGCGCCGGTCGCCAGCATCGAGTCGGGCGACCTAGTGATGTATCCCAATACCTGGGTCAACTGGGCCAACGGCGCCTCGTACGGCATGAGCTACGAGGATCGCGAACCCGTGCGCAAGCGATTTCCGCAAGGGCCGTACTCGAACGTCGGGCCAGTGGAACTGCGCGGGTCGATGCCCGGCGACGTGGTGGAGTGCCGCATGGTCAAGCTGCGCCCGATCGGCTGGGGATGGAACTCGGCACCAAAAGGGGTCGGTGCACTGCCGAACGACTTTGCGAAGCCGTACCTGCGCTATTTCAAGTTTGACGAGAGCCGGCAGTACACCGAGTTCGCGCCGGGTATCCGCATCAAGCTGGCGCCATTCCAGGGCGTGATGGCGGTGCAGCCCGCCGGCGACGAACCGGTCAGTGGCATCCTCAGCGGTCCGTATGGCGGCAATCTCGTGTTGCGCGAGCTGGTTGAGGGTACGTCACTGTTCCTACCGGTGCAGCGGCCGGGCGCGATGATCTGGACCGGCGACTCGCATGCCGCCCAAGGCGACGGCGTGGTCAATCAGACCGCCATCGAAACCGCGATGGAGGACATGCAGATCCAGTATTTCCTGCACAAGCAGCGGCCCTTGGCCCTGCCGATGGCGGAGACGCCCAGCCACTGGATCATTCTCGGCTTCGGCAAGAATCTCGACGAGGCGCTGGTCGCCTGCCTGCGGCAGATGCTCAACTGGGTGAGCGCGGCGACCGGCATGGATCCGCATGACGTGTACTCGCTCGCTAGTATCACCTCGGACTTCCGCATCACGCAGTACTCCAACCAGACGGCTAGCAACTACACGTCGATTCCGGCCAAGACCGTGCACGGCATGCTGCCCAAGGCGGTATTCGACGCGGTCATCCAGGACAAGCTGTCGCGCTCGCTGCGCGGCTGACCGGCAGCGGATGCCGGGCGGCGTGGGGCGCCTCAGTCGCCGTGCGCGCCGCCCGGCATGCCGGTGCGGCGGAACTCCGACGGGCTAAGCCCCAGGTGCTGGACGAAAAAGCGCGTGAAGTGTCCTTGCGCGCTGAATCCGAGTTGGTGTGCCACGTCCCCGATGCTGGCATGCCGTTCCGCCAGCAGGCGTGTGGCGATGCCGATTCGGATCCAGTCGAGGTATTGCTGCGGCGAGATGCCCATGCAGGCCTTGAACTGGTGGAAGAGCCGGCTGCGGGACATGCCCACCGCGCTGGCGACCGTTTTAACGTTGGGGTTTTCCCCGGCGTGGCTGCGTATGTACTCGGTCGCGCGCTTGATCCGGTAGTCCAGCGGCCTGGTGTTTGCCAGCACTTCGGTCATCGACCGCCGCTGAAGATGGCAGGCCGACACCCTGCGCGCCAGATTCGCGACGGCGGCCTCGCAATCTGCCGAGCCAATTGCCGAATCGTCGGCCAGATCCCGAGCCAGGCAGGTACCCAGCGCCGTCAGCGATGTGACGGTATCCGCATCCATGCGCACCAGCGCTTTACTGAAGTGCAGGCCGCCGGCAGGATTGTCGACGCCGAGCGTGCGCCCGAGCCATTCCGGCTCCAGCAGCAAGGCGAGCAGCAGCGAAGGCGAGCCCTCCTTAGCGCTCTTCGCATGCGTCGACCAGGGATTGATCAGCAGCGCGCAGCCGTCGGTCAGTGTCGCCGGTTGGCCGTCGATCTTGAATGTCGCATCTGTGCCGCCGATCTTGAAGATCAGATGGAACTCCGCATGCGCATGCGCGACGAGCGGCCCCGATATCCGATGGAGGGTGGCACGGCCGAAGCTGCCGTGGACGATGCGTATCTGGCGGTCCTTTGCCATGCAAGTTGTCTCCTCAAGCAAGCCAAGGGGGAATCGTGCCGATGCGCTGCAGGTGGCGGAGCGCGATTTCACTCTCAGTCAACCGGCGCCCGACCAATCGATGCCGAAGAAGTCGTACAGGAGACAGAGGACCCGTCAGTTCCACACGCTTCGGCGAATCACTCGATAACCCCCAAAAAAGTGCAAACGTTTGCATTCGGTCAGGATTATGTCATGTGTGTGGCAGCCGTCAAGGGAAAGACAGTGCAGTCCCGTCGATTCGGCCGAACGTGAAACAAGGTCCACACGGGAAGGGGAACGGGCAGGGCGTTGCTAACGATTCCTCGGCGCGCCTGCAGGTGACTTTCCGGCCACGCTACGCCCAGGGGGCGCGGATGCCAGCCTGGCTGGCAAGTGCCTCCAGCGCGTCAGCAGTCACAGGCGCCAAGGCAATCCCGTTCGCGCCGCGCTCCCGGGCTTCGGCGTAGCCGCGTTCTCCCGGCAGCCGCGGAGGACCTTCGACAGAGGCCGGCAGGTTGTGGATGGCCCCAGCGAGCTCGGCCAACTGCGCTTGAAACAGGGAAGGGTCCACCACCTGGGCGATATCGATCACGAGCAACCACGCGTTCTGCGTGTGGCGATGACCGGCAGCGGGGGCCAGCAGCGTGGGTGCCAGGATCGGATGGTTGGTCAGCAGGCTGCAGGCGATCTCGGCCATCAGCGCGAGGCCCGACCCTTTCGGGCCGCCCAGTGGCAGCGGCGTTGTCGCCTGGCGCGCGTCCGTGGTGGGATTACCCATGGCATCGATGGCCCAGCCCGGCTCGAGCGGCCGGCCGGTGGCCCGAGCCTGCATCAGCTTGCCGAAGGCAACGGCTCCCGAAGCCATGTCGAACACGATCGGCTCGCCTAGCCCCGGGCAGGCCATGGACAGCGGAGCAGTTGAGACGCCCGCCACCGAGGCGCCATGGTAGGCCATCAGCGGTGACGAAGCGGCCATTGCCATGGCAAACATTCCTGCACTGGCCACATGCGCGGTGTGAAAGCCGAGCGCGCCGGTATGCGTTGTCTCCCGCAAGAGCACCAGGCTCGCCCCGGCCTGGCGCGCCCCGGCGATAGCTTGCCCGGCGGCAATGCGCATGCCCAGCGCACCGGCGCAGCGATCGCCCTCGACCACGGTCAGGGCTGGCAGGCTTAGCCCCGGGCGCGGTTGTGCCTGGCCATTCATGTCGCCCGAGGCCAGCCACGCAGTGTACTGCGGGATGCGCGAAACCCCATGTCCGGGCGAACCGCGCAGGTCAGCCCATACCAGGCTCTCCGCCACCAGTGAGGCGCCAGGTTCGTGCAGCCCGGCCGATGCAAGTAGTGCCTGTGCGAAGGCTTGCAGCCCGGCTGCGCTGATCATGGTCGAGGGGCGCGCAGTCATGCGGCCCCCAAAGACGCCTGGCGGGCCGGGAAGAACTTGTGCAGCCAGTCCGTGACCAGGTTCAGGACGGCCCGGTTGTCATCGGAGAAGATGAAATGATCGATCTCCGAGAACAGATGCAGTTCGGCCGGCATCCTGGCGTTGCGGAACAGCCCGATCGACTGGTCTGTAGGGGTGACCGAGTCGTCCGCCGGATGCAGCAGCAGGAGCGGACGCGGGGCAATGTTGCCGACCACTGCGTTCGGCCGAAAGCGCAGCATGCTTTCGACCACCTCGAACGGGAACTCCATGAAGCTTCCCGCAGGCAGACTGCTGCGCATCTCGGGGGGAATGGGCACGATGTCAAAGCGCGAGACCTGCATCGACTGGCCCGTGGCCAACCGGGCACGGCCTTCTTCCACCATTGCCTCGAAGCGCTGCCAGGCGGCCGAACCGGCATGCTGCTGACGCAGCTTTACTTCCCCATCGCCCCATCCGGCCGATGAGATGCAGGCCACGATGCGAGGGTCAACGCCAGCCGCATAGACCGCCACGGCCGCACCGAAGCTGTGACCCATCACAGCAATCTTCGCGGGCTCCACTTCGGGCAGGCTCTGCAAGTAGCTGACCGCGTTGCGGGTGTCGCTCACCTGGTCCTCGCATAGTACCTTGCCGCGCGCACCTTCGCTGTTACCGCAGCCCCGCATGTCGAAGCGCAGGACCACATAGCCCAGCGACGAAAACAGGCGCGTTGCCAACTGCACCATGCCGTCGTCCTTGTTGCTGCCGAACCCATGGAGCACGGCGATAGCGGGACGTCGCTCGCCTGCGGCAAGATCGGGGGGTAAATGCAGGGCTCCGGCCAGGCGAAGCCCGTCGGAGTCAAATTTCACAACCGTGTGCACGCTCATTTCTCCAAGTTTCGTGGCACACGATGTTGTACGAAATCCGCCTTCCGATGGCTGCCCAAGCATCCACTGACTTACCCGATCGTCCGCTTACTTGAGAGGGAGAAAAAGATGGAATGAACGCGCCCCCGCCCCCACGAAGCGGGAGCGGTTCCATTCAGATCTGGGAAGCGAGGCAGATAGGCGTGCCCCCTCATCATGAAACGGCATCGCTGTGCCAGAGTGGGGAGTGCCTTTCCTTACAACCTGCAGGCCACCGCCAGCGGGAAGTATTAAACCGGCACGGTATCTGCCAGCGTCACCTTGGCTATTCCAGGAAGACGTAGTCCGCCCGATACGGCATGCGATTCTCCAGTCCCTCCTGTGTGCAGGCCTGAGGGAGGGCTTGTCCGCCTAGCGTATTCAGCCGTTGCACGTAACGCGTCCTCGCAAGCAGGCCAGTTCCGCCGGTGCTCGTTGCCTGCAATAGCAAGAGTGGAATACTGTCCGGCTCCTGAGCATTGGGCGTCTGTCGTAATACCTTGCCGGTCACCTTGCTGCCGTCAGGCGCTTCCCAGGTTGGCCCAGCGTAGTGTTTGACGACGAGTTGTCCGGTGTCATCCTTCAGGGTTGCTTCCGGGGCCAAAAAGCTCCATAACAACCGGCCGTCGTTCGCACGCTTGCACTGATAAATCTGTACACCGGATGCGTGCAGCACCGCGATCGTTCCACGCGCGTCGGTGGGTTGGAGTTCGGGCGGAGCCGATATCCTCGGTGTGGTACACGAAACGAGCACGCCTGCCATGCAGAGTACAGTAAGATTCGCTTTGCGAAAATGCCGAGAACCTTGCGACATTTGGCCTCCTTACCTTAGCCCATGGGAGGATAGTACTTCCCGAGCCACGTTGCCAGTTGCGTCCGCGCGGGTCCGGACGGTGCCGGCCCGCGGGTGGAGACCATCGGCGAACGAGTCCCGGCGCCCACATGCAAGCATCCGGCGGCTTGCTCTTCGGTAGCGGCGGTGGTGAGAGCGCCGGCACGGGCGCTTCTGGCCCAAGAAGGGGCCTTGGCCTGGGCTATAGGGGCGTCTCTTCCCGACCGAGGCCGGTGGAAACGTCTCTCGAATCGCACCAATGCGCGTCCCCTCCGGGGCGTAGCCTGTCTTAGCGAATTTTCGGCTAATCCGGTCGTGGGCGGCGTCGGAACGGGTGCGAACAGCGCTAATGGGCCCCTGAGCGTGGTCGTCAGCCCCATTTTTTGGGCGCAATTGGGTGCTTACGCACCCACCAGGCGCATGGCCTTCATTGTTTTCGAGAACCCGAGAATTCGAAGGACGCGCTTCAGGTTGTACGCCAGAACATGCAGGCTCATTTCAGTTCCTACATTCGGTAGCGTGCGCGTCAAGAAGTGCGTGTAGCCCATCCAATGCTTGAAGGTTCCGAAGACATGCTCGACGGTTCGCCTGCGAACCTTCATTGCATCCGGCGTCTTGTCGAGCCGGCGGCTGGACGGCCTCCAGCACTGCCTCATGCTCCCATCTGGAGATGCGCCGGTACGGACTCGGCGTGCATTGAGACCGCATGGTGCACTGAGGACAAGCACTACTCCAATAGCGGCGTAACTGCAGTCCATGCTCTTCTCTGGTGAAGCGGTATATCGCACGTTCGCCGGCGGGACATTGATATTCGTCGTCTCGGGCAATGTAGATGAAGTCCGCCCTATCAAATCGACCTCCCGCCTTCGCGCTGGACGTCGTTGGCTTGGGCAAGATGGCAGCAATGCCCGTATCCGCGCACGCCCTGATCTCCTGCGCACTGAAGTAGCCACGATCAGCTATGGCTTTAAGCCTGGTCTTACCCATCGCATCGCGAGCGGCTCGAGCCATCGAGCTGAGTTGCGCCCGATCATTGCCAATATTGGTGACCTCATGAGCGACGATCAGATGGTGCTTTGCATCTACGGCCATCTGTACGTTGTAGCCGACCATTCCAGAGCCCTTGCCACTTGTCGCCATCGAGCGCGCATCCTGGATCGGTCATCGAGATCTGACCATCTGGCAGCGTCTTGAGCTCTTGCTTTATCTGGTCAAGGCTATGCACCTGCTGACGCAGTTGCGCAATCTTCTCGCGCAGTCGAGTTGTCTTGAGTTCTATCTCCGCCGGCTGCGTGCGATCCGCAGTCTCCAGCGCGCTCAGATACCGCTGGATGCTTTCCTCGATTTGCTGCTGGCGCTTGTCGACCTTGCCAGCAGTGAAATTGCGGTCCCGAGTATTGACTGCCTTGAACTTGCTACCGTCGATGGCGACCAAGGCCTGCGAGAACAACTTTAAATCGCCGCACAGAACTACGAAACGACGGCAGACATTGCGAATGCCCGTGCTGTTATCCCTGCGGAAGTCTGCAATCGTCTTGAAGTCCGGCGCCAGTCGGCCGGTCAGCCACATCAGCTCTATATTGCGTTGGCATTCGCGTTCTAGACGGCGGCTGGACTGGACCCGGTTGAGGTAGCCATAAATGTATATCTTCAACAGGACGGCAGGATGATATGAGGGGCGACCTGTAATCGAAGGATTGGCACCTTCGAACCCGAGCGACTCGAGATCCAACTCTTCAACAAACGCGTCGATGATCCTAGCGGGGTTATCCTCGGCGATGAAATCATCGAGGCATTCTGGAAGCAGCGTAGCTTGCTTGCGGCCTTCTCCCTCTATGAATCGCTTCATCCGGTCCCCCAATCTGAATGCGTTGATCCAGTCTAGGTGATCGAGACGTTTTCACACACCCTCGACCCAATGTTGCCACTGGGCCGTGCGCATCGCCAACGGCAGCTTCCCAGATACAACAGTCATCCGCTCGGCCACTTCGGTAATCGAGGATCTGGAGGCAATAGACTCAGAATTGCCGGGAAGCGACGGTTGCCTCGGAGATCCATAGAGCACTCATCGGCCTTCACGAACGGAACGGACTGGAAGGCGCAATCGACCTGAGCGATCGCGAAACGCCCCGCATAATGACGCGGGGTGCCCCTTGTCTGTCGATAATCAGAGAAAGGTCGCTTTCGAATGGAAGCTTGAAATTGTGAGAGCTCTAAAGAGTGGGCGGACAATTCCACTATTTACAAGGAAGCTACTGCGCAGTAGGGTTCCTTGGGCGTAAGAGCGATGGCGAGCCCGGCGCCAAGACGATCTGGATCGGCATGCAGCGAACCATGGACGCCGCGCTCACCATTCAAGCGCTACGGGAAGAGCGTGATTTCTGCATAAGGAAATACCTTAAAGGCCCTCAAGCGTCTGGGCCGTGAGTAGCCATGCGACCAAGCGGTACTGTTCGACGAGGAAACCCTCGTTCGTGAACCATTCCGCGTAGGGCATCAGACGAACACCCTTCGTTCCAGGATCCTTAATCTGACTTGCCCCGGCTAGAAACAGTTGCTTGCCATCCGATACCCGCACCATCTCGGTACCGACGCTCATTGCTATCCCTCTGACATCGTTGGCGCCGACAGGGACGCTCAACGCATGACGCACTGTGATCTTCAGCTTGGCCGTGGCATGCGAGGCATCATCCGTTAGGCGATATCCCCTGATAGCCAGGTCTTGCTTTGCCTGACGTTCAATCAACTGAGAAAGGTTGGCTTGCGTGTCCAGTACGTGCTGGATACGGGAGATGGCCTCCGACGCCGTTGCGGGCACCTTTCCAGAAACTGTATCCACCTCGCGTGCATTTGGGCCGAAGACCGTAGCCTTGGATAGCTGAACAGGTTCCACGTAGACGGAGCCGATCGAGGCCTTCGTCTGTGGATCAATGGAGGACGCGGCGCAAGCGGCAAGAGCGGCTGCGGCAAGGGCAACAAAACTGCGGCGAAGCAATTTGACCTCCAAAGTTTAGAGTCGGCTAGGAATGCTGCACGCTACATTAGCATGAATCTGTGCGCGTCATTAGGCCATCAAAGTGATCAAGTGTGGGGACCTGCGGCTGCTGCGACGAGGAATACTTCTACCTGAAGGTCAAGGTTACCTTCCCTGGAGTTCCTCGTCGAACCGAAAGAAAGACCACGTCGCGCAGTGATGCGACGTGGCCGGAATTGCTATTTCCCAGAGGAGGAACGCTCGCGCAGAGCAGCAAAATGCTGGCATAAAAGTGAATCAAAAAGTGGTCGGCAAATTTGGAATCTATTGCGTAAAACACCCTACGATATTTTGATCTTTGAATCCATTCTTTGCCGCGCGTTCCTGCACCGAAGAACGTCGACATCTGCCAGGGCTCGATTTTCTCCGTCCAAATGCCCACAAAGCGGGTCTGGCGATCATTGAGTTGCTGCTCGATACCGTTGCCGCCCAAGGTAAGCCCTCTTCGCCGTACCCAACGATACGAACGAGCGCATCCTTGAGCCAGAAACCTTGCGCATATGCGTCGGTGCCCCACACTCGCGGTTACACTCGAATCCGAGGCCGCTGGCCATCGAATGTCCGTTAGCGTGGCGAATGCCGACGTTTGAGCGCCCGAGTAATCGCGCGGGCCAACGACGCTTCATGGCCGATATGCGTCAGCCCACGGGACAGACCAACCAACTCTGTACCAGCCCCAAAAAAATAACCGCAGCCGAAGCTGCGGTTATCCCACCCCACCGGAGCAACACCCCCGGCCACATCAGCTTCCCCACTCATTCCACCGGACAAATCTCCGCCGCCGTTCGATCAAACTTCGCCTTGATCATCTCCACCAGGCACCGGATACCAAAGCAAGCATCCGAACATTCGCTTTCCACTTCCAACAGCGCCAGCACCCTGTCCAATCCAGCACTGATGCAATCCATGGATTCCCGAAATTCTTCCGGAATAGCGGCCAACACGGTTTGTTGTTTCGACGCAGTTTGTTCCTGCATTGCGAGCTCCTATCACAGTTGGAAGACCCGCCTGATACCTGCATTAAAAGGGTGGCGGGCCTGACAGCGGGGGTACCAATACCGGCTCATTCACAGAGTAGTCCGGCCAGCCTTGCGGCTGCCCCGCCCGGCCCGCCATTAACTGAGGGATGTGGGCGTACGACTGTGGCCGCTTGAGACGGCCATCTGGAATGAGATCCGGGTTGGTACACCCGATCACCGTTGTTTCGGTGATGGCTCTAGTGTTCCCATCTCTGTCGTCTGTGGCGATCAGACGATTCGCAATCTTCCGGCGCTTCGTTGTTAGGCAGTTACCTAGCGAATCCTGTCGAACCCACCAGCGGCCCAGCGCTCGGCGCTGTCGCGCGTCAGCCGAAAGTCGGGCCGCACCTTCACAGTCGCCAGCACATCGCCGAAGGAATCCTCAGCCGTGAGCGTGCCGAAGGGCTCGAATTCATCCGGCGTAATGACGAGCTTCACCATCACAGTGCCGGATTCAGACTCGATACTGACCTGCTTGTTGAGCTGCGCATGCAATTGCTGCTCATGCCGCCGGATAACCTCTGAAGCGGTCTTGACCAGCGTCTGGTGGGCGGTGGCATCCAGCGGCTTGGGATCGACCTTGTTTCGCCCCATGGTCCAGGGCCCGACCAGCGCGGGCTCGGCGCTGCCGTCGCGGATCATTTCTACTGCCCAGCCGTCGCCGTCTTCGTTCTTGATGACGCGGGCGGTCCAGCCCTTGTCGCGCCAGAGGCGGGGTTCGTGGATGGCGGTGAATTCGTGCTCCGGCAGAGCGTCGTCGGTGTGGTGCATCAATCTCGTGGTACGGGTCGGGGAACCCGCGAGGATACTATAGGGGCCGGAGGAGAGGGCAGGCGGTGGCATACCGACACGCGTCAATTCCTCGATGCTCCGGCCCTCACCCCAGCCCTACCCAGGAACCATCGCTAACCCATTGTTTTTGCTGGCACCAGATCAAGGCCAGGTTTCTGCGCGAGCTTGCGTAGCACGCGTTGCTCGGACTGCGCGGTACGGGTCTGGTAGTAGCGCAGACCGTGTTCGACGTAGTCCGAGCCTTTGACCATAGTCTGCCAGAACAAGGCAGCGAGCTTGCGCGCGAGCGCTTTGTTGGCGATGAGGCCGCCGCGGCGGGCCTTGAGGCGGCGATAGAAGCCGCCCAGGGCCTTGTCAACGCTGTTGGCCAGGCTACGGGCCATGGTGCAGAACAGTTGGCCGGTACGGTTGCGGTGGCGCGATTGCTGGGAGCGGCGCTTGCCGCTCTGGTGGGAGCCCGGCGCGAGCCCGGTCCAGGCGGTGAAGTGCTTGGCGGTGGGCCACCGGCTCAGATCGGTGCCGACCTCACCGATCACGAGCAGCAGCGAGTAGTCGGCGAGCCCCGGCAGTTGGGTGGGATCATTGCCGCCACACAGCTGCAGCAGCCTGCGGTGCAGGCCGTCGATCTTGGGCGTATGCGTGCCGCCCGGCTTGGCCGGCGAGGCCGGGTCGTCGTCGCGGGGTGGACCGCTTAGTGCGCGTAGCACCTGTTCGATGGCGCGATCGCATTCGCTGATCTGGCTTTGGTAGTGCTGCCAGCTCTGTAAGGCCTGGCGCAGGGCAAACAGGTGTTCGTCCTTCCACATGCCGCGTAGCGATTCCTTGACCCGATCGCCCTTGTGCTTGCGGATTTGTGCGTCGCATAGCGTCAGCAGGTCAGCGGGGTCGCGCCGGCCAGCCAGGATGGCGTCGATGACCTTGAGCCCGCTGACGCCGGTGAGGTCGCTGATGACCGCATGGAACTTGACGTTCATGCGCTCGAGCGCCTTTTGCATGTGCTGCACGTGGCTGGCCGCCAGCGTGATGTGATCTTGGCGCAAGCGCAGATAGTCCCGCAGTTGCCGGATTTCGGCCGGGGGCACGAAGCCGGAGTGCAGCAGGCCGTGCGCATGCAGTGTGGCCAGCCACTGGCAGTCGGCCATATCGGTCTTGCGTCCGGGCAGGTTGCGCACCTGCCGGCCATTGACCACCAGGACCGTGATGCCGGCGGCCTCCAGCGCACCGTACAGGTACAGCCAGTACACGCCGGTCGCCTCCATGGCAACTGAGCGCACGCCTTGGTCCCGCAGCCAGTCGATCAGCGTCGACACGTCTTGGGTCATGGTGCCAAAGACCCGCGGCGTGTCACCCGCGATGGACACGTGCAACTTCTCGCTGCCCACGTCGATGCCGGTGGCCCGGTCATCCAATACCGGTAGCGTTTTCATCTGCGGCCTCCTCTTCTTGGGAAGGATCGGCGCCAACGTGCCCGGCAGACACAAAAATGGAAACAAACCTACCCAGCGGGAAGCTAACGACGCTCACCAATCAAGCCCAATGCTGTCTGCCGGAGCCAGTCTCTCCCACGGGCAACAAGAAGTGCACCAGAGGGGACGCGGCCACACTGCGCGTCAAGGCCGAGTATCAACCACTATACGACCGGTTCCTGGGGCAAGCCGGCATGGGCCGCATGCGGGGGACTCTCCCGCAAGCGGGAGAGGGAGCGCGCCATTGGTTTGTCTGGAGTCTGTAGCACTTGCCAGCCGTTGGCGAATGGTGGACAGGTTTAGCCGCGGCCTGCTAGCGCCGGGTGAACATCGACTTCCTGATAATGGCGTGCACGCCCCAGTTGCCATTGACCACCTGCGTGATACCAAAATCCACCGCAACGGAGATCAGCGCGACCGCCTCGTCTTCACTCAGCCCCTTGACCGACATAAGGAAGCGGCGTGTCTTGCGGAAGGCGTCGCGCATGGCGTCGTCTAGGGTGGACTTCAGGTAGATGTGGCTCTGCGCCATCTGGCCCAGTTCAGCCAGGTGGTTCGGCGAGCTGAAGCCATGCAAAATCCATTCGTCGGCGGTTTCCACCAGCGGGTAGCTCAGGTCGGCGAAGGGAGCGTCGCGGTCGATCATGGTGCTCTTGTGCAGGATGAGCTGGAAGTCACCGGTGAGTGAGCATTCGATGGCCGTGCCGCACAGCTCGGAGTCTCCCTGGGAGGCATGGGGATCGCCAATCGACAGCAGGGCGCCCGGCACGGCTACCCTGAGATAGACGCTGGCGCCCCGGGTGACGCGCCAGTTGTCCAGGTTGCCGGCGAAGCTGGAGGGCGGGATGGAGTCGATCAGGCCGTCCTGCGCCGGCGCCACGGCGATGACGCCGAAGTGGGGGCGGACCGGTATCTCGATATCACGCAGCACGTCGTAGTTCTTGACGATGGTGTCGTGGTCGACTGGCACGCCGGGATAGTCGATGGTCGGGTGCAGCACGCCGAACGGATCGCGCTGCGGCGTCCAGCGGAAGTTGTAGACCGCGCGCGCACGGCTGTCGGCACGTTCGCAATCGATCTCGAAGACGGTGACCACTTCGCGCTCGCGCGGCTCGGTCAGCATGTCGCGATAGTGAAAGCCCCACCAGGTCGCGGCGTTGCTGCCGAAGGCCCTGCCGGCAAAGCGCGGGTTGCAGCACGGACGCGGGCGCACGTCGAGGATGCGCACCTCCAGCACATCGCCGGGCATGGCGCCGCGCACCGCGACCGGGCCGGTGCAGATATGCACGCCAAAGCCTTCGCCGGCGCCGCGGCCATAGACCGAGGCGTCGATGGGGCCCGCGCCGCGCCGGTTGACGTTCTTCTGCTCTGCGGTCCAGTGAAAGACGCTTTCTGCGCCGGCGTCGCCTTCGATCATGCGTTCCCGGTCGTCAGAGGCGTGCTGCGTCAGTGTTTCGATGGTGACGGTGTCGCCGGGCATGACCTCGAGCACGGGGGGCAGGTCGTGGCTGAGATAGCCCCAGTGCACGGTCTTGTCCGTGGCCTGCAGCCAGTGGTGTCGGCCTTCCGGGCGGGCGGCATGCGAGCGCGCCTGGGTGATGGGGACGATGGTAGGCGCCGGTTGCAGGCGCGCAGCAGGGACATCGTTCGCGGGCGCGCCAGGACTGGCGGGAGCACGTTTCGCATGGGCCGGAAGCCCGCGGGAGACATTCTGCGGTGGGCGATGCTCGGGCGTGTTCGCCGTCTGCTCACGGTAGGCGCGGGGCGAGAGCCCGAACTGTTCGCGAAACGCGTGGCTGAAGTGCGAAGGGTCGTTGAAGCCCCAGCGATAACAGATGTCGGAGACCGAGAGCTTGTCGTACTGGTGATTCGCCAGGTCGGCCCGGCATCGCTCAAGCCGGCTGGTGCGCAGGTAGGCGGAAAAGCTGCTGCCGGATTTCTCGAAGAGCTTCTGCAGGTAGCGGGCCGACATGCGCTCGTCCGCGGCGATGGCGGCGAGGCTGAGTTCCGGCTCGGCAAGGCGTGCGTCGATGCGGCTGCAGACGCGCGCAAAGACGGCCGCGCGCGAGGGCGTCATGTCCGGCGGTGCGATGGGCTGGCTGTCGGCCAGCGCGGCGTCAAGGCAGGCGGTGATGGTGTTGTCGAAGGGCTGGATGGCCTTGGCGTTTGCGGACACGATGGTGTCGAAGCTGGCCGCCATGGACTGGAGCAGGCGGGCAAACAGTTCCGCCGAGTCGCCGCTCAGTACCAGCGCGGAGCGAGGCAAGGGGGCCGTGATGCGTGCGCTGAGCAATGCCTGGCCGATATGCACGATCAGCATCCGGAAGCTGGTAGCAAGGGCCAGCATGCGGGCGGCGTGTGCCGGCACGCTGACCACCTGCCCCGGCCGCAGCGGTTCACGCAGTTCCGGCGCAGCGAGGTGCGCTTCGCCTTCGGTCAGCATCACCAGCATCAGGCCGCGGCCATCGCCGCTGGTGATGGCCAGCGTCTGGGGGACCGACGCAATGCAGGTCAGCTCGATGCCCGCGGGGGTGGTCCGGGACTGGATCGTGCCGTGCAGGGTGTGATCGGCGCACAGGCTTTCGCAATGCAGGCGTGCGGCGCGGAGTTCGTCACGCCAGGCTGCGCCGCGTCGGTTGCGTGGATAGGCTTCGGTGGAAAAACGCAAAAGGTGCAATTGAACCTCCCTGGCATCACGCTGCAACAGCGAAAACGGGCGGACATTGCTGTCCGCCGCGCATCCAAAGCACTACTTGCGAAGTCCAGGCCATCCGCTAGCCGAACAGCAACTGCCCCCGCATCGCGGCCACCAGTACGAACCCCGCAAACGTGCCAAAGATGGCGAAGATCCCGCCGAGCACGTTCGGGGCCGGTATCGGCGCACGTACCGCAGTGTAGATAACGCCAGTCACCAAGCCAACGGCTGCGGCCTGCAGCTCGGTGCTGCCCAATGCAATTTCGAGCATGTCATTCCCCAATCTCATGAATTGCGCGTGATTCAGCGGCTTTCCGGCGGTCGTCCGAAGGCGATGGTCCTGCGCCACGCGTGCACGATCAGATAGCCGATGTAGGTGAAGAGGATGGCGCAGATCCCGCCGGTGACGTTTGGCGCGGGGATCGGCAGGTTCAGCCAGGAATACAGGGTGCCGGTGACCAGGCCGACGATCAGTGCAACCAGCTCGTTGCGTCCTATGTAGACGTATTGCATGTGGTTCTCTCCCTTGGTGTTGCGTTGATGGCTCAGCCCTTGTCCTTGGGCGGAAAGATCGAACGCGGCATGGTGCAATGGATGCCCTGGGTGCCATCGACGACCTGCGTCACGCCGAAGTCAGCCGAGACGCTCATGAGCGAATAGGCATCGTCGCGCGAGAGTCCCTGTTGCTCGGTCAGCAGGTGGATCATGTCGCGGGCCGCGTTCTTGCCGGCTTCATCCAGGTCCTCGTGGAAGCCATGGACGACCCAGCAATCCGGCGTTTCCAGCAGCGGCGACGGGAAGTGGAAATCCTTGCGCAGGACCACCTGGAACAGGACGTTCAATGAGGCCTCGATGGCGGTGCCGCTGACTTCGCCGTCGCCTTGCGAGATATGCGGGTCGCCGATCGAGAACAGCGCGCCGTCGACCTGGACCGGGTAGTACATGGTGGCGCCCGCGCCGATGCGCCAGTTGTCGATATTGCCGCCATGCAGGCCGGGCTCGACGGTGGTGACGCGACCGCGCGCGTCGGGCGCGACGCCAGCGGTGCCCAGGTGCGGGCGCACGGGAACGCGTACGCCGGCCAGCGCGGGCTGCCGGCAGCATTCCCGGTCATCCACGAGCTTGCCGGGGATGGTCATCTTGCCGGGGTAGTCGAAGGCGTACAGGGCATGCGCGGTGTTGGAGCGCTGGTCCAGCTCATAGATGGTGACCCGCTCCTTCTCGAACTCTTTGTACAGCTGGCCCCAGTGGGCCGCGGCATTCGCCCCGAAACGGAAGCGCGGAATCATCTGCAGGTAGCGCACCTCCAGCACGTCGCCGGGCTTGGCGTCTTCGACATAGATGGGGCCGGTCATGATGTGCACGCCGGGGTTGCGGTCGTCGTGGGGAATCGCCCGGAAGATCTCGCGAATGGCGTCATCCATCATCAGGTCGGGGGCATCGCCGGCATGGTGGGTCACCGCTTCGGCGCGAATGAGGTCGCCGCTTTTCACGGTCAGGGCGGGCGCCTTGGCGGCATCGAAGTAGCCCCAGTGGACGGTCTCGGGGCGGGCGGGCAGGTCGTGCAGCATGTTGTCTCCATTGTTTTTTGCAGCCGTATCCGCAGCCGTTCACCCGGTGAGCGGCTGGATTGATTGAGGTAATCAGGGACACTGGCTATGCGTGATGCTCATGAACCGCCGCGATTGAGAACGGCGGTTCGTGGCCAGGCAGGGTATGCCTGGTACCGCACGGCAGTCCTTCACGCGCCGCGCGGTGAGTCAATACTAGGAAGAGGGCGTTGCGGGGGAGTAGGGCGATTCACCCCAAACTCTTGTGTTGCTGCGTACTAAGGTAAACCCTCTCAGGCGACAGCCTCAGTTCATTGCGCCTCGGGCCATTTCCCCTTGCGGGGAAAGCGCATATCGAACTCGGTGAACACGTGTTCCTCGGAGCGGCAGCTGATGCTTGCCCCCCAGCTGTTCAGCACCTTCTGGCAAAACGCCAGTCCGATGCCGGTGCCGCGATGCGCCGGGTAAGAGAAGAAGGGCTGGAACATCCGGGCCAGCACTTGCGGCGGCACGCCCGTGGCGGTGTCGCGGAACACCACATGGACGGCGTCGGGCCGGACCTCGCAGCGGATATGGATGGTGCCCTTGCCGGCCCGCTTGGTCGCTTCCAGCGCGTTCTTCAGCAAGTTGGTCGTGACCAGCCCGAACAACTGGGCGTTGCCCATCACATAAGCGGGGCCAGGCAGGTCGACGGTGACCAGTTCCAGGTCGCTCTGCTCGAACGGAAACCGGCCGACAGCGTCGCGGATCACACCGCCCAGTTCGAACAGCTCCTGCGTGGCGTTGTCCGGGTTCTTGGAGTTGGCGACCAGCAGTTCAATGCTGTTGCTGATATGGGCCAGGTCTGACTCCATCCGGGCCACGGCCTGCATCAGACCGTCGCGCAGCGGCGTGTCCTGGTCCAGGGCGGCCGGCAGCCGTGCCTTGAGGCCCCTGGCAGTCATGGCCAGGCTGGTCAGCGGCGTGCGCAGTTCGTGCGCGACGGTGGCCAGCGCGGCGGCCATCCCGCGCCGTTTCTGTTCGGCCAGCAGCTGGCGGTCCATCTTGATCACCACCAGCACCGCGATGACAAAGCCGATCACCGGCAACTGCAGCAGTACCGGCTCCCACGGGATTCCGCCCATGGAGTTGCCCGCCAGCACGAACAGCGCGATGGCTGCGGCGGCCCCTGAGAACAAGGCAATGGTCGCGAACGCGGTGTTGAAGTGATACAGGATCACCACCGCGATGATGACCGATTCGGCCCACACCATGGAGCCGCCATTCTCCAGGTAGAAGAAGATGAAGGCGAACGGCAGGCCTACGGTAATGGCAAAGAGCGCATAGGGTGGCAGCCAGCGCCGGTCCGAGAAGGCGGAGGCGAACAGCAGCGGCACGAACAGCGCGGTGCAGACCAGGCGCAGCCAGAGGTTTTCATAGGGCTGCGGGAAGATGTAGGACCAGATCACGTAGTACAGCGGGTGACCGATCACGCCCAGCGCGCCCACCATCTGGATCCGGCGTAGCCGGATGACGCTCTCCTCGTCCAGCAGGGTGGCCCGCGCGGCGGTCTCGAACACGGTCTGCCACGCATGGCGGGCGACGCCGGCAAGTGAGGTGCGGCCGTCTTCCGCTTGCGCTACCTTTGCATCCATCTCCAGGACTACTCCTCGCGGGAACCTGCCAGCGGCCCGCTTGTGGGATTTTGAGACTTGCGCCGGGCCCGGCGCGTCGAGGACCACTCATCCAGCCGGACTTCGTCGCGGATGCTGGCGAGCACGCTGACCAGGCGGTCGATTTCATTGGCGGCAAGTTTCGCATGCAGCGTAAGTCGCATCAATGCCCGATTCTTCGGTGTTGCTGGCGCACAGAATACCGCGCCGAAGATCCCGCGGCTCTGCAACGCATCGCGCAGCACCTTGACTTGCGGCTCGGTTCCCGCCTCCAGGCCGATGATCTGCTCGGAGCCTTCGCCGATGTTGTAGCCCAGTTCGGCAATCGCAGCCCGGGTGTCGCGGGTGATGGCGTGCAGGCGCGCACGGCGCTCATCCGCCGTGGCGACGAAATCCGTCACGGCATCGAACCACGCAACCTCATGGCGCAGCAGCCCGGAACTGAAAATGGCCGGCCGGGACTCAACCGCGAAGAAGTCCTTGAAATCGGTCGAACACGCAACATAGCCGGCGCGGCCGGCGAACGCCTTGGCCAGCGAGGCCGTGCGGAAGTGTACGCGCTCAGACAGCCCGAGCGCGCGCACCAGGCCGCCGCCAGACGGCCCATGGGTGCCGAGCGAGTGCGACTCGTCCACCACCAGCACGCAGCCCGACGCCTCTGCCAGTTCCACATAGTCCTCCAGCGGCGCCACGCTGCCCGTGGTGCTGTAGACCGAGTCCACCATGATCACTCCCGGCCCGAAGCGCTCAAGCTGGCGGCGCACGTGCTCGCAATCGTTGTGGCGCACCGGCACGGCCTGCGCGCCCGCGGCGATGATGCCCTCCCACAAGGAGGCATGCCCGTTCATGTCGATATAGACCGGAATGCCGGGGCCGGCAATGCACTGCACCAGGCCGACGTTGGCGGCCCAGCCGGACTGGGCGATCAGCCCGTCCTCGGCCTGCATCAGGTCTGCGATCTTGCGCTCGACCCGCCGCTGAGGGGTGTCGCCGTGCTGGAACACGGACGACATCAGCAACTCCGGCTCTTCATTGAGGAAGGCCCGCGCCTGCGCCTGTACCAGCGAGGATTCGCCAAGCAGGCAGAGATAGTCGTTGCTGCTCAGGTGCAACGCATCGGGCCCGGGCGTGCGTCCGTGAAGCAAATGATCGCCGCCCCAGAGCTTGCCCATCCGCTCGTCGAAATGTTGTGCCATCCGCGCCGTGATCCATGGCGGCAGCGTGGGGGCTTTGGCGCGGGAGGCGTGGCGCATCGAGTGCGGAGGCTCGGCTTCGGAGAACATCGGCTTTCCTTCTACAGGTCGGGTAATAGTGAGATCGGTGGCAAGGCTCTGCATGGCGGGGGCGGCAACAGATGCCGTCCGCGCGCGAGGCGGCCGCACCCAGTCCTTCCGGCGAGGTGCCATTGCTGACAAGTCGGGAGAGTCCTGTTGACGTAGCGACCACTGTGCCAGCCTTAATCAGCGATTGTGACCGGACTTCCACCAATCCAACGTCTGTTTGGAGTGGGGGTGCCGGGTTGAGACAGCCGCGTCGTGGCCACATCCTTCGCTAGTCGATTGGCCGATTTCTCACTAAAAAATGCCTTTACCATCACTTATGTGATGCTTGCGCTACCTGTTGCGCCGATCCTTGAGCCCCGGACCGGGCGTGGCTTGCGCTTGGCGGGACCTAGTCAGGCCCGGGACTGCCGAATGCTCATCATCAGTCTTGGTGAAGAACGCCCTTTTTGCACGCCCTGTTTCCAGGCAGGCGGCTGCGGCAGCGCGCCATAGCCAGGAATCGGGGCAACATGGGATTTGGCACCGAGGGCGGGAAACAAGGGGCTGCCTGGTACGCAGGTTGCGGCCGGCGGCGCTCGCCGCCAGCGTGGGGTGTCTGGCGGCGTGTGGGGGAGGGGGTGGCGGTGGCTTTGGAGAGGGGGGGCGCTGCCCATGGCGCTTCCAGGCTGGTGCCTTTGGCGTTCAGGTACAGGGCAGCAGCGTGCTGCGCGTGTTCACCTACGCGCCGGGCCTGCCGGTGCCGGCGCGCTCGGCGGCGCTTGTGTCGGGGGCGTCTTACGCCTGGCCTGCTTTGTCGGTCAGGTACTCGGACTTCTCATAGTCGAAGGTGCCTTTGCGCGAGGCGCCATGCGCTAGCGCATGGCACCCATGCTATCGGCATGAACTCAAGCCGCGCTACCACCAACCAGCGCCGCCCCCCGCGCCTCCATCGTCCTGCGCGCAATATTGAGCTGGTGGATCTGCGTCGTGCCCTCATACAGCCGGAACAGCCGCACATCGCGATAGAAGCGCTCGGCCACGGTGCGCGCCATATACCCGCTGCCGCCGAATACCTGCACCGCGCGGTCGGCCACGCGGCCGGCCATCTCAGAGGCGAACAGCTTGCACATCGACGCCTCCATGGTCACGTCCTCGCCGGCGTCGCGCTTGCGCGCGGTGTCGAGCACCAGCGCGCGGGCGGCGTGCAGTTCCGTATTGCTGTCGGCAATCATCTGCTGCACCAGCTGGTAGTCCGCGATCGGCTTGCCGAACTGCCGGCGCTGCGCCGCGTAGCGGACCATCTCGTCGACCAGCCGGATGGCGGGCCCCACGCACAAACCGGCCAGGTTGATGCGCTGCTTGTTCAGCGCCTTCATC
Organism: Cupriavidus sp. GW823-FHT06D04; assembly: GCF_058795055.1. Classification (NCBI taxonomy): domain Bacteria; kingdom Pseudomonadati; phylum Pseudomonadota; class Betaproteobacteria; order Burkholderiales; family Burkholderiaceae; genus Cupriavidus; species Cupriavidus sp. GW823-FHT06D04. Next base: position 95,371 of record NZ_JBXAHL010000003.1, on the reverse strand, counting down.
GCTGTCTTGAAGCCGACATTGGGTTTGCCGCCGACGATGGCGCTGGCCGTTACGCGGCAGTCCTTCAGGTAGACATCGCCGACCGGCGAGCCGTGCTGTCCCATCTTGCGTTCCGGTTCGCTGGTGCTGAGGCCGGGGGTGCCGCGCTCGATCAGGAAGGCGCTGATGCCATGGGCGCCCGGCGTATCGGGATCGGTGCGGGCGAACACGGTGAACAGGTCCGCGATCGGGGCATTGGTGATAAAGCACTTGCTGCCGTTCAGCACGTAGTGATCGCCGTCCTGGCGTGCGGTGGTTTGCAGCGACGTCGCATCGGAGCCGGCTTCGGGCTCGGTCAGCGCAAAGCAGCCGGTCACCTTGCCGGAGGCCAGTTGCGGCAGATAGCGCTGTCGCTGTGCTTCGGTGCCGTCGGCCACCAGCGATTCGGAGGCGATGCCGGTATTGCCGCCGAAGCGGGCACGGAACACGGTGGCGGCCTGCGAGACCTCGATGTTCACCAGCGCCAGTTCCTCGGTGGTCAGCCCTGCGCCGCCGTACGCTTCGGGGATGCTGTGGCCGAACAGGCCGAGGCGGCGCATCTGCTCGACCACGGGCTCGGGTATCACGTCGGTGCGATCGATCTCCGCCTCGAGGGGAATGCAGGTTTCGAGCACGAAGCGGCGGATATCGGCCAGCAGCGCTTGCTGGCGGGCGGAGTCGCGGATCATGGAAGGTTTCCGGTTGATTGAGTGAGCGTGGGCGTGTGCGGCTACTGTGCCGTGATGCCGGCGGTCTTCAGCACGCCGGTCCACTTTTTGGTTTCGGTATCCAGGAAGCGGTCGAACACGGCGGTGGATTGCGGTGCCAGGTCCATGCCGAGTTCGACCAGGCGGCGTGCAGTGGCGGGGTCGGACGTTGCCTGCGCGGCGGCCTCGGCCAGCTTGCGCACCACCGCGTCCGGCGTGCCCTGCGGCGCGACCAGGCCGAACCACCCGCCCACTTCATAGCCGGGCAGGCGCGCGGCCTCGGCCACGGTTGGCACGTCGGGCATCACGGCTGAGCGCTTTGCCGAGGTCACCGCCAGCGCGCGCAGCTTGCCGCTTTGCACCTGCTGGCGGGCAATGGCCGAGGTCAGCGCCATCATCGAGACGCGCGCGCCCAGCAGGTCGCTCATGGCCTCGGGCTGGCCCTTGTAGGGCACATGGGTGAGCTTCACGTGCGTCATCTGCGCCAGCAGTTCCGCCGAGAGATGGTTCGAGGTGCCGACGCCCGCGCTGGCGTAGGTCAGCGTGCCGGGCTGGCTGCGCGCGGCGTCGAGCAATTCAGGCAGCGTGCGCAGCGGCGACGCGGCCGGCACCACGATCACGTTGGGTACGGCACCAATGCCCGCCACCGCGCGGAAGTCTTTGCCACCCTTGCCCTGGATCGACGGGTTCAGCAGCGGCCCGACCACATAGCTGGGGCTGACCGCCAGCAGCGTATAGCCGTCGGCAGGCGACCGGGCGACGAAGTCCGCGCCGATGGCGCCGCCGGCGCCGGTCTTGTTCTCGACGATGACGGGCTGCTTCAGCACCCGCGCCATGTTCTCCGCGGTGATGCGGGTGACGGAGTCGACCACGCCGCCCGCCGAGAACGGCACGATGATCCGTATCGGGCGGTCCGGGAAGCGCGCCGCATTGTCAGGGGCGGCCAGCGCTGGCAGCGGCATCAGCGCGGCGCAGGCCAGCATGCCGGCAGCGAGCCGGCGCAATGGTTGGATGGCATCCATCTTGTCTCCTTGGGTTGCCTGCGCCGGGGGATTTCCCGCGGCGCGTTTTCATGCGGGCCTCTGGCGGGCCGCTTGTCATTGCCGGCGACATCACCGGCAGACTGCATTGCTGCGTCCTGTCGGCTAGCGCGCGCAGCTCAGTTCGATCTGCCGCACCGCCTCGCGCAGCCTCGGCGCCACCTCGCGCTCCAGCATGTTGTCGCGATTGCGCGATGCGGCGATGGTGCAGTTCAGCGCGAACGGGTCTTCGTGCAGCGACTGGCGCACGGGTGCCGCGATCGCGTGGATCTCTGGCCGCCACTCGCCGCGGCTCAGGCAGTAGCCGTGGGCGCGGAAGTGCTTCTGGTCGTCCGCCCACATCTGGCGCTCAACGTTGAAGCGCTCCGGATCGTCCACGCGCAGCCGGTTCAGCAGTGCCGTGCGCTCGTCTGCGCTGCAGGCCAGCAAGACCGCGCGGCCGATCGCGCTGGCCAGCAGCGGCCGGGTGCTGCCGATGTCCGGCTGGTAGAGGTTGCCCGGATCCAGCCGGCAACTGTCCACGTACACCACCGACAGCCGCTCGCGCATGCCCAGGTTCACCGTGCAGCCGGTTTCCCGCGCAATGGCCTCCATATAAGGCCGCGCCACCTGGCGGATCGCCAGCCCGGCCAGCATCGGGTAGGCCAGCGCCAGCACCCCGGCGCCCAGCCGGTACTTCTGGTTGCCGGGCACGCGGCTCAGGAAGCCGAGCAGCCCCAGCGTGTAGGTCAGCCGCGACACCGTCGCCTTGGGCAGCCCCGTGCGCGCCACGATGTCCTGGTTGCCCAGCACCGGGCTGGACGGCGTGAAGGCGCGCAGGACCTCCAGCCCGCGCGCCAGGTTGGTGGCGAACTGGCGGTCGGTGGCCAGTGCGTCCTCGCTGGCCAGGCCTGGCAGGGGCAGGTGTTCCGGGTTGCGGTCCATGCTGTGCGGTGGTTGCTTGGGTTCCATGCTGGGATCCGGGGATGGGGGCGTCAATGTTGTAGCACGACCGTTCCGCACAGCGAAACCGTACTTGCATCCGAGCCAGCCGCCTGCCACCTTGCAGCAGACGCCAATGCCGCCGGAGGCCCGCCATGCAAGACCAGGAACACGCTGTATCGCCAGACGCACACTGCACGGGCCCGCTGGGCGGACTGCGCATCCTCGACATGGCCACCGTGGTGGCCGGCCCGTTTTCCGCCACGCTGTGTGCCGACATGGGCGCGGACGTGGTCAAGCTGGAGCTGCCCGACGGCAGCGATCCGCTGCGCGGGCTGGAGCCGGTTACCGAGGACCACGCCCTGTACTGGAAGGTGACCAACCGCGGCAAGCGCGGCATCTCGCTAGACGTGCGCACGCCGCGCGGCCGCGAGATCTTCCTGCGCTTGCTGCCTCAGTTCGATGTGCTGGTCGAGAACTTCCGCACCGGTACGCTGGCGCGGTGGGGGCTGGATCTCGACACCCTGCATGCGGCCAACCCGAAGCTGATCGTGCTGCGGCTGACCGGCTTCGGCCAGACCGGGCCCGATGCGGCGCGGCCGGGTTTTGCCCGCATCTTTGAAGCCAGGAGCGGCCTTACCAACCTGGCGGGCACCGCGCAGAGCGGGCCGATGCATATGAACTACCCGGTGGGGGACATGATCGCCGGCCTGTTCGGCGCCTTTGCGATTGCCACTGCGGCGGCAGAGCAGCGCGCCAGGCCCGGCCAGCGCGGCCGCGAGATCGACCTGGCCGCCACCGAGGCGCTGTTCCGCCTGCTGGACCCGCTGGCCATCGAGTATGAACAGCTGGGACATGTGCGCCAGCGCGCCGGCAACCGCACCACCTATGCTGCGCCGTCCAACATGTACCGCACCGCGGACGAGATCTGGGTCACGATAGTGGCCTCCTCCGACGCCACCTTCCGCCGGCTGGCCGAGGCCATCGGCGCGCCGCAACTGGCGCAGGCGCCGGAATATGCCACCAACGCCGGCCGCGTGCGCAATATCGAAGCGCTGGACGGCAGCATTGCCGAGTGGTTTGCCGCGCAGCCCTATGCCGCCGTGGCGGCCCGGCTGGAGCAGTGCCAGGTGCCATTCAGCAAGGTATTCAGCATCGCCGATATCGTCGACGACCCGCAGATGGCGGCGCGCCAGGCCATCGTGCGGCTGCCCGATCCGGACCTGGGCTCGGTGCCGGCGCCATGCGTGGTGCCGCGCTTCTCGGGCTATGCGCCGCCGTCACCGCGTACCGGGCCGGATGTGGGTGAACACAATGCCGAGGTCTATGGGCAGCTTGGGATCGGGGATGAAGAGTTGGCCCGGCTGCGGGCAGAGGGCGTGGTCTGACACACCGGGCGCGGGGCTACGCTGTCCGCGCTAGCCCCGGCGCCTATATCGGCATCGGCGCCGGCGAGAGCGCGGACGATCCGCCGCTGCACAATCCCTACTACGACTTCAACGACCGGATCTTGCCGCTGGGCGCGGCGTATTGGGTGGCGCTGGTCGCGCAGCAATTGCCGGCCAGATGACCCGCGCCCGTCAGGGCATGCGGGCCGCTTGCGCGAACACATTCAGGAACCCCAGCGCGGGTTGCGCGCTGGCTTGCGCTTCGATGCTGGCAGCAAGCACCGGCGCCGGCAGCCAGGGATAGGGCAGTGCCGCCTGCAAGGCCGCCAGCGTGACCGCGCCGGGATCGGCGATCGTGTCGATCCGTTCGATATGGATATGCAGGCTGGCGATACGGTACGTGCCGTCATCGCCGGCGGCAAAGCCCCAGCGGTAATAGCCCTTGCCGACGCGCAAGGCGCTGGCCGCGGTTTCCCGCATCACCACCAGCCAGGGGATCGTCATGGCGTTGCCGTCCAGCGCCGCGCCAACGTCGCCGATGTAGTAGGTCCGGCAGCGGTCGAACGTCTTGGCAAACTCGCTGACCAGCGTCGCAGCAATGGCATCCGCGCCTTCTGCCCTCGGCGGAAAGCTGATGGAGTCGGTATCGATCGAGAAGGTCAGCGACGCATCCGGAGCGAAGGCTTCGTGGATCAGCGTCGGACGATTGTTGTCCTTGGCCTCGACGTATTGGGCCAGCCGGGCTTTGGCGGTGGCGAGCGGGATTGTGTTCATGCTGGACTCAAGGGTATGGGTTGAAAGGCGGGGGGGGCGCTGAGGTGTTGCGGCGAGTTTGTTAGAATTTGGCACAAAGCTTGTATCAAAAGCTAAGTGGACATACCGCCGATGGCAACGACTCCTGCAAACAAGAACCTGACCGTAACGCATCCGGCGTGCCTGGTCGACGGCTCGGACCGTGAGTTCCGGCACCTGGTGAATGGCCTGCTGCCATTTGCCGCGCGCCTGCTGTCCGTGCGCGACGGCTTTGGCGGCCTGATCGGCCTGACAGGGGTCCAGTACTCGCTGATCCGCTCGATCCTGCACCTGTCGCAGCAAGGCGAGGTGACGGTCAACCAGCTCGCCGACCATCTGCACCTGAGCGGCCCGTTCATCACCATCGAGACCGGCAAGCTCAAGAAGCTGGGGCTGATCGACAAGAAGGCCCATCCCGAAGACAAGCGCAAGATGCGACTCACCATCACCGCCGCCGGGACGCGTCTGCTCAATGAACTGCTGCCCGTGCAGCAGCAGATCAACGACGTATTGTTCGACGGCGTTTCCCGCACCGAATTCAAGGTGCTGTGCTCGGTGGTCGACCGGCTGGTCGCCAACGGCGATCGCGCCGCGCTGGATCTCGAACACCTGCAGGCGCGCCGGCAGAAAGTCTAGTGCGCGGCCCACTGCACCGTGCCGACATCGATGCCTTCCTGGTGCATCTCCCATAGCGGGCTCAGTTCACGCAGGCGGGTAACGGTCTCGCTGACCTGCCGGATGACTTCGTCCACCTCTGCCTCGGTGGTGTAGCGCCCCAGCGTAAAGCGGATCGAGCTATGCGCCAGCTCGTCGCTGCGGCCCAGCGCCCGCAGCACGAACGAGGGCTCCAGCGAGGCCGAGGTGCAGGCCGAGCCCGACGACACCGCCACGTCCTTGATGCCCATGATCAGCGATTCGCCTTCGACATAGTTGAAGCTGATGTTCAGGTTGTGCGGGATACGGTGCGCCAGGCTGCCGTTGACGTAGACCTCGTCCAGCCGCGACAGCCCCGCCAGCAGCCGGTCGCGCAACGCGCCCACGCGGCGCGCTTCCTCCGCAAGTTCCAGCTTTGCCAGCCTGAAGGCCTCGCCCATGCCCACGATCTGGTGCGTCGGCAGGGTGCCTGAGCGCATGCCGCGCTCATGCCCGCCGCCGTGGATCTGCGCCTCGATGCGGATGCGCGGCTTGCGCCGCACGTAGAGCGCGCCGACGCCCTTGGGGCCATAGACCTTGTGCGCCGTCACGGTGAGCAGGTCGATCTTCAGCGCTTCCAGGTCGATGGCGATCTTGCCGGCGGCCTGCACCGCATCGCAATGGAACACCACGCCCGCAGCGCGGCAGAGCTCGCCGATCTGCGCGACTGGCTGGATCACGCCGATCTCATTGTTGACCATCATCACCGACACCAGGATGGTGTCCGGCCGCATGGCCGCGCGCAGCGCGTCAAGGTCGACCAGGCCGTCGGTGCCGACGTCGAGATAGGTCACCTCGAAGCCCTGCCGTTCCAGCTCGCGGCAGGTATCGAGCACGGCCTTGTGCTCGGTTTTGACGGTGATGATGTGGTTGCCCTTGCCGCGATAGAAATGCGCCGCGCCCTTGATCGCCAGGTTGTTGCCCTCGGTGGCGCCGGAGGTCCAGATGATCTCGCGCGGGTCCGCATTCAGCAGCGCCGCCACATGCGCGCGCGCGGCCTCGACCGCCTCTTCCGCCTGCCAGCCGTAGTAATGGCTGCGCGATGCGGGGTTGCCGAACTGCTGGTGCAGGTAGGGAACCATCTTCTCGACGACCTGGGGGGCGACCGGTGTCGTCGCGCTGTAGTCCATGTAGATCGGAAGGGTCTTCGGCTCGGATTGCATAGCGCTCATTCCTGGAGGCGGATGTGGGGACGACCGTGGGCAAAGCGTACCCGGTGGTCAAGGAAAGTGGGGCCGAGTCTAGCACCGGGTAGCGGCCGTTCGCGGCGGTGCCATGCTGCCGGTAGGGTTGCTTGACGCGCGGACAGCTGCAATTCCGGCCGCGTGGCGATACCTGTCCGCTAGCCGGAAAACCTTGTCCGGCAACGGTTTCCGGACTTCATTGAGTCTCCTCGGGAGGCTGTCCGGCTCCGCACTCTAGGGTTTCCACCAACTTGAATGGCGTTGTTTTATAGCATTCAATAAAACCTAAGTTACAAAGGTAAATAAACAAAATAACCGGTTGGATGAGAACACTTGTGTAGGAGTCGTGATGGCTGAGTCATCTGTTGGTCAGGGCGTCAAAGCGGACGCCGAAGCGGACGCAGAAGCGCACCGCCGCTTCAGGAATGCGTTGGCGATGTTTGCAACAGGCGTTGCCGTGATTACCGCGCCGCGCGAAGAAGGGCTGCCGGTCGGCATCACGGTGGCGTCGTTCAACTCGGTATCGCTGGACCCGCCGCTGGTGCTGTTCTCGGTGGACCGCCGCTGCCTGAGCCTGGGCGACCTGCGCAGCGCGCGGCGCTATGCCGTCAACGTGCTGGCCGAGGCGCAGCAGGATATCTCGAACCGCTTCGCCAGGGCCAATTCCGGCAAGTGGGAAGGCATCGGTTTCAGCAAGCGCAACGAGGACAGCCACGTGCTGCTGCCGGACGCGCTGGCCACCTTCGAGTGCGAGCCCTATGCCATGCACGACGGCGGCGACCACGTGATCTTTATCGGGCGGGTGGTCCGTCACCAGGCCCGCCAGGACGGCCGGCCCCTCATCTTCTTTGGCGGCAAGTACCGGGCACTGGAAGACAGCCCGGCCGCCGCCTGAATCCACAAGAACAGACAGTCAGCACAGGAGAACGACATGATCAAGACCGGTAATCAGCACATTGTCATGCTGCGCGATGGGCGCGAGGTGTACCTGGACGGCAAGCGGGTGACGGATGTCACCAGCCACCCGGCCTTCCGCAACTCGATCCGCAGCTACGCCAACCTCTACGACTTCCAGGCGCAGCCCGGCAATGTCGACAAGATGACCTTCCAGCCAGCGGGCACCGACCGGCGCGTCAGCCGGATCTGGGAGCTGCCGACCAGCTACAACGAGCTGGTCGAACGCCGCCAGATGCTGGAAGCCTGGACCGAGCTGCACTACGGCTTCATGGGCCGCTCGCCCGACCACGTGGCCTCTTGCATCTCGGGCATGTACATGGGCATCGATGTCTTCGAGCAGGCCGATCCGGCACGTGCCGGCGCGCTGCGCGACTACTACCGCTATGCCCGCGACAATGACCTGTTCCTCACCTATGTGATCGTCAACCCGCAGGCCAACCAGTCCAAGTCCGCGCACGAGCAGGAAGACAAGTACCTGGCCGTGGGCATCGTCGACCAGGACGCGGAAGGCATCACCGTGCGCGGCGCCAAGATGCTGGCCACCAGCGGCATCATGGCCAACGAGGTCTTCTGCAGCTGCATCCAGCCGCTGCGCGAGGGCGACGAGATGTATGCGCTGTCCTTCGCGGTGCCGATGAACACCAAGGGGCTGAAGGTGATGTCGCGCAAGTCGTATGAAGCTAATGCCACCTCGGTGTTCGACAACCCGCTGGCCAGCCGCTTTGACGAGAACGACGCGGTGCTCTATTTCGACGACGTCAAGGTGCCGTGGGAGCGCATCTTCGTCGCGGGCGACGTGGGCTTGTGCGCCAGGCAATTCCACGCCACGCCGGCGCACGTCTACCAGAACTACCAGTGCCAGGTGCGGCTGATGGTGAAGCTGCGCTTCCTGGTGGGCCTGGCGCACCGCATCACCGAGATCAACGGCACCAGCAGCTTCCCGCAGGTCAGGGAAATGCTGGGCCAGCTGGCCGCAGAGGCGGGCATGGTCGAGGCCTGGGTCTACGGGATGGAAGCCAAGGGCCAGGTCGGCAAGCACGGCTACTTCGTGCCGGACCGCAGCATGCTGTACGGCTCGCAGGTGGTGACCCAGCAGCTCTACGGCAAGGTGCTGGCCACGCTGCGCGAGCTGGCCGGCGGCGGCATGATCATGCTGCCGTCGAGCATCGAGGATTTCGCCAATCCGTCCCTCGCCGGGATCATCGCCAAGACGCAGAAGTCGCCGGTGTGCAGCCCGGAAGAGCGCGTCAAGTTCTTCAAGCTCGCCTGGGACGCGGTCGGCTCCGAGTTTGCGTCGCGCCACAACCAGTACGAGATGTTCTATGCCGGCGCCACCTTCGTCACCAAGGGCCATGCCTATCGCACCTACGACTGGCAGAACGCATCCGGCCTGGTCGACAACATGCTCGGCAGCTATTCCCTCGAAAGCGAACTGGCCAAGCTGCCGCAGGCCGCCTGACTTCCCGCACCTTTCCCAATTCCCGCATCGAACACGGAGATCGACATGGCAATCACCAAACTTCACGACGAGTTCCACACCCTGGACCTGGAGTCCGGCTGGGAGGTCCCCCACGGCTATCCGTCGGGCATCCAGCAGAAGATCCTGTCCGGCTCGCTGGACGAGAACGGCCGCAGCGGCAGCCGTACGCGCCTGCTGCGCTTCCAGCCCGGCGTGTTCACCACCTCGCCCTTCGTGCATGAGTACTGGGAAGAGGTCTACCTGCTCAGCGGCGACCTGACTGTCGGCAACGACGCCAATGGCAAGGGCGGCGAAGCCTTCGTCCCCAACACCTACGCCTGCCGCCCGCCCGGCGCCTTCCACGGCCCGTTCAAGTCCGACGGCGGCTGCATGCTGCTGGAGATCCACTACTACGACCCGGCCTGATCATGGAAGCGACCATCGCAACCGCGCAGCGCCAGCTTGCCGCGGGCAGTGCCAACGCGCTGTCCTTGCTGGCGTCATGCGTCGAACGTATCTGCAATCCCGGCAGCGAAGGCGCTCGCGTATTCCCGCATGGCGTGAGCATGGCGGCGCGCAAGCAGGCCCAGGCCAGCGACATGCTGCGCGAGCAAGGCGTGGTCGGGCCGCTGGCGGGCGTGCCGGTATCCGTCAAGGACCTGTTCGACGTGCAGGGCGACGTGACCCGCGCCGGCGCACGTGTGCTGCCGGAGCGTGCGGCCAGTGCCGACGCGCCGGCCATCGCGCGCTTGCGTGCGGCGGGGGCGGTGTTTGTCGGACGCACCAATATGACCGAGTTCGCCTACTCGGGCGTCGGCATCAATCCGCACTACGGCACCCCACGCAATCCCTACGACCGGCAAGCCGGCCGCATTCCGGGCGGCTCGTCGTCAGGCGCTGCGGTGTCGGTGACCGACGGCATGGCCCTGGCGGCGATCGGCTCGGACACCGGCGGTTCGTGCCGGATCCCGGCGGCATTGTGCGGCATCGCTGGCTTCAAGCCCACGGCGCGGCGCGTGCCGCTGCAGGGCACGGTGCCGCTGTCGCCCAGCTATGACTCGGTGGGCTGCCTGGCCAACACCGTGGCGTGCTGCGCCGCCATTGATGCCGTGATGGCAGGCGAGGCGCCGCCCGCGGGGCCGGCGCCGCTGGCCGGGCTGCGCCTGGCGGTGCCCAGCGGGCTGGTGCTGGAAGGCATGTCGGACGAGGTGGCCGAGGTCTTCAGCCGCACGCTGCGCCGGCTGTCCGCGGCGGGCGCGCTGCTGCAGGACGTGAGCTTCGACAGCTGGGACCAGCTGGCCGGCATCGGCGCGAACGGCGGCCTGGTCGCAGCGGAAGCCAGTGCCTGGCACGGCAGCTTGCTGGCTGAGCAGGCCGATCGCTATGACCCGCGCGTGCTGTCGCGCATCCGGCTGGCTGACGGGCAGCGTGCCGCCGACTACCTGCGCATGCTGCAGCGCAGGGGCGAGCTGTGCCGGCAGGCCGATGCCGAGCTGGCGGGCTTCGACGCCGTGGTCCTGCCCACCGTGCCGGTCGTGGCGCCGCGCATCGCGAACCTGGACGACGACGAAGCCTTCTTCAGCACCAACCGGCTGCTGCTGCGCAACCCGGCCATCGCCAACATGCTCGACCTGTGCGCGCTGTCGGTCCCGTGCCATCGCCTGGGCGACGCACCGGTGGGACTGATGCTGTTCGGGCGCCACCTGTCCGACCGCAGGCTGCTGGCCATCGGCATGGGCATCGAGGCGGCATTGAGGCACGAGCGGGGCTGAGCCCCCGCAGCACTACAGAAGTACCCATAACTACAGTGGAGACAACAATGCCTGATATCCGTACCGGCGCCGCCGTACTGGCCTGCGCCACCCTGTTCGCGGCGACTGCTTCCGCAGTCGACCCGGCCCCCATCAGCGACGGCGTGGTCAAGATCGGTGTGCTGACCGACATGTCGTCGATCTTCTCCGACATCGGCGGCAAGGGCTCGGTGGTGGCCGCGCAGATGGCCGTGGACGATTTCGGCGGCAAGGTGCTGGGCGCCCCCATCCAGGTGGTCAGCGCCGACCATCAGAACAAGACCGACGTCGCCGCCACGCTGGCGCGCGGCTGGCTCGACAACCAGAAGGTCGACGTGATCCAGGACGCGCTGCCGTCCTCGGTCGCGCTGGCCGTGTCCAACCTGGGAAAGCTCAAGCACAAGATCGTCATCGCCAGCGGTGCCGGCACCACGCGCCTGAGCAATGAAGACTGCTCGCCCTACACCATCCAGTATTCGTACGATACGTACGCCTTTGCCGCCAACACGGTCAAGACGCTGGCCCGGCGCGGCGACAACAGCTGGTACTTCCTGACGGTCGACTACGCCCTGGGCGCGTCGCTGGAGAAGGACGGCACCGAGGCGCTGTCCAGTGTCGGCGGCACCCTGAAGGGCAAGGCCAGGCATCCGATCAACTCCGCCGACCTGTCGTCCTACCTGCTGCAGGGACAGTCCTCGGGCGCAAAGGTGATCGGGCTGGCCAACGCAGGCGCCGACACGGTCAATGCGATCAAGACCGCTGCCGACTTCGGCATCAACACCGCGGGCAAGCAGAAACTGGCCGGGCTGCACATGTTTATCAGCGACATCCACAGCCTGGGGCTGCAAGCCGCGCAGGGCATGACGCTGACGACATCGTTCTACTGGGATCGCGACGACGCCACGCGCGCCTGGTCGCAGCGCTTCTTCGAGAAGACCGGACGCATGCCAACGCTTGTGCATGCCGGCGTGTACTCGTCGACCACTCACTATCTGAAAGCGATCCAGGCCGCGCGCACCGACGACAGCGATGCCGTGCTGGCGCGCATGCGAGAGACCCCGGTCAATGACTTCTTCGCGAAGAACGGCACGATCCGCGCCGATGGCCTGATGGTGCACGACATGTACCTGGTCGAAGTGAAGCGGCCGCAGGAGTCGAAGCGGCCGTGGGACTACTACAAGATCAAGACCGTGATCCCCGCGAGCGAGGCGTTCCGCCCGCTCAGCGCCAGCGCCTGCCCGCTGGTCAGGAAGTAAGCCCATATCCCTCACCGAGGTCGGCATTCCAGCCGGCGCTCCACCCCATTGCAGAGAGCAACCGATCATGAAGACCCTTACCTTTGAACTCGACAGCCGCCAGGGCAAGTCGCAACGCACCGTCACCATCCACCAGCTCATCGTGGCGGGCTGGACCGGCCGCGACGTCGAAGCCATGGAAGCCCACATCCGGGAACTGGAAGAACTGGGCGTCAAGCGCCCGCCCTATACCCCGGTGTTCTACCGTGTGGCTGCGCAACGCCTGGGGCCGGCCCCGGAGATCCAGGTCAGCGGCGAGGCCAGCAGCGGCGAAGCCGAGTTCCTGCTGGTCCGGGACGGCGATGACATCCTGGTGGGCATTGCCTCGGACCATACCGACCGCGAAGCCGAGACCTACGGCATCACCGTGTCCAAGCAGATGTGCGAGAAGCCCTGTGCATCGGCCTTGTGGCGCCTTTCCGAGGTGGAAGGCCACTGGGACCAACTGGTGCTGCGCTCCTACGCCACCATCGACGGCGAGCGCGTGCTGTACCAGGAAGGCCCGGTGACCGCCATGCGCTCCCCGGCGGACCTGCTGCAGCGCTTCTGCGGCCATGGCGGCGAGTTCGGGGAAGGCTCTGCGATGCTGTGCGGAACACTGCCCGCGATCGGCGGCATCCGCCCGGCCGAGCGCTTCGAGATCGAGCTGGAAGACCCGGCGCTGGGGCGCACGCTGCGCCACGCCTACGCGGTCGCTGCGCTGCCCGTGGCGGGCTGAGCATGCCGCGCCATCCCCACTGCCACGGCAGCGCCACGGAGTCACGGCCATGCACCACGACCTGATACTAGAGACCCGCAACCTCGGCAAGGCCTTCCGCGGCTTTACCGCGGTGAGCGACGTCAACCTGCGGGTACGCCGCGGGTCGATCCATGCCTTGATCGGGCCCAACGGCGCCGGCAAGACGACTTGCTTCAACCTGCTCACCAAGTTCCTGGAGCCGACCACCGGCACCATCCTTTTCAACGGCATCGACATCACCCGTGAAAAGCCCGCGCAGATCGCGCGGCGCGGCGTGATCCGTTCGTTCCAGATCTCGGCGGTATTTCCGCACCTGACGGTGATGGAGAACGTGCGCATCGGGCTGCAGCGGCAGCTCGGCACGGCGTACCAGTTCTGGCGCAGCGAGCGCTCGCTGGACGTGCTCAATGACCGCGCCATGGAGCTGCTCGAACAGGTCGGCCTGACCGAGTTCGCGCAGACGCTGACGGTGAACCTTCCATACGGCCGCAAGCGCGCGCTGGAGATTGCCACCACGCTGGCAATGGAGCCCGAGCTGATGCTGCTCGACGAACCCACGCAGGGCATGGGCCACGAAGACGTGGACCGCGTCACGCAGCTGATCAAGAAGGTTTCGGCGGGCCGCACCATCCTGATGGTGGAGCACAACATGAGCGTGGTCTCGTCGATCGCCGACAAGATCACCGTGCTGCAGCGTGGCGCGATCCTGGCCGAAGGGCCGTATGCGGAAGTCTCGAAGGATCCGCGCGTGATGGAGGCCTACATGGGCACCGTCGACGCGGACCTGCAGGGCGCGCACTGAGACGGGAGACCAATGAGATGACGACATCCAACACACCCGCGCTCGAGATCAGGGACCTGCACGCCTGGTACGGCGAATCGCACATCCTGCATGGCGTTGACCTCACCGTGAACCGCGGCGAAGTGGTCACGCTGCTGGGCCGCAACGGCGCTGGCCGCACCACCACGCTGCGCGCGATCATGGGACTGACCGGCACGCGCAAGGGCTCGATCAAGGTCAATGGCCACGAGACCATCAGCCTGCCCACGCACAAGATCGCGCACTACGGCATTGGCTATTGCCCCGAAGAACGGGCGATCTTCTCCAGCCTCTCATGCGAAGAGAACCTGATGCTGCCGCCGGTGCTGAAGGGCGCCGACACCAGCAAGGGCATGAGCGAGACCGATATCTACGAGATGTTCCCGAACCTGAAGGAGCGCCGCCAGAGCCAGGGCACGCGTCTTTCCGGCGGCGAGCAGCAGATGCTGGCGGTCGGGCGCATCCTGCGCACCGGCGCCAACCTGCTGCTGCTCGATGAAATCTCGGAAGGATTGGCACCGGTGATCGTGCAGGCGCTTGCGCGCATGATCCTGATGCTCAAGCAGAAGGGGTACACGGTGGTGATGGTGGAGCAGAATTTCCGCTTTGCCGCGCCGCTGGCGGACCGCTTCTACGTGATGGAGCACGGCAGCATCGTCGAGCGCTTCGCGGCCAATGAGCTGCAGGCCAAGATGCCGGTGCTGCACGAACTGCTGGGCGTATAAGGAGCGACTCATGAATCTGTTTGAAATCCCGCTCCCGGCGCTGCTGTCGCAGCTGTTGCTCGGGCTCGTCAACGGCGCCTTCTACGCCATGCTGAGCCTGGGCCTGGCGGTGATCTTCGGGCTGCTGAGCGTCATCAACTTCGCGCACGGTGCGCTCTTCATGCTGGGCGCGGTGCTGGCGTGGGCCGGCATGACCTATGCGGGGCTCAGCTACTGGGCGATGCTGCTGCTGTCGCCGCTGGTGGTGGCCGCGCTGGGCGTGGTGATCGAGAAGACCATGCTGCGCTGGATCTACAAGCTCGACCATATCTACGGCCTGCTGCTGACGCTGGGCATTACGCTGGTGGTCGAAGGCATCTTCCGCTCGGTTTATGGCGTGTCCGGGCTGCCCTATGGACCGCCCGAGGCGCTGCAGGGCGCCTCCGACCTCGGCTTCATGCGCTTGCCCAATTACCGCGTGTGGGTGGTTGGGGCATCGCTGGCGGTCTGCCTGTCGACGTGGTACGTGATCGAGAAGACCAGGCTGGGCGCCTACCTGCGCGCTGGCACCGAGAACGCCAAGGTGGTCGAGGCGTTCGGCGTCAACGTGCCGCGGATGGTGACGCTGACCTATGGCTTCGGCGTGGCGCTGGCCGCGTTTGCCGGGGTGCTGGCCGCGCCGGTCATGCAGGTATCGCCGCTGATGGGCCAGAACCTAATCATCGTCGTGTTCGCGGTGGTGGTGATCGGCGGCATGGGCTCGATCATGGGTGCGATCCTGACCGGCTTGGGGCTGGGCGTGATCGAAGGGCTGGCCAAGGTGTTGTACCCGGAAGCATCTTCCACCGTTGTCTTCGTCATCATGGTGGTGGTGCTGTTGTTGCGCCCGGCAGGGCTGTTCGGAAAGGAGAAGTGATGAGCGGACAATCTATCGCCGCAATCGGCGTACGGCAGCAGCAGGTGGCGGGGCGCCTGCCAAAGCAGGTGATATACGGCGTGGTGCTGGCGTGCCTGCTGGCCGCGCCACTGGCCGGTGCGTATCCGGTGTTCGTGCTCAAGGTGCTGTGCTTCGCGCTGTTTGCGTGCGCCTTCAACCTGCTGATCGGCTATACCGGGCTGCTGTCGTTCGGCCATGCGGCCTTCTTCGGCGGCGCTGGCTATGCCGCCGGCCATGCCTTGAAGGTCTGGGGCGTGACCCCGGAAATCGGCCTGATCCTGGGCACCGCTGCGGGCGCGCTGATCGGCTACGTGGTGGGCTCGCTGGCCATCCGCCGGCAGGGCATCTACTTCTCGATGATCACGCTGGCGCTGGCGCAGATGCTGTTCTTTATCTGCCTGCAAGCGCCGTTCACCGGCGGCGAGGACGGCCTGCAGGGCATCCCGCGCGGCAAGCTGTTCGGGGTGCTGCCGCTGTCGGACGACCTGACGCTGTACTACGTGGCGCTGGCGATCATCGTGGCCGCCTTTGCGCTGATCGTGCGCACGGTGCATTCGCCGTTCGGGCAGATCCTGAAGGCGATCAAGGAGAACGAGCCGCGCGCGGTGTCGCTTGGCTATGACGTCGACCACTTCAAGCTGACCGCCTTCGTGCTGTCGGCGGCGCTGTCGGGGCTGGCCGGCTCGGTCAAGGCACTGGTGCTGGGCTTCGAGACGCTCAGCGACGTGCACTGGTCGATGTCCGGCATGGTGATCTTGATGACGCTGCTGGGGGGCCTCGGCACGCTCACCGGGCCGATTATCGGCGCGTTTGTTGTGATCGCGCTGGAGAACAAGCTTGGCGAACTGGGCGGCTACCTTGCGGCGGTGACGGGCATCGACTGGTTCAACGGGTTCGGTGAATCGGTGTCGATGGTGACGGGCATCATCTTCATCGTGTGCGTGCTGACTTTCCGCAAGGGGATTGTGGGGAGTTTGGGGCGCGGACCCGAATGAGGCGAAACCCGTCCATGCCCCTAGTTCTCTCCCCTCTCCCCTAAATGGGAGAGGGGGGAAAACATCTGCAAGTTCAGGCTCAGGCCTTGGCCAATGCCAGCGACGCACCCGGCGCGACTGCCAGCTTCGCGCCGAGATGCTGGTAGACAATCCCCGCCACCATATCCGCAGTCACCGCCGACAAGGTCCACCCCAGGTGCCCGTGCCCGGTGTTGTAGAAGATGCATGCCGTCCGCCCGCGCCCCACACGCGGCAGCATATCCGGCATCATCGGCCGCAGCCCGGCCCAAGGCACCACGCTGCGCGTGCTGACGCCGGGGAAGCACTGCTGCACCCATTCCACCAGCGGGCGGATGCGGTCGGCGCGGATATCGCGGTTGTAGCCATTGAACTCGGCAGTGCCGGCCACGCGGAAGCGGTCGTCGCCCAGGCGGCTGGTGACCAGCTTGGTTTCGTCGTCGAGCAGGCTCACCACCGGTGCCGCGGCGCGGCTGGCTTCATCGGTCAGGTTGACCGTGATCGAATAGCCCTTGACCGGATAGATGTTGACGCGGTCGCCCAGCCCCGCGGCCAGTGCGCGGCTGGCGGTGCCGGCGCAGATCACGGCGCCGTCGAAGGTGGAGCTGGCCGTGTCGGCGCCGTCCTGAACGGTCACGGTGGCGCGCCTGCCGTCGGTCTTCACCGCCCGCACGTCCTGGCCGTACAGGCAGCGCACGCCTAGCCGATCGATGGCCGCGGCCAGGCCGCTGGTGAACTTGTGGATGTCGCCGGTGGAATCGCTCTCGGTGAAATAGCCGCCATAGTAGGACCCGGCCAGCGTCGGCTCGATCGCGCGCATCTCCTCGGGCGTCACGGCGCGGCGCTCCAGCCCGCCCTGCGCCAGCAGCGCTGAGACCCGGCCGGCATGGTCGAAGCCGGCCTTGTCGCGG
This sequence comes from Cupriavidus sp. GW823-FHT06D04, assembly GCF_058795055.1. NCBI lineage: Bacteria > Pseudomonadati > Pseudomonadota > Betaproteobacteria > Burkholderiales > Burkholderiaceae > Cupriavidus > Cupriavidus sp. GW823-FHT06D04. The sequence continues at coordinate 78,003 of NZ_JBXAHL010000003.1, read as the reverse complement.
TAGATATGGAGGATGCCTTCCTTCTTCAGGTCGAAATCGATGCCTTCCTGCGCCGCCCAGTCGAACAGGTGCTCACGCGCGGCGATGGCCAGGCGCGCGGTCTCGATGGTGTTACGGCGGTAGTGGGGGATCGCGGCGATGAACTCGGCGAACCAGGACAGCTTGTGCCAGCTGGGCCGGGGATTGAGTAGCAGCGGGGCGTCGTTGCGCAGCATCCATTTCATGCCCTTGACGATGGTCGACCAGTGGGTCCAGACCTCGGCGTTGGAGGCCGACAACTGGCCGCCGTTGGCGAACGAGGTCTCCATGGCGGCATAGCGGTGCCGCTCGAACAGCGTGACGGAGAATCCGCGCCGGGCCAGCGCGTAGGCCGTGGTGACACCCGTGATGCCACCGCCGATGACAGCGATTGATTTCATGATCTGCAGGTTCCAGGAACGTCGATGGTGGGAGCCCGGACGCAATATGCGTGGCGGACGCCCCCTCTGTTCTGGACCTGAGAGATTCACGACACCCGGCCGCCAGGGCGGGGTACGCTTGCTCCTTCGGTATGCCGGCGGACGATAGCGTCCGGCATTCTTCAGAGTGCACTGACTGGTGATGCCGGTCCTTTTGCCTGAGAGTTTCCGGGGCGGTTGCTCCTTCGGCGCTGTGCGCGGCGGGCGCCGCGATAGTCTCTCCCTGCATCACATTGGCTTGACGCCAATCGGGGCAATGTAGTGACAAGGTCCGACGTTGGATATGCGGGTTAACACTTAGGCGGCCTGCCGCCCGCGTCGCTATGTCGCATCGGCCTGCGTCCCCATGCCCCATAAAATGTCAGCGCTCGCTCTCGGGGAGAAGCGCCGTATGCTGCGCTCAGGTGGAGTGAGCCAAAAAAAAAGACGACAACAAGGCTTTCCAGTGAAGAAAAATCGCATTGCACTGGCCGTTTCGGCGGTACTGATGGGCCCCGCCGTCGCCGCCGCCCAGGTGGTGGACGCGCTCGAGCCGCTGCAGGAGGTGGTGGTCTCGGCCAAGTCGGAGCGCGGCGAGACGCCGGCCATACCGCCCAACACGCCCTCGCCGGCCTACGGCATCAGCAGCCGCCGCATGGCCGACTTCAATGTGGTGAACACGGAAGACGCCCTCAAATACGCGCCCAACCTCGCCGTACGCAAGCGCTTCATCGGCGATATGAACTCGATCATCTCGGTGCGCAGCACCAGTTCGCGCCAGTCGGCGCGGGGGCTGGTCTATGCGGACGGCCTGCTGCTGTCCAACCTGCTGGGATCGGACTTCAGCTTCCCGCCGCGCTGGTCGCTGGTCAACAGCGCTGAGATCGAGCGCATGGATGTGCTGTACGGCCCGTATTCGGCGCTGTATCCCGGCAACTCGCTGGGTGCGACGGTGCTGATCACCACGCGCACGCCGGAGAAGTTCGAGGGCGATGCCAGCGTGCAGCTGTTCACGCAGCGCTTCAGCCTGTACGGCACGCACGACAACTTCAACGGGGTCCACGCCAACGCCTATGTGGGCGACCGCGTCGGCCCGTTCTCGTGGCTGGTCAGCGTGGACCGGCAGGACAGCAAGAGCCAGCCGCTGAGCTTCTATACCGCGGCGCGCTCCACGGCCCGTGCCACTTCCGCCGACAAGCCGGTCACCGGCGCCCACTTCGACCAGGACCAGACCGGCCGCGACCGCGTGGTGATGGGCGTGAACAGCGAGGGCGTCACGCATACCGTGCAGGACCAGCTCAAGCTCAAGCTTGGCTACGACATCACCAATACCCTGCAGGCGCAGTTCACTGCCGCCTACTGGCAACAGGACCGCTCCAGCGCCACGGGCAGCTACCTGCGCGATGCCAGTGGCAACGTGGTGTCGAACGGTCCAGTGAATATCGGCGGCTACGAGTATGTGATTCCCGCCAACGCCTTTGCCCCGAGCAATGGCGAGGACGCGCGCTGGCTCTATGGCCTGTCGCTGCGCACGCGCAACGAGACCGGCTGGAATTTCTCGGGCGTGGCGTCGCTGTTCGACGTCAGCAAGGACATCAGCCGCAGCGCCAACACCGTTGGCAGCGGGCCGGGCACGGTGACCTATGGCGACGGCACCGGCTGGCGCACGCTCGACCTGAAGGCCGACTACCGCCCGCAGCAGCTGCAGGGCGGGCACTGGGTCACGTTCGGCTATCACTACGACAACTACCGGCTGAGCAACACCACCTACAACACCTCGGACTGGCAGGCGGCCACCATCACCGCCTTCAACAACGCCTTTGCCGGCAAGACCGAGACCCAGGCGCTGTATGCGCAGGACGCCTGGTACTTTGCCGAGGACTGGAAGCTGATCCCCGGCGTGCGCTACGAACACTGGCGTGCCTATGACGGCAGCCGCAGCCAGCCCGGCGCGGATATCGGCTACCCGGTGCGCAGCGAATCCAACTGGTCGCCCAAGCTGGCGCTGGAGAAGGCCTTCGGGCAGGACTGGCTGGGCCGGTTGTCGCTGGGCCAGGCCTATCGCTACCCGACTGTCAGCGAGCTGTTCCAGGGCCGCATCACCGGGACCGCGCTGATCAACAACGATCCCAACCTGCGGCCAGAGCGGTCGTTCTCGAAGGACTTGACCTTCGAGCGCACGTTGGATTCGTCGTACTTCCGGGTCTCGGTGTATGAGGACGATATCCGCGATGCCCTGGTCAGCCAGACCAACACCACGGTATTCCCGACTGTCACCAGTTTCCAGAACGTCGACCGCGTGCGCACCCGCGGCATCGAGCTGGCCTATGACGCGCGCGATGTGTTCGTCAGCGGCTTTGACCTGTCGGCCAGCGGGGCCTACAACCATTCGAAGACGCTTGAGAACGCCAACAACCCGGCCTCGGTGGGCAAGTACTTCTACCGCATCCCCAAGTGGCGGGCCAACCTGATGGGAACCTATCGCATCACGCCGGCCTGGGCCGGCACGCTGGCCATGACCTATTCGGGGCGGCAGTACAATACGCTCGACAATTCCGACGTCAATCCCGACACCTTCGGCGGCACCAGCAGCTTCCTGACCTTTGACGTCAAGGTGACGTACAGGCCCGCGAAGAACGTGCGCCTCGGGCTTGGCATCGACAACCTCACCGACCAGCGCTACTACGTCTACCACCCGTATCCGGGCCGGACGTTCTACGCCGAGGCGAAACTTTCCTTCTGAGCACGTGAACAGGCTGACCACACCCATGCAAGGCGTTTGCCCCAGTTTCCGTCTGATCGTTGCCGGGCTGATGGCCGGCGCCGCGCTGGCCGCGACCGCGCAAACGCACGGCGATCACGCCGGCCACGGCAGCCAGGCCAAGACCGCGAAGATGAGCGAGCTGGGCACCGGCGCGGCCTTCGATCGCGAGGGCAAGCTGTGGGTCGCCTACAAGGACGGCCCTTACGTCGCGGTACGTGCATCGACCGACTACGGCCGCAGCTTCGGGCCGGCGCAGCATGTCAACAGCGTGCCGGAGCAGGTTGCCGCCGATCACGAAAGCCGGCCCAAGGTGGCCGCGGGGCGCGACGGCGAGATCTACGTCACCTGGACCCAGCCGCTGCCCAAGCCGTGGACCGGCTTTATCCGCTTTGCGCGCTCCACCGATGGCGGCAAGTCCTTTGCCGAACCGCTGACGGTGCATGCCAACCGCGACCAGATCGCACACCGCTTCGACGCCATCGCGGTGGACAACGCCGGGCGCGTCTTCGTCAGCTGGATCGACAAGCGCGACGTGGTTGCCGCCGAGGCGCGCAAGCAGCCGTACGCCGGCGCCGCGGTCTACTACGCGGTCTCGGCCGACCAGGGCAAGACCTTCCAGGCCGACTACAAGATCGCCGACCAGTCGTGCGAATGCTGCCGCATCGCGCTGTCGCCCACGCCTGACGGCAAGATGCTGGCGCTGTGGCGCCATGTATTCCCGCCCAACGCGCGCGACCACGCGCTGGCGCTGCTGGGCACCGACGGCAGGGCCACGCCGATGCAGCGCGCCACCTTCGACGACTGGCGCATCGACGCCTGCCCGCACCACGGCCCCGGCGCTTCGGTGGCGCCCGATGGCACGGTGCATATGGTCTGGTTCAACGTGCGCGAAGGCAAGCCCACGGTCTCGGTGGGGCGCTGGAAGGACGGCAAGCTGCTGGCACAGCGCCCGCTGGACGACCCGCGCGCGCAGCATGCCGATATCGTCGCGCTGAAGGACAACGAGATCGCGGTGACCTGGAAATCGTTCGACGGCCAGCAGACACGCCTGTCGGCGATGTTGTCGCAAGACGGCGGCAAGACCTGGCAGACGCGCAAGCTTGCCGGCACGGAGCGCGACTCGGACCAGCCGCACTTGCTGCAGCATGCGGGCCGCGCCTACGTGCTGTGGCGTACCGAGGCCGAGGGCTTCCAGGTGTTCCCGCTGGGCAAGGAGGGCGCATGATGCCATCCCGCCGCAAGCTGCTCGCCGCTGCCGTCCTGACCCTGGCGATGACTGCCGCCAATGCCGGCAGTGCGCCGGCCGAGCGCGTCGCCGTGTTCGCATCGGCCAGCGCCACCCAGCTGGCAGCCAGCCAGCAGGGCAAGCCCTTTGTGCTGGTGGTGTGGTCGCTCGACTGCGTCTATTGCAAGCGCAACTTCGACGCCATCGGCAAGCTGCGCGCGCAGCACCGGGACCTGCGCGTCGTCACGCTGGCGACGGACAACCCCGACGCGCTGCCACAGGTGCAGCAACTGCTCCAGCGCGTCAGGCTGACGCGCAACGCGTGGGTGTTCGGGCACGAGCCGCAGGAGCGGTTGCGCTATGCGGTCGATCCGGACTGGATGGGCGAGATGCCGCGCACCTACTTCTATCGCGCCGATGGCCAGCGGCAGGGCGTGTCCGGCGTGATCAGCGACGCCGACTGGGGCAAGCACCTGCGCTGGGCCGGCATCGCCGGCTGAGGCTGCGCCGGGAGCGGCTGCCCGTTCAATCCGGCTTGATCCCCGCGCGCGCAATGATCGGCTTCCAACGCTGCTGTTCCTGCGCGATAAAGCGCGAGAACTCCGCCGGCGTGTCGCCCACCACAATCGCCGCATCCGCGCTCAGGCGCTCGACCGACGACTTGCTCTTCACAGCTTTCACGGTGGCGTCCGCCAGCTTGTCGGCGGCCGCCTGGGGCAGAGACGCCGGTGCCAGCAGGCCATACCATTGCGTCATTTCGAAGCCGGGATAGCCTTGTTCGGCAACCGTCGGCACGTCAGGCAGCTGGGGAATGCGCTGGGTCGTGCCGGTGGCGATGCAGCGCAACTTGCCGGCCTTGATGAACTGGATGATCGCCGGTGCGCCGACGGCGGCCGCGTCCAGCCGCCCCGACAGCAGGTCGGTGATCTGCGGGCCGCTGCCGCGATACGGCACATGGGTGATGAAGGTGCCGGTCGCGGCCTTCAGGTATTCAAAGGCCAGGTGGCCGGCGCTGCCGTTGCCGGCCGAACCGTAGTTCAGCTTGCCGGGTTTGCTCTTGGCTAGCGCCACGAACTCCTTCAGGTTCTTCGCGGGCACGTCGGGGTGGACCACATACAGGCTCGGCACCTTCGACAGCAGCGAGATCGCGCGGAAATCCTTGATGGGGTCGTAGGGCAGCTTCGGGAAGATAAACGGATTGACCGCCAGCGTGCCGATATGGCCGAGGATCAGCGTGTGGTTGTCATCGGCGCGCGCGACTTCGCCCATCGCGATATTGCCGGCCGCGCCGGGCTTGTTCTCGACGAAGACTGACACGCCAAGCAGCTTGGTCAGCTCCGCCGCGGTGGAGCGCGCCACGATCTCCGAGCTGCCGCCCGGCGCGAACGGCACCACCAGCCGGATCGGCTTGGCCGGCCAGGCCTGGGCACGCGCCAGCGTTGGCGCCAGCGCGCACGCGCCCAGCGCGGCGGTGGTCTTGAGCAGATGGCGGCGAAGGGGATTGATCGAGGTCATGTATTTCTCCTGAAGGTTCTGTAGCTGGGCCGTGGTGGGGCAGGGGCGGTGCTGGCGGGTGCTATTCGGGCTTGATGTTGCCGTCCCGGATGACCTTGGCCCATAGCCGGGTCTGCCCGTCGATGAATTGCCGTGCCTGTGCTGGCGGCGCAGCCACGACCTCGCCGCCCAGCTCGGCCACGCGTTGCCGGATCTCGGGGCTGGTCATGACTTTCTGCAGGGCGTCAGCGAGCTTCGCTGCGATCGGGTCCGGCGTTGCGGCGGGCAGGAAAGCCGCGTTCCATTCATAGACCTCGTAGCTCGCCACGCCGGCTTCCTGCATGGTGGGCACGGACGGCAATGCCTGGGTGCGGGCATGGCTGGTCACTGCCAGCGGCTTGAGCTTGCCGGCCTTGATGTGCTGCAGGCTCGACGCCACGTTGGCAAAGAACAGCGGCACCTGGCCGGCGATGACATCGGTCATGGCGGGGCCGCCGCCCTTGTAGGGCACATGCAGTAGGTCGACTCCCGCGCGCTGCTCGAACAGCACGCCCGCCAGATGCTGCGCCGAGCCATTGCCCGAGGACGCAAAGGCGACCGAGCCTGGCTTTTGCCTGGCCATGGCCATGACGTCGCTGACCTTGCTGGCAGGGAAGCTCGCCGTGGCCACCAGCACATTGGGATAGCGCGCCAGCACGCCGACCGGCCGGAAGGCCTTGTCCGGATCGTAGGGCAGGCGCGGATAGAGGCTGGGATTCACCGCATACGAGGAGGCATCGACCATCATCGTGTAGCCGTCCGGCGCCGCCTTGGCGACATAGGCTGCACCGATCTGCCCACCGGCACCCGGGCGGTTCTCGACGATCACGGTCTGGCCCAGCTCGCGCCCGAGACCCGGGGCGATCAGCCGTGCCATCAGGTCCGCGCCGCCGCCCGGCGGATACGTCACCACGATCGTGATGGGGCGTGCCGGCCAGGCCGCGGCGGTGTCGGCGGCCTGCACCAGCGTGGTGGTGGTGATCATGGCAGCGATCGTGGCGGCGATCGCGTGGCGTGCGTGCATGGGTCTGTCTCCTCGGGTGCGGTCCGTCAGCGGACGTCCGCGGTATAGCGAAAGGCAAAGGCGTCGCCCCGCGTCAGCCGGTATTCGATGCAGCTGCCGCCCAGGTCGAAGGCATGCCGGGTCACGACCGCGCACGGGTGCGCATCCGGCAAGTCCAGCAAGGCGGCCTCGTCTGCTGCTAGCGTGCGGAAGGTCACTTCATCAACGGCGCGATGGACCGTAATGCCGCAGGCGCTGCCCAGCAGCGGGTAGAGCAGGTCGCCCCATTGCACCGGCGGGAGTTGCTGCAGGGCCTCGCAGCGCGGCAGCGGCAGCCAGATCGATTCCAGCAGCCGGGGCGTGTCATCCAGCCAGCGGCGGCGTGAAATTGCCAGCCCGCGTGCACCCGTCGGCAGCCCGAAGCGGGTTGCCATGGCCTTGTCCAGGCGCACGGCGCGGCACGACAGGATTTCCGAGCGCGGCACCGCCGGCGCGCCATCGGCGCCGCCGAAGCGGAAAAACCGCATCAGGCTGGCCCCGCTCAGTCCCTTGCGCACGAAGGTGCCCTTGCCCTGCACGCGCTCCAGCAGGCCCTGCTGGACCAGCACGGCGATGGCCTGCCGGATGGTGCCCAGCGCGATGCCGAACTCCTTGGCCAGCGCGCCTTCCGCAGGAATGGCGCTGCCGGGCGCCCACGCGCCCGAAACGATCCTTGCCTGCAGTTCCGCCGCAATCTGGCCGTAGCGGCTCAGGCCCGCGGCGGTGGTTGTAGTCTGGAGCAGCGCGTTGTCTGGCATGCCGAACCCGTGCTAAATTGATGTCAATGCCGATGTCCTCTAGAGGACTAGAATACTGACGCGGGTTCGGATGCCATATCCGGATATACCCGCGCCACTGAGCCGCGCCACGGAGGGACTGACTGATGAGCAAGCGCGCATTGCCGCTGGTGGATACCCACTTCCACGTCTTCGATGCCGGAGTGGCCGCGCCATCGGCCCGCTACCGGCCGCCCTATGCCGCCGACCTGAAGGGCTGGCACGTCCGGCTTGCAGAACTCGGAGAGCTGTATGGGGTAGTGGTGCAGCCCAGCTTTCTCGGCACCGACAATGCGGCGCTGCTGGCCGCGCTGCAGGCCATGCCCGGGCGCTTGCGCGGCGTCGCGGTGGTCGACCCGGAAGTGACGGACCAGGAACTGGCCACATTGCACGGCGCCGGCGTGCGGGGCATCCGCCTGAACCTGTATGGCGATCCGGACTGGCAGCGCATTGCCACCGCGCCGTGGCGCGGGCTGTTCTCCCGGATCGCCGGGCTGGGCTGGCATGTCGAACTCCATACCAGCAACGGCGATGGCGCCATGGTGCTGGCGCAGCTTGACGCGGCCCTTGGCGATGCCGGCGCGCCGGTCGTGCTTGACCACTTTGGCCGGCCCGGCCCCGCAGGAACCGCGGATGCGATCTTCGACGTGGCCACTGCCGTGCGCGCGCGCCGCCAGGTCTGGGTGAAGATCAGCGCGCCGTACCGGCTTGCATCCCCTCAGGACTGGCACGGGCTTGCGCAGCGATGGCGCGAAGTCGTGGGCGATGACCGCTTGCTGTGGGGCAGCGACTGGCCATGGACCAATCACGAGGCGCCGGCTCGGGTCGACGAGTGCCGGATGCTTGCCGCATGGCCGGGACAAGGGGCGTCCGGTGACAGCGAGGAGGCCGGCGCGGCCTTGTCCGCTGCGCTCCGGTGGCGCAACGCCGCAGCGTTGTACGGGTTTGCGGTGAAGGGATAGCGGGCGACTTGCGCCGCCGGCGTCAGTCCAGCGCGAGCACCCCGGGAATCGCCTCCACCAGCAAATCGATCGTCACCCTCAGCTTGTGCGGCAGGAAACGGGTGCGCGGCCACACCAGGTGCAGCGGGGTCCGGATGACGGAGGCTTGCGGCAGTACGCGCACCAGCGTGCCCTGGTCCAGCGGCTGCCGCACCAGCCACAACGGGACATTGACCAGGCCCGCGCCACGTATGGCTGCGGCGGCGATGGTGTCGATATCGTCAAAGCCGAGACGGTGCGCCAGTTCCGGCCGCGCGATATTGCCGTCGGGACCGGCAAGTGACCAGGGCACGGACTCGCCGCCATGCATGTAGACGAGGCAGCGGTGCGAGGCCAGGTCGGCAATGCTGGCCGGCGTGCCATGCTTGCGCAGGTACCCGGGCGCGGCGCAGAGCACCATCGCCTGCATGCCCAGCGGACGTGCCACCAGCATGTCGCTGTCCGGCAGGCGTCCGCTGCGGATGGCCAGGTCGATGCCGTCGTCAGCAAAGTCGACCAGCCGGTCGGTGAAATTCCCTTCCAGCCGCAACTCCGGATGACGGTCCGCCAGCTCCAGCAGCAGCGGCGCCACATGGTGGCGGCCGAACACCACCGGGGCGCTCACGCGAACCCGGCCGGCCGCTTCCCTGCGCCCGGCTTCGAGCATGAGCTGGGCGGCATCCAGGTCTTCCAGCGCCTGGGCACAGCGTTCATAAAAGGCCTGGCCGTCGTCGGTCAGCGCCAGGCTGCGCGTGGTGCGCACGAACAGGCGCGTGCCGACGCGTGCCTCAAGCCGGGCGATGGCCTTGCCGATGGCCGAGCGCGTCAGCCCCAGGCGCGCCGCGGCCTGGGCAAAGCTGCCGGCCTCCGCGGCGGCCACGAAGGCGGAGATCCCGGCCAGCCGGTCATGGGTAATTGGTTCCATAGGATCTACATGGGAAGGACATCGATTGCCCAATGGATCTGTCAGGGAATCAGTATAGTGGGTTCACCGTTTTCAACAGACCGGAGTACCCCATGACGTCCTCCATGCAACGCTGGCAACTGTCCGCTTTCGGCCGCAACAACCTGCGTCGCGTCGACGCGCCCATTCCCGTGCCCGGTCCCGGCGAGGTGCTCGTGCGGGTCCATGCAGTGGCCCTGAACTACCGCGACCTGCTGATCATCCAGGACGGCATGGGCATGCCCGTGCAGCCGCCGCTGGTTCCCGGGTCGGACATGCGCGGCGAGGTGGTGGCGATTGGCGAAGGTGTAGCCGACTTTGCCCCTGGCGACGCCGTGATCAGCACCTTCTTCACCGGCTGGCTCGATGGCGTTCAGCCGCGCCGCAGCATGCCGCTGGGCGTGCCTGGTCCCGGCATGCTTTCGGAGTACGTGGTGCTGGCAGAAGATTCGCTGATGTCGGCCCCGCGCACGCTCGACGCCGCGCAGGCCAGCACCCTGACCTGCGCCGGCCTGACGGCCTGGCAAGCCCTGGCCGAGGCCACGGTGACGCGGCCCGGCGACACCGTCGTGGTGATCGGCACCGGCGGCGTGGCCCTGTTTGCCGTGCAGATCGCCCGCGCACAGGGTGCGCGCGTGATCGTGGTGTCCGGCAGCGACGACAAGCTGGCGCGCGTGCAGGAGCTGGGCGCGGCGCATGGCGTCCATCGCGGCCGCACCGCTGACTGGCCGGCTGCCGTGCGCGAGCTGACCGGCGGCCGCGGTGCCGACCATATGCTGGAACTGGCTGGCGGAGACAACTTCGGCCGGTCGCTGGCCGCGCTGGCGCAGGGCGGCCGGATCTCGGTGATCGGCAACCTTCAGGGCGATGAGCTGCGCGCCAGCGTCTATCCGGTGCTGCATGGCCGCGTGACCGTGCAGGGGATCGGCGTGTCGCACCGGCGCGCGCTGCAGGACCTGGTGCGTGCCGTGGACTGGCTGGGGCTGCGCCCGGTGATCGAGCGCGAGTATGACTTCGGGGACTTGCCCGCGGCGCTCGACCACCTGGAACGCGGGGCCTTCGGCAAGGTGGTGGTGCGGCTGCGCTGAGGCGCGGGCCGGACTGCTATTTGCGAGCCTTGCCGCGCGCGCTCTTTTTGGCCGCGGCGGCGCGCGCCGCTTCTTTCTCGGCCGCCGCCGCTGCGCCCAACTGCTCCAGCCAGGACATGCCCTCGACATAGGACAGGAAATGCCGCAGGTATTCCGGCGAGGTCTCGCGCATCAGCGACAGCGAACGATGCACGAGATGGTCGGTATTGAGCGGCCCGGCATTCTCCGGCACGCGTTCCAGCGACAGGCGGAAGTGCTGCTCGACGCTGACCCTGGCCCAGGTTTCGCGGAAGTAGTCGGCCAGGGCATCGACCAGCGGCGCGTTGGACTGGGGGGCGTGTGCCGGCACCGGCGCGGGCGACCGTGCATCGTTCGAGGCGACCGCGACGGCGGGCCTGGCGCGCGCGGTGATGTCGTGCACGAGTGCGCCAAGCGCGCTGGCTGTCGGGCTGGACGTTGGCGTGGACGGCGCGCCACCATCGGCAATATCGCTATCGTTGCCTGTGTACCGCTGCACGATGGCTGCATACGCGGCGGCCAGACCTCGCAGGCGCTCATCCAGCAAGCCCCGCACCGCGCCACTGTGTCCGGCGCAGCGACGGGCCAGCGCCTCCATCAGGCGGAAGCGCACGGGATCGGCCTGGTCGGCGCCGCTGGCCTGCCAGGCGTCCAGTTGCGCGCGGATATCGGCTGCCACGTCGAGGCTAGCCATGCGGCTTCACCGTGCCCGCGGTCACGCGCGGCACCGGCGAGATCTCCACGCGCCGGTTCTTCGCGCGGCCCTCGGCATCGGCATTCGGTGTCACAGGCTGCTGCGAACCGAAGGCGGCCGAGAACACCGAGGTGGGCGGGATGCCGGCATCGATCAGGGTGCGGGTCACGGTCAGCGCGCGCTGCGCCGACAGCTCCCAGTTGTCGGCAAAGCGGCGATTGCCTTCGCGCACCTGCTGGTCGTCGGTAAAGCCGCTCACCATCAGGATCTCGTCGCGGCTGCGCAGGTAGGCTGACAACGGTTGCGCCAGGCTTTTCAGCAGATCGCGGCCGTCAGGTTGCAGCTGGTCTGAGTTGAGCGCAAACAGCACGTTGCCGCTGATGCCGATGCGCCCGTTCACCAGCGTCACGCGGCCGGCCGCCAGCGGCCCCGCCAGCGCCTTTTCCAGCGTCTCGCGGCGCTGTGCTTCCTCCTGCCGCTGCTTCACCTCGGCTTCCAGCCTGGCCGACAGTTCCATCTGCACGCCGATGACCCCCAGCAGGACCAGCACGAACGCGCCCAGCAGGACCGACATCAGGTCGCCAAAGACCGCCCACGCGGGAACGGTCGGCTCAACGCCGGCGTCAAGGTCCTCTCTCATGCCGCCTCTGCGCTGGGCGCTTGCTGGCCGGCGCGCTGCTGCAGGTCCTCAAGGATCTGCTTTTGCGACAGCATGCTCAGGTCGACGACTTCGCGCGCCTGCGCCACGTAGTAGGCCAGTTGCTCGTCGCTGCGCGTCATCGACTTGTCCAGCGCGACCTCGATGCGCTGCAGGTGGTCGATCAGCTTGCCGTTGGATTCGCTGAACAGCTGCACCGCCACGCCAAAGGCCTCGCCCAGGCTCGCGACTTCGACCGCGCTGCCGGTGACCTGCGCGGCGATGTCGGTGAGCTTGCCGGTTTCGGATTCGACCTTGTCGGTAAAGCGCGTGCCGACGCGGTCCAGCAGGTCCGCCGTGGTGGCGACCAGGGTGTCGACCACGCTGCGCTGCTCAGTGGAGGCATGATTCACGGCATCGAGCAGCGTGCCCAGCGTTTCCAGCATGCGGCTGCGTTCTTCCAGCATGGCGTTGTCGCGCGCCATGCCGTCGGTGAGCTTCTCGCGCAGTTCCGCGATGACCTCCGCGGCGGCCTTGGGCGCTTCGGATGCGGCCTGCATCAGGTGGGCAACTTCGGCGATGGTGCCGGTGGCCTGGGCCTGCGCCTGGGCTGCCATGTCGCGCGCGGTGACGGCCAGCGTCTCGCAGATTTCCTGCTGGCGGCTGACGGTGTGTGCGCTGGCCTGTTCCCATTCCTGGCGCAGCGATGCGGCCATGGTGCCGAGCGTATCGGTCCAGGCAGCCATGCGTTGCGCGTCCTGCGATGCCAGTTCCGCCTGCAATGTGGTGGCGGCCTTGGGTGCCTCGGCCGCGGCTTGCACCAGGCGGTCGATTTCGGCGAGGGTGGTGCTGGCATGCGCCTGCGTCTCGGTCGAGATCGCGCGCGCGGTCTGCGCCAGCGCCTCGCAGATCTCCTGCTGGCGGGTGGCGGCGTGCGTGCTGGCCTGTTCCCACTGCTGGCGCAGCGTGGCGGCGATGGTGCCGAGCGTATCGGTCCAGCTGGCAAAGCGCTGTTCATCGCGCGCAGCCAGCTCGGCCTGCAGCGCAACGGCCGCCTTCGGGGCGTCCGCTGCAGCCTGCACCAGACGGTCGATCTCAGCGAGGGTGCGACTGGCATGCGCCTGGGTCTGGGTCGAGATGTCGCGCACGCTCTGCGCCAGCGTCGTGCTGATCTCGTCCTGGCGGCTTACCGTATGCGCGTTCAGCTGTTCCCACTCCTGGCGCAACGCGGCCGTCATAGTGCCGAGCGTATCGGTCCAGGCGGCGAAGCGCTGTGCATCGCGCGAAGCCAGTTCCGCCTGCAGCGCGACGGCCGCCTTCGGCGCGTCCGACGCGGCTTGCACCAGGCGGTCGATTTCCGCGAGGGTCTGGCTGGCATGCGCCTGGGTCTGGGCCGAGATCTCGCGCACGCTCTGCGCCAGCGTCGTGCTGATCTCGTCCTGGCGGCTTACCGTATGCGCGTTCAGTTGCTCCCACTCCTGCCGCAACGCGGCCGTCATGGTGCCGAGCGTGTCGGTCCAGGCGGCGAAGCGCTGTGCATCGCGCGAAGCCAGTTCCGCCTGCAGCGCGACGGCCGCCTTCGGCGCGTCCGACGCGGCTTGCACCAGGCGGTCGATTTCCGCGAGGGTCTGGCTGGCATGCGCCTGGGTCTGGGCCGAGATCTCGCGCACGCTCTGCGCCAGCGTCGTGCTGATCTCGTCCTGGCGGCTTACCGTATGCGCGTTCAGTTGCTCCCACTCCTGCCGCAACGCGGCCGTCATGGTGCCGAGCGTGTCGGTCCAGGCGGCGAAGCGCTGTGCATCGCGCGAAGCCAGTTCCGCCTGCAGCGCGACGGCCGCCTTCGGCGCGTCCGAAGCGGCTTGCACCAAGCGGTCGATCTCCGCAAGGGTCTGGCTGGCATGCGCCTGGGTCTGGGCCGAGATCTCGCGCACGCTCTGCGCCAGCGTCGTGCTGATCTCGTC